>CACMTV010000002.1 GCA_902616675.1 uncultured Pelagibacteraceae bacterium | reverse complement strand
AAAAATAATGACCACAAAATACTTTCTTCTTTCTTTAAGGTACTTAGAATCTACAACTCCAATTCTTGCTAATAAGCTTAAAACCACTGGAAGTTGAAAACTTATTCCAAATGCAAAAATTAAACGCATGACAAGAGATAAATATTCATTAACTTTTGCTTCTAATTGTATTGCTAATGAGCCAGAGTCTTGAATGCTTTCAAATCCTAGGAAAAATTTAATCGCTAAAGGCATAATAAAATAATACACAAGCATGCCTCCAAAAACAAAAAGTATAGGTGTTGCAATTAAATAAGGAAGCAAAGCTTTTTTTTCGTTTGAGTATAATCCTGGAGCAATGAACTTCCAAATTTGTGTTAAAAATATTGGGCTGGTAATAAAAATTGAGGCAAAGAAAGCTACTTTAAGATAAGTTAAAAATGCCTCATGGAGAGCAGTGAATATTAGTCTTCGATCAAGATTATTTTCTAACACTGCGTCCGAGTAAGGTTTAACTAAAAATCTATATATTTCTTCCGAAAAGAAGTAACAAATTATAAATGATATAATTAAAAAAATAAACGATTTAACCAATCTTGATCTTAATTCAGACAAATGACTAATAAAAGTATTTTGACTTGCTTGCTTATTACTCATCAGATTTGTCTTTCTTTTTATTATCCTCTTCTAAGTTCGTGATTTCATTAACGTTTCTTTGAACATCAGAAAAATATCTTTTAATAGATCCAACCCATGATCCTATTTTTTTTAAAACAATTGGGAAGTCTTTAGGTCC
Organism: uncultured Pelagibacteraceae bacterium; assembly: GCA_902616675.1. Classification (GTDB taxonomy): domain Bacteria; phylum Pseudomonadota; class Alphaproteobacteria; order Pelagibacterales; family Pelagibacteraceae; genus Pelagilacustribacter. The sequence goes on along the minus strand of CACMTV010000002.1, from coordinate 146,370 downwards.
AATTACAAGAATTGCAACTATTATTATTACAAGTAATTCAAACCAACCAATCTGTGGCATTTAAATTAATTATTATTAGAATTATTTTTATCTTCAGTATCTTTATTAGATGAGTCTGGATTTTCTGAGATACCTTTTTTAAAACTTTTAATGCCTTTAGCAACATCTCCCATTAAATCAGAAATTTTACCTCTTCCGAATAAAAGGACTACAAGGACAACTACTATAGCTATTTGCCAAAAACCAATACTCATATTTATCTTATATACAATAATTTAAACTAAATAAATAACTTTATTTACTCTATTTTTCATTATCGTCTATAGCGCTTTCAATGTCTGAATATATGTCTTCTTTTGTTTTTGATGATTGTTCTGAAAAAAACTTGCTAGTTCCAAATATTGAAGAATTAACTGCTGAAGTATCAATTAAACCTGCAGTTCCTAATTCATCAACAGTAGGTAAATCTGATAATTTTTGAATATTAAAGTGATTTAAAAAGTTTTCTGTCGTTACATATTGAATAGGTTTACCAGGAATATTTTTTCTTCCAGAAGGTCGAACCCAATCTAATTCCATCAATATTTCTATCGTATTCGATCCAAAAGCTACACCTCTAATTTGTTCTATTTCGGATCTAGTGACAGGCTGATGATAAACAATTATTGACAATGTTTCGATTGAAGCTTTGGATAATTTTTTTTGTGTAGATTTTTGTAATGCCATTGTGTTTGATAAATCTGATGCAGTTCTAAAAGACCATTTATTTCTTATACAAACTAGATTTATACCCCTCGGCTTGTAATCATTTTGAATTTTTTCAAGAATTTTTTTAATATTTGTAGTTGCTTGAAGTCTTTTTTCAATAGTTTCAATTTCAAGTGGCTCTGAGGCTGCAAAAAGAATTGCTTCTACTTTTCTCTCAAGTTTAGAAATAGAGCTTGGAAAATTTATTATATTATTCTTTTTTTTCTTCATTTATTTTTTTTTATTAAAATATCATCAAAATGTTTCTTTTGCATTATATTGATAACACCTTCTCTTGTGAGTTCTAAACAAGCTGCTAAAATTCCAGATATACCTGTTCTTTTTTTTTGACTATTTTGTTTATAATTTTCTGGTATTAATTCAATAAAATTTTTCCAATCATTAAGGCTATCCAATTTGCTCTTAATATTAACTATACCTTGTTCTGTGGTTAGAACGGGTAATTTAGGAATATTAACTCTTTGAAAGGATTTTTGTGAACTAATGATTGCATAACTCTTTAATAGTTCATACAAACTAACATCGTAAATCGGAGTGTAAATGGATTTAATCCCACCACGCATTCCTCTAAAAAAAATATCTTTTCCAATTCGTTTTCGTTTTAACAGTTGATCTGATAAAAGTCTTATTAATTCAAGTTTCTTTAATTGTAATTTTAATCGTTCTGCTACTTCAAGCGCTTTGAAATCATCATCATCATCCTCTGGCAATAATAATTTAGATTTTAAATAGGCTAACCATGTTGCCATAAGTAAAAATTCAGAAGCTGTTTCTAAATTTAAATTTTTATTATTTTTTACAAATTCTAAAAATTGATCAGCCAACTTTGTAATTGAAATATTTGCTAAATCAACTTTTTGATTTTTTGCTAAATCTAATAAAGTTTCTAAAGGTCCATTATAATTTGGTATGTCAATCAAAAAAGAATTATTCATCCTCGACTCCTATTCAAATACTATCTTAAAAATCTGTAAAATTCTGATGTTTTTTTTTTAGTAAATTCATCTATTGGTGGAATTTTCCTTAATAATTTAAGAGACTCGCTTGACCTTCCTTTACAATATAGCACCAAATTACAACCTGCATTAAGAGCTTTTAACGCATTCTTAACTAAACTATACTTTAAAGATTTCATGCTTATATCATCAGATATTATTATACCTTTGAATCCAATTTTTTTCCTAATAATATTTTGTATTATTTTTTTTGAATGGGTAGCGCAATCTTTGCTATCAATTTTATCAAATAGGATATGTGCAGTCATTGCAAATTTAGATTTGGTATTTTTAAAGCATTTAAAATCATTTTTTAATAAAAAATTAATACTTTTATTTATTTTGGGCAATCTTCGATGAGAGTCGGATTTCGATAAACCATGACCAGGTATGTGTTTTATAACTGTTGATATATTATTTGATTTATATGCTCTAATACATATGTCTGAAAGAGATCGAATGGTTCCTATTTTTGATGAAAAAACTCTGTTTGTTAGAAAACTATTAGTCTGACTATATAACTTGTCTAAAACTGGGACTGTATTAATATTAATACCAAGTGATTTAAAGATATTACATAATTCATTAATATAATATTTATAAATACCTTCTCCAATACTAGAGTTGGCCTCATAAATTTTACCAAAGTATCTTTGAGAAAATAATTTGTTATCAATAATACTTTTTAATCTTGAAACATCTCCACCCTCCTCATCTACTAGAATTGGATAATGTTTATTTTTAGTAATTTTTTTAATAGATAAAATAAGTTTTTTTAGTTGTTGAAAATTTTTAATATTCCTTTTAAAAAGGATAACTCCCCATGGTAAGTACTCTTTAAAAATTTTTTTTTCAATTTTGGTAAGTTTATAACCTGATATACTTATAATTATAGCTTTTTCAATCATTGGTCTTTAAAAAGGTCCCAAAAACTTCTTTTAAAATTTTGTTTGTTTGAATTTTCAAATCCTGAATTAAATTCAATGACATCATTAGTATTATTAAGTAATTCTGGTAAACTTGAAATATTTTCTAAAACTTTTGTTTCTAAATTATATCTGTTTTGTTTTTTTTGAGCTATATTTTTTTCTGAGAAATAATACCTAAAAATAATAGCAAAAAAAGATATAACTAACAGAAGCATTAAAATTTTAATTAATTTTTTAAACATCACATTTTGTTAGGTAAGGAAACATTAAGAATTTTCATGCCATTTTGTAAAACAATTAAAATTAATTGTATAATAATAATTATATTATTATTTACTTTTCCATCTTTGATAAATTTATATTTTTCATCTTCATTTCCTTTGCTCCAATATGAATGAAATAGAGTTGCTAATTGATAGAGATAAAAAGGTATACGATGAGGCTCATACTTAATAGAAGCAATTCTTATGATTTTTGGCCATTCAAATATTTTTTTTAAAATATCTTTTTCATACTTATTAAAATTTACATCAATCTTTTTAATTGTGGTTTTTTTTTCAACTTTAAAATTTATCATGCGTAAAATAGATTGAATTCTAGCATGACAATATTGTACATAATAAACTGGATTCTCTTTACTTTTTTCAAGCACCTTTTCAAAATCGAATTCTAATTCAACATCATTACTTCTATTAAGCATCATAAATCTAATCGAGTCTCTGCTAACTTCACTTAATAAGTCATTGACTGATATAAATTCTCCAGCCCTTTTTGACATTTTAAACGGCTTACCCTTTTTAAATAATTTTACTAATTGGCAAACTTTACATTCTAAGCTTGTTTTATTTCCAGATAATGCAAGAACTGCTCCTTCTATTCTTTTTACATAACCAGTGTGATCTGCTCCCAATATGTTAATTAATTTATCATATTTTCTTGAAACTTTATTAAAGTGATATGCTAAATCATTAGCAAAATATGTCCAAGAACCATCATTCTTTTGTAAGGCTCTATTAGAATCATCACCAAATAAAGCTGATTTAAATATTAGTCTTTTAATTTTTTTCCAATCTTTATTTTCTTCACCTTTAGGTGGTTCTAAATATCCTTCTTCAATATGTTTAGTTTTTTTAAGTTGTTTAATTGCGTTAATCACACCATCTGAGTCAACAATTGATTTTTCAGATACAAAACTATCATGGATTATTCCGAGTTTTGTTAAATCTGATTTTATCATATCCATTGAATAATTTAGAGCCTCTTTTGCTAAAAAATCAAAACTTTTTTCAAATGAATCAAATTTAAGATTGTTATTCGTTAAAATTTTTTGAGCTATATCTCTAATATATTCTCCAGGATATAAATCTTTTTCATCTTTAAATTTTTCTTCATACTTTATCTCTCTAATTCTCAAATATACAGATTTTACAAAATTTTTAATTTGGTTACCGTAGTCATTTATATAATATTCTTTAGTTACTTTATTGCCGTTAAACTTAAGAAGATTTGACAATACATCACCAAATATTGCTCCCCGACAATGACCGACATGCATGGGTCCGGTTGGATTAGCTGATACAAATTCTATGTTAAATTTGAAATTTGAGTTAAATGAGCCAAAGTTTGAGCTGTCTTTAAAAATTTTATTTATAATCTTAACGAGCGCATCATTAGAAAGATCAATATTTATAAAACCAGGACCAGCGATTTTTACATCTTTAAAATCTTTTATATTTGCTTTTATTAAAGCCTGAACTTTTGTCGCTAGCTCATTTGGATTCAATTTATTTATTTTTGCTAATACCATGCAGATATTCGATGATAAATCTTCATTAAAATTTACTGGAGGAATCTCGAGGTTTATACCTTTAAAATTATTTATTTCATTTAAGTTTAATTTGTTTTGATTTTTTTTGATCAAACTTAAAATTTCTTTTAGATAACTTTCAAATATATTCATTTTATTTTGTTATATAAATTTATTGCATATCTATCTGTCATTCCAGCTATAAAATCGCAAATCAATCTATCTATATTAGTTTTTTGAACATTTTCAATTTGAAGAAATTTTTTAGGTTTTTTTTTAATTTTTAAAAATAATTTTTTTACAACCTTTTTTCCAAAGTTTGTTTTGTCAATAATGTTCTTATGATAGTACATGTTATTTTTTAAAAATAGTTTGATACTTTGATCAAATAATTTCATTTTTTTGGAGAAACATACCAGAGGATATTTTGATTTGTAAACATCATGTATATTGCGAATATTATTTTTTTTTAGATTTGTTTTTGTATTATTAATAACATCTTTAACCATTTCATTAATTATGTCTCTAATAATTTGTCTTAATACTAATTCCTGTGAGTAATTTGTTAGTTTCTTCTTATGTTTGTTTATAAGAGATTCTAATACAGGTATTTTAGTTACATCATTTAATTTAAATAATTTTGCATTCAATCCGTCTTCTAGATCATGGCTGTTATAAGCTATATCATCAGAAATTGATGCAATTTGAGCTTCTAATGAGGGGCTAGTGTTAAAATTAATTTTATTTTTAAAAAAATTTTTTCCTAATATCTTATCAATTTTCGTTTTATTTAAAACTGGACCATTATGTTTTATCAAACCATCTAGAGTCTCAAAAGACAGATTTAATCCATTAAAATTATAATATCTATTTTCTAATAAAGTAACTATTCTTAAGGTTTGAATATTGTGATCAAATCCACCACTATTAACCATACATTCATCTAAAGCTTCTTCACCTGCATGACCAAAAGGAGTATGTCCAAGATCATGAGCAAGACTTAGTGTTTCTGATAAATCTTCATTCAGCTTAAAGACTTTTGCTAATGTTCTAGCAATCTGTGAGACTTCAAGGGAATGAGTAATTCTTGTTCTATAATGGTCGCCTGATGTATTAACAAAAACTTGCGTTTTATGTTTTAATCTTCTGAAGGCGGTTGAATGAATAATTCTATCTCTATCTCTTTGATAAGGCGATCTTAAATTGCTTTTTTTTTCAATAAAAAATCTACCTTTGGAATAAATTGAAGCAGACAACTTGGAAAAGGTATATCTTTGCATATATATTCAATAACTTATATACTACATATTAACTTATTATGATAAAAAAAATTGAATTCACAGAAAGAGCAAAAAAACAAATTAAAAAGATTACTGCAGAAAACAAGACAAAAAAGTATTTTAGAATTTCAGTAAAAGGTGGTGGTTGCTCAGGTTTCAAATATAATTTTAGTTTTGATGACTCAACCAATGAGAATGATGTTTTGTTTAATAATACTGTAATTGATAAAGCATCATTAGATATTATAAATGGATCAATAATAGATTTTAAAGTCGAAATGATTGGGGAGTCATTTGTTATAAACAATCCCAAAGCTTCATCGTCTTGCGGTTGTGGTCTTTCGTTTTCAGTTTAATGAAAATTATTTCTTGGAATGTGAATTCTGTAAGAGCTAGAATTACAAATATCTTAGAATATATAAAACAAGCAAAACCAGATATTTTACTTATCCAAGAAATAAAAACAGAAGATAAAAATTTTCCATACGAAGAATTTGAGAAAAACGGGTATTACTCATATGTTTACGGACAAAAAAGTTATAATGGAGTAGCAATAATATCAAAAGTAAAAATTTCAAATATTAATAAAGATTTCATAAAAGATGATTTGAAACAATCAAGAATTATTACTGGTGAAATACAATTAAAGAATAAGAAAATAGAAATAATTAATATTTATGTACCTAACGGGAATCCAATAAAGACTAACAAATATGATTACAAAAAAATATGGTTAAAAAATTTTATTCTCAATATTAAAAAAAAACTCAATAAAAATTCAAATCTAATTATTGCAGGGGATTTTAATATAATACCAGAGGAATTAGATGTTCATGATTTCAAAAGATATGAAAATGATGCTTTGGGAAAATTAGAAATTAGAAAAAAATTTCGAGAATTACTAAATCTTGGTTTCAGTGATGTTTACAGATTGAAGAATAAAAATAAACAGGAGTATACATTTTGGGATTATTTTGCTGGATCGTGGCAAAAAAATAATGGGATGAGAATTGATCATTTTCTTTTATCAACTAATTTGCTTGATAATATAATATCTATAAATATTAATAAAAAACCTAGATCAAAAGTAAAACCTTCTGACCACACGCCTATTGAACTAGAAATTAATTAATACGACCGTAAATATCTTCGTACCTAACTATATCTGTTTCTTTTAAAACTGAACCTAATTGAGCTTCCATTATCTTAACTGTTGTACGACCAGGATTTTGAATTCTATGTATTGCTCCTTTTGGAATAAAAATTGTCTCATTAGGTTTTTTTATAAATAACTTTTTATTTAATGTAATTTTAGGTTTTCCTTGTGTTATTACCCAATGTTCAGATCTATGGAAATGTTTTTGTAAACTCAAAATACCTTTAGGTTTAACAATTAGCTCCTTTATTAAAAAATTGTGACCACTATATAAATTTATATAGCTTCCCCAAGGTCTATAAAAAATATTTTTTTTATTAAAATACTTTTTTTTATTTTTGAAGAACATTAATAATATTTCTTTCCAACTACCTAAATCAGACCAGGGAATATTTAATTTAATAGCGTTTATATTTTTCGTTTTTTCTAATATAGCATAGTCAAACGATTTTGAAGTATTTTTAACAAATGCTTTTTTATTCAAATAGTAAATATTTTTTTTAAATCTACTTCTGTTAACTGCCAATAATGAGTTTTTATAAATATTTTTTTGATATTCTTTGAAATTATATACCAACGAATCTTTTCTTAAAAAGAATATACCCGAATTCCAATATCCACCACTTTGTATAATGTTTTTAGCTTTTTCTCTACTTGGTTTTTCAAGAAATTTAGAAACGACATTTAAACTTTTTTTTCTTTTAGTATGAAAATAACCAAATTGATCGGAAGGCGAATTTGGTCTAATTCCAAAAATAAAAATATTACTATTGCTCAAAAATTTTACATTTTTTTTAATTTCAGAGTTAAATTTATTGAATTTTTCAATTAGATGATCTGCCGATAAAAAAATTAAAGGTTGTTTATCTGGTATTTCTTTTATTAAAGCTGATGCAAGTATTGCAGGTCCTGTATTCTTTTTTGCGGGTTCCAATATAATTCTATATTTTTTAATATTATTTTTTATTAAAATTTTTTTGATAATTTTTATGTATTTAGAATTTGTACTAATTATTGGATAATCGTAGGTTGAGCCTTTAATTCTCTTTAAAGTTTTACCAAATAAAGTCCAGCCTCCAAAATCTATAAACTGTTTTGCCTGATATTTTTTTAAATTGGGCCATAATCTTGTTCCTGCCCCACCACATAAAATAACAGGTCTAATTTTCATTAAATTTTAGAATATTCTTTTATTTCTTTTTTCTTACCAGGGTGTGTTGGTGCGCCAAGATAAGCTGGACCAACTGTTTGAGCATATTTCCACAGAGTTCCTGAACCAAAAGAAGATTTTTTCGCTTTCCATTTCTTTTTTCTAGACAATAATTGTGACTTGGTTAACCTAACATTGATTGTTCCTTTTTTTGCATCTATATCAATAACATCACCGTTTTTAATTAAAGCTATAGGTCCACCTAACGCTGCTTCAGGGCCTACGTGACCTACGCAAAAACCTCTTGTAGCTCCAGAAAATCTACCGTCAGTTATCAAAGCAACTTTTTCTCCTTTGCCCTGACCATAAATTGCACCTGTCGTTGAAAGCATTTCCCTCATTCCTGGTCCCCCTCTAGGTCCCTCATACCTTATAATAATTATATCTCCATCTTTATATCTTTTTGTTTGAACAGCTTTCATAGCATCTTCCTCATTATCAAAACATCTAGCTTTGCCGGTAAACTGTAATTTTTTTAATCCAGCGATTTTAACTATTGCTCCTTCAGGTGCTAAATTACCTTTTAAACCAACTACACCACCATCTGGAGATAAGGGATTATTATATTCTCGCAAAACTTTTTGATTTGGATCAAATTTTATATCTTTAAGATTTTCTTTCATAGTTTTGCCTGTAACTGTCATGCAATCACCATGTATAAAACCACCATCATATAAAGTTTTTAATAACATTGGAACACCTCCTGCTTCCCACATATCTTTTGCAACAAATTTTCCTCCCGGTTTTAAGTCTGCAAGATAAGGAGTTTTTTTAAATATTTTAGCTACATCCATTAAGTCAAATTTTACACCTATCTCGTTTGCTAGTGCTGGTAAATGAAGAGCAGCGTTAGTAGAACCACCTGTGGCAGCTACAATAGTTGCAGCATTTTCTAACGATTTTTTCGTTACTATATCTCTAGGTTTAATATTTTTTTCTAACAAATTCATTACAGTTTGTCCGCTTTCAAAAGCGTATTTATCCCTTTCCTCATAAGGCGCAGGTGTGCCAGCTGAATAAGGTAGAGCTAATCCAATGGCTTCAGACACGCACGCCATTGTATTAGCTGTAAACTGTCCCCCGCAAGCTCCAGCGCTAGGACATGCTACCAACTCTAATTCCCTCAATTCTTCAGAAGACATCGATCCAGAAGAATGTTTTCCAACAGCTTCGAATACATCTACTACTGTAACGTCTTTACCTTTATATTTACCAGGCAAAATTGAACCGCCATAAATAAAAACACTTGGGACATTAAGTCTAAGCATGGACATCATTAACCCTGGTAAGGATTTATCACATCCCGCTATACCAACTAGAGCATCATAACAATGTCCTCTGACTGTTAATTCTGCTGAGTCTGCTATTATTTCTCTTGAGATAAGTGACGACTTCATCCCCTCATGCCCCATGGCAATACCATCAGTCACTGTGATTGTGCAAAACTCTCTTGGCGTTCCACCATTTTCTTTCACCCCTTTTTTTACTGATTGAGCTTGTCTCATTAAAGCTGTATTACATGGTGCCGCTTCATTCCAAGTTGATACAACACCTACAAAAGGTTTGGCTACGTCTTGCTCAGTTTCACCCATTGCGTAATAAAAGGAACGATGTGGGGCTCTATCTGGACCTAAGGATGTATGACGACTTGGTAATCTTTTTTTATTTATTTTTGACATATTTAATTAATACTTGCTACAATACTTCTTAATTTTTCTTCTTCAATAGTTAATTCTTTTGTTAGTTTTTTGTCATTTTGTACTATTTCTTTGGGAGCATTCTTCATATAAGCCTTATTTTTAAGCTTATTATTTAGGTTAGATATTTGTTTATTTATAGACTCTATTTTTTGTAAAATTCTCTCTTTTTGTGAGGCTAAATTAACATCCTCACTAAACCCAAGTGAAATTTTTTCTTTTAGAACTAAAATATCAATTGTATTTTTATCGTTAATTTTGCTCTTGATGACCCCATTTATTCTACCAACTTGCTTAATTAAATTAATATTGTTGTTTATTAACTTATGAAGTTTTTTAGGTTTTTCAGAAAAAGAAATATCGCAGAAAAGTTTAGGTGTAATCTTTAACTCAGCTTTAGCGGATCTTATGTTTGAAATAAGTTCAATTAAATTATTTATATCAATTTGATTTTTATTGAATTTGCTTAAATTTTTATAATTTGGCCATGAAGAAGATATTAAATTTTCTTTAAAAATTGTTTTGTAATTATTTTTTGACCAGACTGACTCTGAAAAAAAGGGAATAAATGGATGTAAAATCTTCAGTATGTTAGCTAACATAAATGAAGAAAAAACTCTGGCTTCCTTAATTTCTTCCATATTTTTAGAGTTTAATATTGGTTTTAAAAACTCTAAGTACCAATCGCAATAAGAATGCCACGTAAATTGATATGCATGTTTAGCTGCTTCGTCAAACCTAAAGATTTCAATATTTTTTGTAACTAAATTTTGCACTTTAATAAATTCATTAAATATCCATTGATTGATAGGAAGTTTAATTGATTGTAAGTTTATATTTTTATTTAACTTACAATTGTTAATTTTTAAAAAATTATTTGCACTCCAAATTTTTGTTATGAAGTTTCTATTTCCTGTAACTCTGTCTTTCGATAATTTTACATCCCTTCCAGGTGATGCCATTGAAATAAGTGTAAATCTTAAACTATCCGCACCATATTGATCAATAAGTTCTAGAGGATCTATAACATTACCTTTAGACTTAGACATTTTTTGACCTTTCTCATCTCTTACTAAAGCATGAACATACACTTTATGAAAAGGTGTGTTTTTATGAAAATAATTTCCCATCATTAACATTCTGGCAACCCAGAAAAAAATTATATCGAAACCTGTTACTAGTACAGAGGTAGGATAAAATTTAGATAATTCTTTTGTTTTGTTAGGCCAACCTAAAGTCGCAAAAGGCCATAGTGCTGAGGAAAACCACGTGTCCAAAACATCTGTTTCTTGTTTTAAATTAAATTTCTTATTTTTATTTTTTTTCTTAGCAAGATTGAATGCGTCTCTCTCGTTTTCTGCAACAAAAATATTATTATTATCATCGTACCATGCAGGAATTCTATGACCCCACCATATTTGTCGAGATATACACCAAGGTTCAATGTTCTTCATCCAAAGAAAAAAAGTTTTTGTCCAATTTTGTGGAAAGAAAGAAGTTTTTCCATCATTAACTATCTTCATTGGTTTTTTGGACAGCTTTTTCGCATCAACAAACCATTGTTCAGTCAAAAGAGGTTCGATGATAGTATTTGATCTATCGCCATAGGGAACTTTATTTTTAATAGTTTCAATTTTGACTAATTTTCCATCATCCTTAAGTTGCTTAATTAAAAGTTTTCTTGCCTCAAATCTGTCTAGTCCAACATATTCTTTAATACCGTTTTTGTTTATTTTTCCATCTTTTTCAAAAATGTTTATTATTTGTAATTTATTTCTTTTACCAACTTCATAATCGTTAAAATCATGGGCAGGTGTAATTTTTACTGCGCCAGAACCTTGTTCGGGATCAGCATAACGATCTGCGATAATCTTAATTGTTCTATTTACAACTGGAATTTTCACATTTTTCCCAATTAAATTTAAATACCTTTCATCCTTTGGGTTTACTGCTATCGCAGTATCACCCATCATTGTTTCAGGTCTTGTTGTAGCAATTGAAATTTTTGTGTCAGAATTTTCTAATTGATATTCAATATAATACAATTGTGACTGAACTTCTTTTTGTACAACTTCTAAATCTGAAATGGCTGTTTGAAGCTGTGTATCCCAATTTACAAGTTTTTTATCTTTATAAATTAATTTGTTATTATAAAGATCAACAAATACTTTTATAACCGCTTTGGACAAATCCTTGTCCATAGTAAATCTAGATCTAGACCAATCACAAGAACAACCTAATTTTTTAAGTTGATCTAAAATTATTCCTCCCGACTCTTCTTTCCATTTCCAAACTTTTTCAATAAATTTCTCTCTTCCTAAATCATTTTTTTTAATACCTTCGTTTTCAAGATTTTTTTCTACTACAGCTTGAGTAGCTATACCCGCATGATCTGTTCCTGGTTGCCATAACGTTTCAAGGCCCTTCATGCGATTAAATCTCACAAGAACATCTTGCAGACTGTTATTAAGAGCATGACCCATATGCAATCTTCCTGTAACATTTGGGGGCGGAATTACGATAGAGAAACTTTTTTTTATTTTAGTTTTTTTAGGTTTAAACAAACCTTTTTTAATCCAAAAATCTGAGATTTTTTTTTCTTCTTTTAAGTGATTATATTTTTTAAATTCCATTATTATGATTTATATAGTTTATATCAAATGAGTAAAAACCTAAAAGACATAGATTTTGCTTTATTGAAGCTATTAAATGATTTAAAAGAAGCATTATTGGCCACGTGGCGGAATGGTTACGCAGAGGATTGCAAATCCTTTTATCCCAGTTCGATTCTGGGCGTGGCCTCCAATAAATTGGTTGTTTTATTATTTTAAAAAAAGTATGTTTGTTTTTATTCCTCGGTAGCTCAGTTGGTAGAGCAGTTGACTGTTAATCAATTGGTCGCAGGTTCGAGTCCTGCCCGAGGAGCCATTAACCAGTTTTTTCTAGAGAAACTGTATTTTTTAGAATTTGAAGTATTTTTTCTTTTTGTGATTTAGATAGTGAGGAAAAGGTTTTACTTAAAAATGAATAATTTAAGTCTTCATGTTCATCATGCAGGTTTTTAATATCATTAAAATTTTTAAAATCCTCAAAAAAGTAGGTAATCGGAACTTTTAGATAACTAGAAAGCTGCATTAATCTATTTGAACTCACACCGTTTGTGCCTTTTTCGTACTTTTGAATTTGTTGAAATGTAACGTTTATTGCTTCTGCGACTTTTGTTTGTGTCAAACCTAGAGATAGTCTTCTCATTCTTAGTTTTTTACCTAAATGTAAGTTAAAATTCTCTTCCATCCCATCTCCCAATTTCAAATATTCAACCTTAATTTATCTATTTATGCAACAGCAAAGTTCAACTTGGGTTCATTTTTTTTTACCATTTTTAGAGGTCTAAAATGCAAAAAAAACATAAAAACACTATTGACATATCGATAAAAAAAACAGCTAAAAATATAAATTAATTTAGTTTTTTTAATCTGTATTCCCAATTTCCTTGTTTTACAAACTGAGCCTTTAGCCAAATTAAAGATTTTGAGTCATACCAAATATCTGTATTAAGTTTTTTGTTATCCGGGAGTGTTTCATCTGATGATAAAAATTTAAAGTGGAGAGCCTCATAAGTTTTTCCGTTTAATTCAATTTCTTTTTTACCTAAAAATTCAACTTTTTGTTCAATAATTCTTCCTGAAATTGCGCTTATTTGTGCTTTTGCTTTTACAATTTCGTGATTCCACCAAGTTCCAACCATATAATCTTTATTAGCCTCACCTTTAAAAGATGAGCCATCGATATATAGTTTATCTTTTTTAGTATCCAAGTTTATATTAACGTATTTATTTTTTTTATTTTGAAGAGTTGTAGAATTAAAAGATGTAAAAATATTTTTATGATAATTTTCACTACTTTCTGCAAAATATTTATATAAATCAATTCCAAGTTTAGTTATTTTAAAATTTACAACACTTTGTACAGTCAAATTGTCGCCTTTTTTGATAAAATTATACTTGTGAGAACCTATTAAATCATTATTTCTAAATAAGTCATATTCCAAATATTTCAATCCAGCATAATGTTCTAAATGACCAAAAGTATTAACACTTAAAATAAAGTATAAAATAATTGCAACTGTGATTTTTTTCATATAATTTTTAATATGGAAACAACTAATGTAATTAATCAAATTGGTAATACACCATTAATTAAGTTAAAACAAGTTTCAGATTTAACAGGCTGTAATATTTACGGGAAGGCTGAATATTTTAATCCTGGTGAGTCTGTTAAAGATAGAGCAGCGCTTTATATAGTAAAAGATGCTTTAAAAAAGAAAAAAATTGAAAAAGGTGGAATTATAGTAGAGGGCACTGCTGGAAACACAGGAATAGGTTTAGCAGTAGTCTGTAGAGAGTTTGGGCTGGGTTTAAAAATTGTTATTCCAAAAACTCAATCAATTGAAAAAAAAAATACATTAAAAAAATTGGGGGCGGATTTAATAGAAGTAGATGCAGTTCCTTATTCCAATCCAAATAATTACATTAAGCAATCAAAAAAGATTGCAGAGGATTTATCTAAAAGCCATAGTTTTGGAGTTGTCTGGGGTAATCAATTTGATAATACTATTAATACAGAGGCTCATATAGAAACGACTGCGAAAGAAATATGGTCACAAACTGCTGGTAAGATAGATGGTTTTACTTGTGCTGTAGGAACCGGTGGCACTTTAGCTGGAGTTTCCATTGGTTTAAAAAAAAAAAATAAAGACATTAAAATCGCATTGTCAGATCCCATGGGTTCATCTTTATACTCGTATGTAAAAAACAATAAATTAGAAAGTGAAGGTAACTCTATCACTGAAGGTATCGGCACTGGAAGAATAACCAAAAATTTTGAAAAAGCAATAATTGATGATGCTTTTCAAACTAATGACACAGAGGCTTTAAAAATTGTTTTTGACTTAATTGAAAAACAGAAAATTATTTTAGGAGGTTCATCTGGTATAAATATTGCAGGTGCAGTAAAATTGGCTAAAAAACTTGGTAAAGGAAAAACTATCATAACTATCTTATGTGATGATGGACGAAGATACGCTAGTAAAATTTTTAATAAAGATTTTTTAAAAAGTAAAAATTTACCTATACCTAAATGGTTATAGTATTTGACTTAAAAATAATTTAGTTCTGTCAGATTTGGGGTTTTCAAAAAAGTCTTTGGTTTTTGCTTTTTCAACTATTTTTCCCTCATCCATGAAAATCATATTATCTGCAACTTCTTTAGCAAATCCCATTTCATGTGTCACCACGATCATGGTCATACCAGCTTTAGCAAGATCAACCATTGCATCTAAAACTTCTTTAATCATTTCTGGATCAAGAGCTGAAGTGGGTTCATCAAAAAGCATAATCTTTGGTTCCATGCATAAAGCTCTAGCTAAAGCTGATCTTTGTTGCTGACCTCCAGATAATTGACCTGGGAATTTTTTAGCTTGATCAGCAATTTGAACACGTTCTAAATTTTTCATTGCAAGCGCTTCGGCGTCTTTTTTTGGCATTTTTTTAACCCAAATAGGAGCTAACGTACAGTTATCAAGTATCGACAAATGAGGAAATAAATTAAACTGTTGAAAAACCATTCCAACTTCAGCACGTATTTTTTCAAGATCTTTTGTATTTTCTGAGATTTCTTTTCCATCAACTATAATTTGCCCATCTTGATGTTCTTCTAATCTATTTATACATCTTATTAAAGTTGACTTACCAGATCCAGAGGGTCCGCAAATAACTATTTTTTCTTGTTGATTAACCTCAAGATTAATATCCTTCAAGGCTTGAAATTTATCAAACCATTTGTTTACATTTTTTAATTCAATAATTTTACTCATTTATCTTTCTGTTTTTAATTTTTTTTCTAAATTTTGGCTATATCTACTCATAACATAACATATTACCCAAAATACTAAACCAGCAAAAACATAGCCTTCCATGGCCATTCCAAGCCATTTTGGATTGGTTTTAGCCAAATTTACCATTCCAGCCAATTCTAATAATCCTACAACAAATATTAATGGCGTGTCTTTAACTAAAGCTAAAAAAGTATTAGCTATACCTGGAATTACTAATTTTAATGCTTGTGGTAATATTATCAAAAAATGCATTTTCCAATAACCCATACCCAATGATTTAGCCGCCTCGTATTGTCCTTTGGGTAAAGCTTGTAACCCTCCTCTAACAACTTCAGCCATATAAGCGGCTTCAAATAACGTGATCGCTATTAAAACTCTTATCAATTTATCTACATAGGTTCCATCTGGTAGGAACATTGGAAACATGACTGCAGACATGAATAATACTGTTATTAAAGGAACGCCTCTCCACAACTCAATAAATCCTATAGACGTATATCTTATTGCAGGAAGCTTGGATCTTCTCCCTAATGCTAAAATAGTCCCTATAGGAAAACAAAGTATCAAAGCAAATGCTGATACTATGAATGTTAAAGAAAGCCCGCCCCAAGCACCAGTCTCTACATATTTTAGACCAAAATCTCCACCAGATATAAGTTTTAGACCAATAATTGGATATACGAATAATAAAAAGATAATAATATATTTTTTATACCTTTGAGGAACGAAAAATGAAGCTCCGACAAGTAAAAAAAGTGTTAAAAAAGCCGTGTTTATACGCCATTGTTCCGTGTCAGGGTAAAGTCCATAAACAAATCTATTTAACCAAACTTTGACAAATACCCAGCATGCTCCGTCACCAGTGCAATCTTCCTTTGTATTACCTGCAAAATTTGCATCAAAGACAAACCAATTTAATAAAGGTGGGATGTATTTTATAAGTGCAAATATTACAAGGAGAGTTAAAAGTGCGTTAAAATTTGATGAGTTAAAATTAGTATTAACCTTATCAAGCAGTTTATTTCCACTAAATTCAATTCTTATTAAATAAAGACCAAATAATCCAAATAATAATGGGGTTAAGTAGCTTATTTTATCGGGTAAAAATGCAGTTATGTTTGTGCTTAAAAAGGAACTTAAAATTATGTCAATTAAACCAATAAAAATAAGAACACTACCAATAGTAATAAAAGTATTTAGATTTTTTTTGTCAGCTTTAAGTATTGATAAATTCATTATTTTTCCTTTATAGCCATTTTTTTGTTATACCAATTCATAAATACTGAAATAGAGAGACTTAAAGATAAATAAGTAAGCATTGTAATTGAAATAATCTCAATCGCTCGTCCAGTTTGCATTAATGCAGTTCCAGCAAATACTAAAACAATATCTGGATATGCTATAGCAGCAGCTAGAGATGAATTTTTTGTCAAATTTAAATATTGGTTAGTAGTAGGTGGAATTATAATTCTTAAAGCTTGTGGCATTACTACAAGTTTTAAAATTTGTCCTTTTGTTAAACCAATTGAAGCAGCTGCCTCTTTTTGACCCTTGCTAACACCTAATATACCCGCTCTGACATTCTCAGCAATAAAAGTTGCTGTGTACATTGATAAAGCTAAGGCTAGTGAAATTAATTCAGGGATAATACTAACCCCACCTCGATATACATAAACAGTTTTAGATAATTGAGTTAGTTCAGGAATTTCAAATGATAAACTTACTCCACCAATTAAAAAAGTTAAAAATGGTAAACCAATAATTAATAAAATTGATATATACAGTGTTGGAATTTGTTTACCAAACTTATCTCTTTGATTTTGCGCGTATTTAGCTAAAAAGTAAATTAAAATAAATGCAAAAATTATAGAGTAAATAAATATAGAAAAGTTAGTCCAAACAAACTTTGGAACATACCACCCTTTTACATTTAAAAAACTAATATCATAAAAATTGATTGAGTCTACTGTCAAAGGTAAAGCTCTTAATGCAGCAAAGTACCAGAAAAAAATTTGAAGTATTAAAGGTATATTTCTAAATATTTCCACATACCATTCAGCAGATTTTGCTACTAAATAATTTTGAGAAAGTCTTGCTATACCGATTGTTACACCTAGAATCGTAGCAAAGAAAATTCCAATTGCAGAAACTAAAATTGTATTTAAAAGACCAACCAAAAATGCTCTAGCATACGTATGAGATCCATCATAGTCTATAAGTGAAAAGGTTATATCAAAAGAAGATTCTTGTGATAAAAAACCAAATCCAAATGAAATTCCTCTATTGCCCATGTTGCTTTGGGCATTAATAGTAAAATAAATAACAACTAAAATTAAAAATAAAACTGTTAAAATTTGAGGTATTAAATCTTTATTTTTATTACTAAGGTTTAGTTTAAGATTTTTAAAATTCATTTTATGCAGAATAAAAAAAAGGGCCAGATAAATCCAGCCCTTTTTAATTTAATTAGCAATTATCTTGCTGGTGGTACATAAAGAATTCCACCTTTTGTCCATAACTCATTCGGACCTCTATTAGGTAAAATTCCTGTGTCTGCTATGTGTTTTTTATAGCTTTCACCGTAATTACCAACTTGCTCGATAATTCTTAAGCTCCAATCATTGTCTAAACCGAAAGCTGCACCTAATTCACCCTCAGCACCAACTAATCTTTTAATAGCTGGATTATCAGAGTCTTTTAAGCTTGAAGCATTTGATGAATTAACACCGTACTCTTCTGCTTCGATCATAGTGTTTAGAGACCATCTAACAATATCTTCCCATACAGAGTCACCTTGTCTTACAACAGGTCCTAATGGTTCTTTTGAAATTGTTTCTGGTAATACTTTATGCTCATCTGGGTTACTCAATTTAGTTCTTTGAGCAGCTAATCCAGATTTATCTGTAGTATAAGTATCACATCTTCCCGCATCATAAGCTTGAACAACTTCGTCTGCTTTTTCAAACGCTATTGGTTCATACTTAATGTTTTTAGAATTGAAGAAGTCTCTCATGTTAAGCTCAGTAGTTGTACCTGTGTTTGTACAAGCAGAAATACCGTCCCTGAAATCATTTACAGAATTGATTCCTGATGCTTTTCTAACCATGAAACCTTGACCATCATAAAAGTTTACACCAACAAATGTTAATCCAATGTCAGCGTCTCTTGATAATGTCCAAGTTGTGTTACGTGCAAGTACGTCGATTTCACCTGAAGTTAAAGCGGTGAATCTCTCTTTTGCACTTAATGGAGTATATTTAACTTTGTCAGCATCACCTAATACAGCGGCTGCAACAGCTCTACATACGTCCACATCTATGCCGGTCCAGTTTCCTGCTTCATCAGCATTTGAAAACCCTGGAAGTCCTTGTGAAACTCCACACTTTACAAAACCAGCTTTTTTAGTGTTGTCTAAAGTCTTAGATTTTTTAGATCCAGCACCGCCCCCACCTTGGCCACAAGCCACAAGTAATAGAGATGCAAATCCAACTAAAATCCAAGTTTTTATTGATTTGATCATATTTATGATTCCCTCATTTTATTGTTAACAATATTTTGAAATTTAAATTTCAAAGAACAAATTATGTATAATCTATTAGCTAATTTCAATCTGATTAAATGACCACAAGATATAGTTATATAATTTTTAAAACACAAAATATACGATTATACAACTCTTTTATTACTTACGTTCTAAGTTATAATTTATTATGCCAACATATTTCGTTAACACATCAAATATTAAATTTAAAAAAAATATAAAAGAAAAATTAGCAAAAAAAATAACAAAAGTTCATAATGATGCTACTGGTGCAAATAAATATTTTGCACAAGTTATTTTTAATAATTCTAAAAAAGGAGATCATTATATGGGTGGTAAAATGGTCTCAAAACCTGAAATTTTTATATATGGTCATATAAGATCAGGTAGAACAGCGAGAATAAAAAAAAAATTAATAACAGGTTTAAGAGAAATTGTTAAAAAGAATACAAGCTTAAAGAAAGATAATATTTGGGTATATATATTGGATTTAAAACCGAGACAAATGATAGAATATGGTGAAATTCTTCCTAAGTCTGGAGATGAAAAAAAATGGTTTAAAAACTTACCAAAAAAATTAAGAGAAAGATTAAATAAAATTGATAATTAATTATAAAATATAAGAGAATAAATTTTATTTCTTTTTCTTTCTGCTTTTAAATAATATTTAGTTTTAATTGTTATAACTCTTTTTATAATTTTTATTTTTATTTTAGGGGTATTTTTAAGAATAGTTTTAACATTTTCAAAATAACTTATGTTATCTGTGCTAAATATAAACTTTCCATTTTTCTTTAAAATTTTAAAAATTTTCTTTAAAAAATCACCATTTACTAAACGTCTTTTCTGATGTCTTTTTTTTGGCCAAGGATCTGGAAATAAAACATAAATTTCATTAAAACGAAGTTTTTTAAATTTATTTAAAAATTTTTGGAAAACAAAGGGATATAGATATATATTTTTTATATTATTATTAATACTATAGTCAGAAACGTTTACCATTCCATTCATAAACGGATCCACACCAATAATATTTGTTTGTGTATTTTTTTTAGATAAATGAATAAGATTCTCACCCATTCCAATACCAATTTCTAATATCAGCTTTTTTTTTAAATTAAGTTTATTAATATTATTTTTTTTTTGAAAATATTTAAAGTTGTGCTGTTTAATTTTTGAAATTTTCCTTGATTTAACTCTTCCAAAATAAAGTTTTTTTTTCATTTTAGTGGCGCGCCCTGAAGGATTCGAACCTACGACCCTCGGTTTAGAAAACCGATGCTCTATCCAACTGAGCTAAGGGCGCTCTAAGAGACTTCTCTAGTATTAGCATTAAATGACTGAGTAAATGGAATTTTAACTACAACAGCATCTACTGCTTTACTTGAGTATTTCTTTGGTAAGTGCACCTTATATTTTTTACCTAAATTACCTATCGGAAAACCTGTTGCACTTAAATGTCCTTCGTAAGGAACATATCCCATAGCTATATTTGTTCCCTTTTCTGGATGGTACCACGGAGATGTTACATAACCAACTGGTTTACCTCCATCGCTATTAGAAATTAAATAAAAATCATTAGCATAATCATCTATGGGTTTGCCCCCGAGCTCTAAACCAACCAATTGTAACTTATAAGGTTTATCTCCGTTTCTTAATTGATCTCTCATTTTTTCTAACGCTTCTTTGCCGATGTAATCAGTTTTCTTTTCCCATACACCTTTTCCAGATAAAGAAACTTGATAACCTAAATTACATTGAAATGGATTAGTTTCATGATCTAAATCTTGTCCCCATGAAAGAATTCCAGCTTGGATACGTCTGTGATGAGCAGGTGCAATAACCATAAGCTTATGTTTTTTTCCTGCTTTTAAAACTGCATTCCACATATCTTCAGCATACAAAGTAGCATTTCTTAAATAAATTTCATAACCAGCTTCTCCAGAAAAACCTGATTGAGAAATAACACAACTACGACCACCTATTTTTGCTTCAGCTAAACCATAGAAAGGCATATTATCAAAATCAACTTGATCACCTGCTAAGTCTTTCATCAAAGCTTTTGATTTAGGACCCTGAATTTGAACTGGACATGCATCAATTTCATCTATTTCAACATTAAACCTTTTATCTGCGTTTACTCCCTGTAAATAAAGACCTATGTCGGAGTCTGATAAACTAAACCAAAATTCATCATCAGCAACTCTTAATAATACAGGATCATTTAAAACCCCACCTTTATAATTACATAATATTACATAACGACCTCTCATTGTTGAGATTTTTGTTGCGTCTCTAGTTATTACATAATCAACAAATTTTTCTGCATCTGGTCCTTTAACTCTTATTTGTCTTTCAACAGCAACGTTCCACATTGTTACGTGGTTTTTTATTGCTGCATACTCAACCATTGCTCCTCCCTTTTCAGGTCTTACGTAACCTCTTGGATGATAAATTCTATTGTATACAGTAGCTCTCCAGCAACCTGCTTTCATTGACAAGTGCCAATAAGGAGATTTTCTTACTCTTGTAGAAATTAACATTTCAACTTTAGTTGGTCCGCTTTGTCTAAGATTATAAGGAACTTGCCTATCAGACTGATCAACCGAAGTTTCATGACGGACTTTGTCATAATTAACTTTTTCAGGTTTTAAAGATATTAATTTGAATTTTTTCTTTGGTTTATTTTTTTTTATTTTTTTATTTTTCTTTGGCATAATTGTTTGCTACCAACCATTTATTTGTTTCCTTAAGACCACCAAAAGTATAAATATGAAAGTGTTCTGTTACTTTCTTTAAGCTATTTATCAATTCGCTAGGGTCTCTAGGCTTCAGTAAATCTAAAGCTTTACTCGTATTAGATTTAAGAAAATTTATAGAATTTTTTGCCCCAACAATACTCGCAAACTTCAATAAGCTGCTTATTTTTAAGGGACCAGTAATTCCAACATGAACTGGAAGAGTTTGTTTTGATATAAAATTAGCTATTACTGATGGATCCAAAAGCCATTGCGTTACTATATAATCTGCAAGAGGAGTTTTTTCTTTCATAGCTTTTTCTAATTCTGAATCGGATATATCAGGGGAACCCTCAGGGTGTCCAGCAATTCCTATCTTCATCCCTTGAAATAATCCTGTCTCAAGTAATTGCAACGAGCAGTGGTATTCACCTACAGGTTCTCTCCCTCCACCAATTACTAAAGCTTGTTTTACGCCAGAATCTTTACACATTTTTACATAGTCCTTTAACTCATTTAAATCTTTTATTGACCTCGCTGGGAAATGAGGAATTGGGTTATACCCAGATTTGACTAGTTCATCAGCTTTATTAGCTACTTCCTTGTAATCTGTACCAGGTAACATCGTGATATAAACATCTTTCAGACCAGGAAGAACTGATAGATCTGTTTTAGATGTAATTTCTAATGAAAATTTCATTTTACTATTTAATTAGAAACATACTAAATGGTCAATAAAAATAGGAGTTTTGATACCAAACTTTTCTGATTTTTCGTGTTGATGAATATGGTGGGAATGAACAAAGACTGGAATATGTTCACCCTTTTGAGTTTTTAAAGTGTATATAAAGTTTGTGCCCCTGAACTTTCTATCAACTACCTCAAGCTTAAGTTTGCTTTGATCATCATGAACAAGATCTTCAGGTTGTAATAATAATTTAACACTTTCTCCTTTTGGATAATTCTTAAGTAGCTTGCCTCTTATCTCTCCTAATTCTTTATGTTGTAAACTATGTACGGCACAATCATTAGTTACAACTTTAACATCAACAAAAACACCTTTATTTAAAAATTTTGCAACTTCTAATGAATTAGGTTCATGATGAACATTATACGGAATGTCATATTGTTTAAGTTCTTGATTTAGTATTATTCCACATCTGTCAGCTAGAGAAAATGCTTCATAGGAATCATGAGTTACAATTATTGTAGTTAAATTAATTTTTTTTAATAGTTTTTTTACTGAATATTGTATTTCTTCCTTTAAATTTTGATCAATATTTGAAAAAGGCTCATCCAGTAATAATAAATCTGGCTTGGACATTAATGATCTTGCTAAAGATACTCGTTGAGCTTCACCAGCACTTATTTGATGGGGAAATTTTTCTAAAATTGGTTCAATATGAAGTAATTTTATAATGTCCTCTGCTTCATAAGAAAAACCGTTACCATTAGATCTTTTTTTTCCAAAATTAATATTGTCAATTACTTTATAATTTGGAAATAATGAATTGTCTTGAAATGACAAGGCTATATTTCTTTTTTCTGGTTCAACATGAACCTCATTAGAAGATATTAGTTTATCTTTTAAATAAATTTCACCAGCACTTAGTTTTTGTAATCCAGCAATAGTTCTAAGTATTGTTGTTTTGCCAACACCAGATGGGCCCAATAAAGAAACAATTTCACCCTTCTCTTCTATTTTAAGGTTTACATTGTTAACTTTGTTTTTTTCACTAGCAACAAAATTGCCATCTTTAATTTCAAAAAATCGATTTGACATTTTTTGATTATATTAGTTTTTTTGCGAAAGTATATATTTTGAAGAAAATATTATGAGGATAGTTGCCCAACTAATAAGAAATAAAGAAGGTAATGCCGCAGCTTCTAATAAGTCTTGAGAAGCATAGATATATGCTTGTGTAGCAAAAGTTTCAAAATTAAAAGGTCTTAATATCATTGTTATTGGTAATTCTTTTATAATCTCCAGCGAAATTAGAACAATTATTAAGATTATGTTGTTTTTTAAATACGGAACATGAATGCTTGAAAAAGTTTTAATTTTTGAATACCCAAGTAAGTACGCACTTTCGTCAATTGAATTATTTATTTTCTCATAACTTGATTTAATCCCATTAAAAGAAAGGGAAAAAAATCTAATAAAATATGCAAGAACTAAACCGAAAATTGATCCTATAAATAATTTTTTAATATTTCCTAAACTTGTATTTTCACTCATTAATTCACTAAAATTGCTAAATAAAGTTATAAAGGCTACAGCTAAAATCACACCCGGAATAGCATACCCTGAAATTGAGAAATTGGTTAAATAATTTAAAATTTTACTTTTGGATATCCTACTTCCATAATTAATAAATAATGAAATAAATACTAATACTATACTAGCCAGACCAACCAAATACATTGTATTTAAATTTATTTTCAAAATATTAATGTCTTGGATATATTTTGGAAATTTTAAAGTCCAATAGATCATCTGTGAAACTGGAAAAATAAAACTTATAAAAAATAATAAAAAACAAAAAGAAAAAGCTAACAAAGATTTTTTTCCACTTAGTTTAATTTTATTAATTGGTTTAAAACCTCTACTAGGTTGATGATATTTGGCCTCTTTCCTTGAATAAATTTCTATGGATAACAGTAGAAAAACAAACAGCAATAAAATAAAAGAAATTTGGTTAGCTAAATTTAAATCATCAAAAGATAACCAAGAATTATATATTCCAGTAGTTAGAGTTGAAACGCTAAATATTGATACTGTTCCAAAATCGGACAAACACTCCATAGCAACTAAGGCTAAACCTGCAATAATTGCTGGTCTGGCAGAAGGTAAAATTATTTTAAATAAAGTTTCTCTTTCAGATAAACCTAAGTTTTGACCTACCTCTATATAGTTGTTTGATTGATAGAAAAATGATGATCTTGTTAAAACGTATACATAAGGAAACAAGGAAAAACTAATAGCTATAATTGATCCTAATATTCCATCTAGTTTTGGTATATGAGGGTTATAATTATATTCGCCAAACATGTTCGTGAGTATTGAATAAGCAGTTCCATAATTTTCAAAAAAAGCAATAATTGAAAATGCAAAAATGTAACCTGGCACTGCAAATGCTAATATCAGAGCCCAACTAAAAAAGTTACATAACGGAAATTCGTAAAATGATATGAAATAAGCTGAAATTACACCTAATAAAAATGTTATAGATAAAACAAAAATTAAAATAATTAATGAATTATTTATATAGTCAAAAAGAAATGTATTCTTTAATATTGTTAGGTAATTACTAGTTTCTGAAAAAAAACTGAAGAATACAGTTATAACTGGCAAAGCCACAATTAGAGCAATTAAAAAGGAACTAAAGAACCAAAAGTTATACTTTGCCATTTATATATTTAATATTATTTCCAACCTGCAGCTGTCATTACTTCTAATGCATCTGCTTGTCTATTGCCATAATTAACGACTTTAGTTGTTAAATCTTGTTTAAAATCTAAACCCATATTAACCACTAATGGATGGGGTGAAACCCCAGCAATCATCGGATACTCATAAGTATTATTTACTATATGCTTTTGTGCTTCTTTACTTAGTAAAAATTCAACTAACTTAATTGCATTATCTTTGTTTGGTGCGCCTTTAACAAGTCCTGCGCCACTTATGTTCATGTGAGTTCCTCTATCGCCTTGATTTGGAAAAAAAGGTTTTACTTTTTTAGCTGCAGCTTGTTGCTCAGCACCTTTTTTGCCTGATAACATAAGAGCTAAGTAATATGTATTAGCTACTGCAATATCGGCTTCTCCTGCAGCTACTGCTAGAATCTGTGCTCTGTCATTACCTTTTGGAGATCTAGCCATATTCGAAACCATTCCTTTTGACCACTCTGCTACTTTACCTTTTCCATTATTTTTAATTAATGAAGCAACGAGTGACTGGTTATAAATATTGTTAGAAGCTCTTATAACTAATCTGCCTTTCCATTTAGGATCTGCTAAACTTTCATAAGTTAGGCCTCTTAACTCTGCGCCTGTAACTCTCTCTGGAGCAAAATAAACTATTCTTGCTCTTTTAGCTATTCCAACCCATTTAGATGTTCTAAAATTACTCGGAACTGCTGACTTTATTTCGTTACTTGTTAAGCCTCCTTGTAAGTTAGCTGCAAATGCACCAAGTCTACCAGCATCAGCTGTTATATATAAGTCTGCTGTGCCGCCCTCTGCGATTATTCTTTTCTCTAATGCGCCTGATTTTCCTGATACAACATTTACTTTTATACCTGTTTTAGCTGTAAATTTTTCATACAATTGAACATCTGAATCGTAATGTCTTGCACTAAATATATTTACTTCGTTCGCTAAAAGATTTCCAAAAACAAAAAATAATGCTGAAACTGCTAATATTATTTTTCTCATTTATCTCCCTCATTAGTTTTGAGAATAGTTCTCAATTAACTGAGAATGAGAATAATTATCATTATCAATAATGTCGCACCGTATACGGGAAAAATGATTTAGTTAATTATTTTTTGATTAAAGTTTTTTTCTTAAAAAGATAGTAGAAGTCTGACTGAAGGTTATTTTTTGGCTTTAGCAAGCTAGTTTTAAGCTTACCGTACTTAAGCTCTTTAGCGTTTTTAATTCTTGAAGCTAAGATTCTCATATGAGACGAATCTATCATAAGTTGAGTTGAGCACAACCCAAGATTGTTTCATTTTGGGCCCTTTTTCTGTATATGTTACATAGTAACATCGGGAGAAATGAGTGGAAATCGCAAAAAGTATAGCGCCGATATGTTTAGCTATAATCATGTTTGGTCTTGGACTAGGTTTAACAGCTCAAGATTTTTTAAGAGTAATAAAAAATCCTAAAGATTTTCTTATAGGCTTTTTATCACAAGTTATTCTTCTTCCTATAGTAGCTATTATCTTAATAAGTTTAATTTCGTTACCTGTAGAA
The DNA here is from genome assembly GCA_902616675.1 of uncultured Pelagibacteraceae bacterium. Classification (GTDB taxonomy): domain Bacteria; phylum Pseudomonadota; class Alphaproteobacteria; order Pelagibacterales; family Pelagibacteraceae; genus Pelagilacustribacter. The sequence continues at coordinate 119,373 of CACMTV010000002.1, read as the reverse complement.
ATTGCTATGGGTGTCATGATTATTGCGGCAGCACCAGGTGGAGTAACTTCAAACATATTAACTAAATTTGCTGATGGAGATGTTGCTTTATCAGTAACATTAACTGCTGTTGTAAGCTTACTAAGTATAATTATTGTCCCTTTGATAGTGTTTAATTCAGCTAATTATTTAGGTGTTGAAATAGTTAAAGAAATTTCAATGCTAAATATTGCGCTTAAAATGTTTTTTGTAGTAACCGTGCCAGTGCTTTTTGGAATGATTGTTAGAAGTTTAATGACTGATTTTATAATATCTAAAACTTTATTAGTTCAAAGGCTATCAGTAATATTATTTTTAATTGTTTTTATATCTATTTGGGTTGAGGAATGGGACAGAATAATTAGTTTTATTACAAGAGCAGGTTTAATATCTTTGCTGCTAAATCTAACTATGATTTTCTTAGGTTATTATATTGCTAAAATGTTTGCTTCAGGAATTCCCCAGAGAAAATGTATTTCTCTTGAATGCGGTTTACAAAATGGAACATTAGCTGTATTTGTAGCAACTCAGTTATTTGATGATATTGTGTTTATGGTTCCTACAGCTGCATATGCATTGATTATGTTTGTGACGTCAATCATTTTTGTTCTTTTTGTTAGAAAAATTAATTAAATTATCTAGATTTAATGTTATCTTGAGGAATAATTTTTTGGGTTATTCTATCTAAAATAATTGCTAATATAACAATACCAGTTCCTCCAACAACAGCTCCACCAATATCTAACCTACCTAATGCAACGTATACAGTTAATCCTAACCCCCCTGCTCCAATTAGTGCAGCTATAACTACCATTGATAAAGCTAACATTAACGTTTGGTTTACTCCTGCCATAATAGTTTTCATGGCTAAAGGAATTTCTATTTTAGTTAAAATTAAAAATCTTGATAAACCTAAGCTCGCACCAGCTTCTTTAAATCCTTTACCAACTTGTCTAATTCCTAAGTTCGTTAGTCTAACAATTGGTGGCAAAGCAAATACAATAGTTGCAACCACACCCGGTGTCAGCCCTACTCCAAATAACATCACAACAGGAATTAAATAAACAAAACTTGGTATAGTTTGCATTATATCGAGTATAGGCCTTAATATAGTTTCAAATAAATTACTTCGTGATGCAACAATTCCCAAAGGTATTCCAATTATCATGCAAAAGATAACTGCTGTGAATATCATTGCTAACGTTGTCATTGTTTCTTGCCACAAATCAACAAGGTCAATAAAAATTAAACTTAGTGCTGATAATAATGCGAATTTTAATCCATTAGTTTTAAATGCAAAAGCCATGAATATAAGAATTACTATCGGAAATGGTATGAAGTTAAATAATGTGTCTAAACCGTTTAAAACTGAGTCTATTGGAGCTGATAACTTTTTAAAGAGTGGTCGTTGCATGAACAACCACTCCTTAATATGTTTTTCAATCCATTCTGCTATCGGAACGTATACTTCGTAGTCAGATGGTGAAAGTTTTAAGCTCACTTACCTAAAACTTACTTTATCCAACTGTCGAACGTACTTTGGTTCGCTTTAATCCACTCCTTAGCATGCTTCTTGATTGCTCTTTCGCTTTTCTCACCAGCATTCATCTTCATGTTTTGTGCTGCGATATCCGCTAGTGGAATAGATGCTTTAGAAAGCATTTTTTTCACTTTAGGATTAGCTTTTAAGAAATCAGAGTTAGCTGCTGGACGAATATCATCAGCACCAAAACCCATATTTATTTTAGATTTTGTTGCATTTGATACTGCTACTTTTTTTGTAGCGCTGTATGGAACTTCTATCCAAACAACATCTTGTCCAAGTTTTAAAGCACCAACTGTCCAATTCGGTGTCCAAGTATAAAATAATACTGGCTTACCGTTTTTATATTTAGCAACTACGTCAGCCATAGATGCTGAGTAGTCAGCTTTTACTGGATTTATAAAGTCACCTAAACCTAGTTCAGCAAAGTGTTTTGTGATTTGTTTCTCACATCCCCAACCTGGAGGGCAAGCTACCATGTCTGCTTTACCGTCACCATTAGAGTCAAATTTTGCTGCGTGTTTTTTAATATCCATTACGCTTTTGATACCAAGGCTGTCAGCTGATTTTTTGTCGATCAGGTAACCTTGTAAGCCACCTTTTTTCATTACATAACCAACTTTTTTAACTTTACCTTTAGCTTCTTTGATATATCCATCGTGAGTTCCAAACCATCCGTTTACCCATAGGTCAAGATCTCCTGCTGCTGCTGCAACGTAAAATACTGAAGGCTTAATTGCTTTAGGCTCAGTTACTTTGTAGCCCATTTTTTCCAAAGCTTGTTTGTATATTTCAGCTTGGAAATAACCAGTATCCCAGTTCGCTTTAGCCATTTTGATTTCGTTAGCATTAACTGCTTTTGTTATGAACAAAGCTGCAATCAAAGCAACGATAATTTTAAAATGTTTCATGTATACTCCTTATTTTTTTAAAAAAACTAGCACGTATAATTAGTAAATGTAACCGTAATGCAACTAAAAGGTGAATTATAATCAGCTAAAATGGGGGAAAATTAAGTTTTTTTACACTTTTTGCATAATCCGAAAAATTCAAGATTATACTTTTTATATTTCATGCCAGATTTATCCTCAAAACTATTTAAGAAATTAGAAAGTTTATTGTTTGCAATTTCAGTGACTTTTTCACAAATCTCACAAATTGAAAAAGCGGTAGCTTTTGATATTTCACAATTAGAACTTTTACAAGCTACGAATGCATTTTTACTTTCCACTTTATGAATTTTACCAAGCTTAATTAATTTTTCTAAAGCTCTATAAACTTGAGGAGGAGCTTTGATACCCTTTTTTTTTACATTATATAGAATTGAGTAAGCTTTAACCGGTTCGCTAGATTTTTCGATTATATCAAAAACTATTTGCTGATTTTTTGATAGATTATATTCTTTTTGCATTTTAGCCATTGTACTGATTCTCCATCAATTTTTCAATTTAATCGATTGTTTAATTTTTAATAATGAAAGTATGAATAAAAGTAAGGCAGCTGCTATTATTGAAGGCCCTGAAGCTGTATTAAATTCTAAAGAAGTTAATAAACCTAAAATTACAGACAACAATCCCCCAATCACTGAATAAATTACCATCATTTGTGGGCTCGAAGAAATATTTCTAGCCATTGCAGCTGGTATAATTAACATTCCTGTAATTAATAATAGTCCAACCATTTTAATTGAAATAGCAATGATACCTGCCATTAAAATAGTAAATATAGCTTTAGCTCTGTCAGGATTTAATCCCTCAGCTTCTGCCAGTTCATAGTTTACTGTTGATGCAAATAAAGGTTTCCAAATTAATTTAAGTATTATTAATATTAACGGACCACCTATCCATATAATGAATATATCATCAGTTGTAACTGCTAATATATCTCCAAATAATAATCCCATAATATCGAACCTTATAAATGTTAAAAATCCAATAACAACTAGTCCAACTGCCAAGGATGAATGAGCTAAAAGTCCTAGTAAAGCATCTCCTGGTAGATTAGTTCTTTTTTGTAGATCTATTAGAATTAATGCAATTAAAGACGAAATAATAAATACTGAAACGGCAATATTAAATTCTAAAGTATAGGCGAGTGTAACTCCGAGTAAAGCGGAGTGAGCAAGAGTATCACCAAAATATGACAATCGTCTCCATATGACGAAACATCCAAGGGGACCTGTTACAATTGCAATACCAAGCCCAGCTATTAAAGCCCTTATAAAGAAATCATCTAACATTTAATTTTTTTTTATCTTTCCTTCATTTGTATGAATGTGATCGTGTCTGTGCTCGTATCTTGACAATATTTGAGAAGCCTGTTCACCGAATAAAGCTTTATATTCATTATTTTTTGCAACCTCTATTGGAGATCCTGAGCAACACACATGACCATTTAGGCAAACAACGTGATCCGTAGCACTCATTACAGTATGCAAGTCGTGAGAAATTAATAAAATTCCACAATTTAATTCATCAGAAATTTTCTTTATAAGTTCGTATAAGGCAATTTCACCCGTAAAATCAACTCCCTGTACCGGCTCATCAAGAACTAGTAATTCTGGTTTTTTTGAAATCGCTCTTGCAAGCAGAACTCTTTGAAATTCTCCACCTGATAAGTCTCCTAAATTTTTATCTTTAAGATGTATAACGCCCGTTAATGATAGAGCATCGTTAATAGCTTCCTCTTTAAGATTTTCAGTAAGTACCATGAAATCACTTACTCTAAGTGGTAATGTCCAATCAATTGAAATTTTTTGAGGAACATACCCAACTTTAGTTGTATATTTTTTAGCTTCCCCATTAATTTTTTTATAGATACCAAGTGCAATTTTTGCGGTTGTGCTTTTTCCAGAACCATTCGGACCAATAAGAGTAACTATTTTACCTTTTTCAATCTGTAGAGATACATCTTTAACAAGCCATTTATTATTTATACGAAGACCTGCTTGTTTTAATTTTACTAAGATGTTTTGATTTAAGTTCATTTTTTTCACTTGACTTTCAAATGTTATATTATTACATAGTGTTATATTATAACAACTTTAACATATCAATACTATGAAAAACATAAAAAAATTACCGCTAATAGCATCATTATTATCTCTTTTAGTTATTTTTACTCCGGCAAATGCTGATGTCAAAGTAGTTGCTTCAATAAAACCTATACATTCATTAGCAAGTTATTTAATGGATGGAGTTGGTAAACCAGATTTAATTGTAGATGGTTATGCTTCCCCACATGGATTTGCTTTAAAACCATCACATGCAAAAATGTTACAAAATGCTGACTTAATATTTTGGGTTGGCGAAGACTTAGAAAATTTTTTAGAAAAACCATTAAAATCAATTGCAAAAAAAGCTGAAAAAATAGAATTAATGGAAATTAAAAGTTTAAAAAAATTAGAATTTAGAGAAAGAAATATATTCGAAGGGCACGATGATCATGGACATGATGAACATAAAGAGCATGGTCATAAAGAGGATAAACATGATGATCATCACGAGCATGCTCACGGTGAACACGATCCACATATCTGGCTTGATCCAATGAATGCAAAAGTAATTTTAAGTGAAATGGCAGAACATCTAATTGAAAAAGATCAAGAAAACGCATCTAAATATAAAGCTAATTTAAAAAAAGCACACAAAGATTTGGATAAACTTACGAAAAAAGTAAAATCTGAATTAAATAAAGATTTTAAATCAATTGTTTTTCATGACGCCTACCAATATTTTGAAAAAAGATTTGATGTGAATGTCTTGGGAGCTTTCACAGTAAATACAGATGTATTACCTGGTGCAGAACAATTGTCTGAAATTAGAGAAGTGATTGAACATGAAAAAGTAAGTTGTGTATTTTCTGAACCTCAATTTAACCCTGACATAATCAAAGCAGTAGCAAAGGATACAAATATTAAGACTGGAGTTATAGATCCATTAGGAGCAACTTTAAATCCAGGAAAAACTTTATATTTTGATTTAATAAGTAATATGTCTAAATCTTTTAAAGGTTGTTAACTTTAAAAATAAAGTGATAATATGTAATACATATTATCATGGAGCAAAAATTCGACATTTCAGATATTTTAGATGCGGTTAATGAATTAAATCAATCCAAACCAGTAAAAAAAGTTAATAATCAAAGTTATCAAGAGCCAAAAAAAATATCAAAAGAAGATATACCTCCGAGTACTCTAAAACTTATTGAAGAGGCAGAAAAAAATATTAAAAATTAAATTAATCCAGCTATTTGAATAGCAGTGTCACACATTCTATTAGAAAAACCCCACTCATTGTCATACCAAGATAATACTCTACTGAACTTTCCTTTAATAACCTGAGTTTGTGTTAAGTCAAATATTGAACTGTGTGGGTTATGATTAAAGTCTTTAGAAACTAAAGGAGCTGAATTAGTTGCTAAAATCCCTTTTAAGGGTCCCTTAGCTGCTTTGCTCATGGCATCATTTATACTCTCAGACGTTACTTCTTTATTAGGCACGAATGTAAGATCAATTAAAGAAACATTGGGTGTTGGCACTCTTATTGCTGTTCCATCAAGTTTTCCTTTTAAACTTGGTAATACTAAACTCATAGCTTTAGCGGCGCCCGTTGAAGTTGGTATCATCGCGTCCCCTGATGCTCTAGCTCTTCTCAAGTCTTTGTGCAATGTATCTAAAAGTTTTTGGTCTCCCGTGTAACTATGAATAGTAGTCATATAACCATATTCAATACCGAAAGTATTTTCTAAAACCATCGCAACTGGTGCTAAGCAATTTGTGGTGCAAGACCCATTAGAAATTATATTATGATCTTTTTTCAAATCTTTACTGTTCACCCCTTGGACTACTGTAAAGTCTACTTCTTTTGCAGGTGCTGATATTATTACTTTTTTAGCGCCAGCTTCTATATGTTTGCCGGCTGAACTTTTATCTAAAAAGAAACCAGTACATTCTAAAACGACATCAGCTCCAATTTTTCCCCAAGGTAATTTAGCTGGATCTCTTTCGGCAAAAACTTTTATTTTCTGATCTCCGATTTCAAAACCTTCTTTAGTTGTTTTAACATCGTGATTTAATGTTCCGTGTGTACTATCAAATTTTATAAGGTGAGCGTTAGCTTCTATTGAGCCTAAATCATTAATACCTACTACTTGAATTTTACCTTTATAATTTTCTAATAAAGCTCTTAAGATTAAACGCCCTATTCTACCAAAACCATTTATTCCTACTTTGACCATAATTGTTATACGTATTTAAATACAACAATAAAATAAGCAACACAAATAATAGATGCTATCCACAAGAGACTCCCAACCAATCCTAACCATGCCAAGTGAATAAATGCGCTTCCCAACAAAGAAACGAACAATCTATCACCTCTAGTTGTATCTAAACCTAAAATACCTTTTCTTGGAGAACCTCCTGGTACTTTCTTTTCCCAAATAAGCATTACCGTTATGCATAAAGCTATAAAGATAAAAAAAGCAGCCGTTTGCCATGTCCAAGCCATCCATGAAAATAAATCAAAATCAAAAAAACCTTTTTCTTTTGCTTTACCAACATCCCCCCAAGTAGCTGCGTATAATTTTGTAAACATTAAACCCTTCCCATCGCAAATCCTTTAGCGATGTAATCTTTAACGAAGTAAATTACAATAGCTCCTGGAATTATTGTTAAAGTTCCTGCTGCAGCTAATAAACCAAGTTCATATCCCGAAGTACTAGCCGTTCTTGTCATAGTGGCAGCTATTGGTTTAGCCTCTGTGGCTGTCAAAGTTTTAGCTAATAAAAGCTCAACCCAGGAGAACATGAAGCAGAAAAACATAGTAATACCTATTCCAGCTGCAATAGTTGGCACGAATATTTTAAAGAAAAATCTACCAAAAGAATATCCATCTACATAAGCTGTTTCGTCTAACTCTTTTGGAACGGCAGACATAAATCCCTCCAAAATCCAAACTGCTAAAGGAATATTAAATAAGCAATGCGATAAGGCAACAGCAATATGAGTATCAAATAAATTTACTGAAGAATAAAATTGAAAAAACGGTAAAGCAAAAACTGCTGGAGGAGCCATTCTGTTAGTTAATAGCCAGAAGAATAAATGCTTATCACCTAAAAACTTATACCTTGAAAATGCATAAGCTGCAGGTAAAGCTGCTGCAACTGAAATAACCGTATTAAATACTGTATATGTAATTGAATTTACATAACCCATATACCAAGTGCTGTCTGTAAATATTTTTACATAATTTTCTAATGTAAATTTTTGAGGCCATAACGAGTAGGTATTTATAATCTCAGTAGTGGTCTTAAAAGACATATTGATCAACCAATAAATCGGGAGCATTAAAAAAATTATATATAATGTAGGAACTAACCATTTATATTTTTTCATGATTGCGCCTCATTTTTCATCATTAAATTATAAAATACCCAACAAACTAAAAGAACTATAAAGAAATAAATCAAGGACATTGCTGCCGCTGGTCCTAAATCAAATTGACCTAATGCCATTTTAACTAAATCAATGGATAAAAATGCTGTAGTATTTCCTGGTCCTCCTCCTGTTAAAACAAATGGCTCGGTATAAATCATAAAGCTATCCATAAATCTTAATAAAATAGCTAAAGTTAAAACTTTTTTCATTTTTGGTAATTCAATATATCTGAAAGTAGCCCACCTACTTGCTCCATCAATTTCTGCTGCCTGATAATAAGCTGGTTGAATTGAATTAAGACCTGCATAAGATAAAAGAACTACTAATGATGTCCAATGCCAAACATCCATAAGAATAGTTGTAAACCAAGCATCGCCAGGTTGTTGAGTAAAATTATAATCAAAACCAACTGAGTTTAATGTATAGCCAAGAAATCCAATATCTGGAAGTGCAAAGATATTCCACATTGCTCCAACAACATTCCAAGGTATAAGAAGTGGCATAGACATTAAAATTAAACAAACTGGTACTCCCCACCCTTTTTTTGGCATCGTTAAAGCAATTGCAATACCTAAAGGTATTTGAATTAGAAGTATTATGAAAGTAAAAGCAAATTGTCTTCCTAATGCAGCATGGAATCTTTCAGATAATAAGATTTGTTTAAACCATCTTGTGCCTTCCCAAGCAAATACGTTGTTTCCAAAAGTTTCTTGAAATGAATAATTTACGACTGTCATTAAAGGAATAGCTGCATTAAAAGCAACAAGAACAAATACGGGAATTACAAAATACCAAGCTTTTTGATTAATAGTTTTATTCATTATTCTATAATCCAGTTATCTCCATAAACATAAGTATATTTTTGATTGAAAGTTATATGAGCGCTTCCACTTGGAATTTCAGTAGAGGCGTTGGATAATATTTTAATATTTCCCCCGTTACATTCTGTATCAACAATTTTATGTCTTCCAGTATTGCTTACTCTTTTAATTTTGACTGGAATCCCATCTTTTGAAAAATTAATAAATTCTGGTCTAATACCTATTTGAGTTTTGCTAAAATTTGATTTTTTTATAGTCTTATGACTTTGAATTTTTTGACCACTGAAATTTATTTCTCCATTTTTAATTTCACAAGGGAGTATATTCATTCCAGGTGAGCCAATAAAATGTCCAACAAAAGTATGTTTGGGTTTCTCAAATAATTCAACAGGTGTCCCAGTTTGTACGATTTGACCTTCATGCATGACTACAACTTGATCTGCAAAAGTTAAAGCTTCTGTTTGATCATGTGTTACATAAATCATAGTACGATTAATCTTTTGGTGTAATTCTTTTAGTTTGGATCTTAAAACCCATTTTAAATGTGGATCTATTACAGTTAATGGTTCATCAAACATAATTACATTTACGTCTGATCTGACAAGTCCTCTACCTAAGGAAATTTTTTGCTTACCATCAGCTGTTAACCCAGATGCTCTATTGTTTAGTGTGGTTGTTAACTCAAGCATCCCAGCTATTTCTTTAACTTTAGATGCAATCTGTGAGTCAGAAAGACCTCTATTTTTTAAAGGGAAAGCTAAATTATCGTAAACTGACATTGTGTCGTAAATAACTGGAAACTGAAATATTTGAGCAATATCTCTTTCAACAGGGTTAAGTGATGTCATATCTTTATCATCAAATAAAACACTGCCCTTTGTTGGTTTTAATAAACCTGAAACAATATTTAATAAAGTTGTCTTACCACAACCAGATGGCCCTAAAAGGGCATATGCTCCACCGTCTTTCCAATCAATATTAACATCTCTTAAAGCCCAATCAGAATTACTATTCTGTTGCTCTAAATAGCTGTGACTTAAATCTTTTAAAGTAATTTTAGCCATTGTTCACCAATCTGTTATTTTGATCAAAATATAAAAACTCATCTGTGTTCATGTATAGTTTAGTATCTTCTCCTACATTTTTTTGTTGGGTACCATTAGACAATGAAACCCAGCTTAAATTTCCGTTTGTAAAGTGTATTAAGCTCTCTGACCCACTAAGTTCAGAAATTTGAACTTTACCGTTAATTTCAACTGAATTATTTCCCTCTTTGTAAGTAGTAATATTATGGGGTCTTATACCTATTTTATAAGTGCCATCTTTGATTTTTGCTGATGATTTCCATTGAACATCATTATCTGTAAATTTACAATTATCTCCTTTTTTTGTGATTTCAGCTATATTCATTGGAGGATCACTAAACACTTTAGCTGAAATTAAATTTTCAGGCTTATTATAAACCTCTAGAGTTTTACCATACTGAATAACTTCACCTTCTAATAATGTTGCTGTATTTCCCCCTATCATTAATGCATCTGAAGGCTCTGTTGTTGCGTAAACAACAATGCAATCTCTATCTTCAAATAATTTTGGTAGTTCTTCTCGTAACTCCTCTCTTAGTTTAAAGTCTAAATTTGCAAGTGGTTCGTCTAATAAAATTAAATCAGAATCCTTAACTAGTGCTCTTGCTAAAGCTGTTCTTTGTTGTTGTCCGCCTGATAATTCATCAGGTTTTTTATTTAACATTGCTGATAATTTTAAAAGTTCAGCCACCTTTCCTACTCTTTGTTTAATTTCGTCAGTTTTAACTCCCGTAATTACTAAGGGGGAGGCAATATTTTCATAAACTGTAAAATTTGGATAATTAATAAATTGCTGATAAACCATAGAACAATTTCTTTTTTGTACTTTCGTACCTGTAACATTTTTTCCATCAAACCATATCTCACCTGAAGTTGGTTTATCTAACCCTGCCATTATTTGCATTAAAGTTGTCTTCCCAGCTAGTGTGGAACCGAGTAGTACATTTATTGTATTTTTCTCTAATTTTAGACTTGTAGGATAAATATGAGTGTCTATTCCAACTTTTTTTTCTACATTTTTTAATTCTAGACTCATAATTTAAAATTTAGTTTTAAAAAAAGGGGGCAGCAAGTGCCCCCTTTTCAATTTAGATTAACCTCTTACTATTTCCAAGCTTTCGCGTACGGAACAGTTTTTCCTTGAGGTTTCTCATCACGTTTAGCTTTTGGTGAACCTTTCTTATTTAACCAATAAGAAGCTTCTCTTGGTTTATTAAGTCTTGGTCCACATCCACCGTATGCGTTGCTACCTTTATCAGCAGCTTCCATACGAGACATTACTAAGTCCATCTCTTCTGCAAGACGATCCATAGCTTGTTGTGGAGTAAACGCACCTGAGTTTACATCTCCAATTTGTTGCCACCAGATTTGTGCAAGTTTCGGATAGTCCGGAACGTTTACACCTGTTGGTGACCAAATATTTCTGTTGTTTGATCTGTAGAACTCAACAAGTCCGCCAAGTTCTGGCGCTCTATCTGTGAAAGATTTGTGGTCTATTGAACTATCTCTAATGATAGTTAAACCTACGTGACTTTTCTTAAGGTCTACTGTTTTTGATACAACGAATTGAGCGTACAACCATGCAGCTTTTCTATTTTTAACTGGTGTAGACTTAAATAAAGTCCATGATCCAGCATCTTGATATCCAAGCTTCATGCCTTCTTCCCAATAAGGTCCTTTTGGTGATGGACCCATTCTCCATAACGGCATTCCGTTAGCATCAACAACTTTATTGTTAGGATTTTTTCCTACTAAAGAAGCTGTGAACGCTGTGTACCAGAATATTTGCTGAGCAACATTTCCAGAAGATAGTGACGGTAGAGACTGATAGAAGTCCATAGCCGCAGCACCTGGAGGTGCGTAGTTTCTTAACCACTCATCCCATTTTCTGATTGCGTATACAGCAGCAGGACCATTAGCAGCTCCACCTCTTGTTACTGAAGCTCCAACAGGGTTACAAGAACCTTTTTCCATTCTTATTCCCCACTCGTCCACTGGTATTCCATTAGGTTTTCCTACATCACCTGCTCCAGCCATTGATAACCACGCGTCAGTCATTCTCCAACCTAAGTCAGGAGCTCTTTTACCGTAGTCCATGTGACCGTAAATTCTAACACCGTCGATATTCTTCACGTCTTCTGAGAAGTATTTAGCGATGTCTTCATAAGCAGACCAATTTAAAGGTACACCTAAATCGTATCCGTATTTGGCTTTAAAACCTTTTTTGATTTCAGGTCTGTCAAACCAATCTTTTCTAAACCAGTAAAGGTTAGCAAATTGTTGGTCAGGCATTTGGTATAAGTCGCCATCTGGACCTGTAGTAAACTGTTTACCAATGAAATCATCTAAGTCTAAAGTTGGTAAAGTAACATCTTTACCTTCTCCAGCCATCCATTTCGTTAAGTTAACAGCTTGTTGCATTCTAGCGTGAGTACCAATCAAATCTGAGTCATTGATGTATGCATCGTAAATACTTACGTTAGTTTGCATCTGTGTTTGTACTGCCATTACTACGTCACCTTCTCCAAGTAACTGGTGATTTACTTTAATCCCAGTAATTTCTTCAAAAGCTTTTGTTAAAACTTTTGATTCATACTCGTGAGTAGGAATAGTTTCTGACAATACTTTAATAGACATTCCTTTGAATGGCTTTGCAGCATCGTGAAACCATTGTAGTTCTTTCTCTCTTTCTTTTGCAGAAAGCGTAGAAAGACTAAACTCACCATTAGACCATTTCTTAATTGCAGCCATATGACCGTCTGCAATCGCATTCGAAATAGTAAGTATAGAAAATGAAACAGCAACAGCTATTATAGTTTTCAATGTTTTAAACATTAATTCCCCTCTGTTGTTTGTTAATTTATTAATTGAAGCAAAATAGAACTTATTTGTACAGACTTAATTCTTAAAATTTATACAACTATAAATTGATTTAATTAATGAGTGCTCTTTTAATAGCCTTTGACCAGCCTAACAGAAGTGATTTTCTGTCGCTGTTTTTCATTTTAGGAGTAAATTTTTTCTCAAGGCTCCAATTTTTAGAAATATCTTTTAAAGATTTATATACTCCAATTTTTAATCCAGCCATGAATGCCGCGCCTAATGCTGTTGTTTCATGAACTTTAGGTCTATAGACTTTGACGTTCACTATGTCTGATAAAAATTGTGAGAACCAATTATTCATGACCATTCCTCCATCTACTTTAACCATTCTTGGTCGCAAACCATCGTGTTTCATTGCTTCAAATAAATCATGTGTCTGATATGCTACCGACTCTATCGTGGCTCTTATTATTTCCTTTGGACCTGTATCTCTTGTTAATCCACTTAAAACTCCTCTTGAGTTTTGATTCCAATATGGCGCACCCATACCTGTAAAAGCTGGAACTAAATAGACATCTTTATTGTCTTTTAAAGACTTTAAAATCTTTTCAGTTTCATAAGCTTTTTTAAAGAATTTCATTCGATCTCTTAGCCACTGAACTCCTGCTCCTGCAATAAAAATTGATCCTTCCATAGCATAAGTAGTTTTTCCATTTATTCTATATCCAATTGTAGTGAGTAGTCTATTTTTGGAATAAATTTTTTTGTAACCAGTATTTAATAATACAAAAGCCCCAGTTCCATAAGTACTTTTTAATGAGCCTGGTTCAAAACAGCATTGACCTATTGATGCTGACTGTTGGTCTCCGACAACTCCAGTTATTGGTATCGATTTGCCTGTAATTGATGGATGTGTTGAACCATAATCATCAGCGCAATTTTTTACATCAGGAAGAATGTGTTTTTTAATTTTTAATATATTTAAAATTGTATCATCCCATTTGTTTGTTGATATATTAAAAATCATAGTTCTACTTGCATTCGTTGCATCTGTTGCATGGACTTTGCCTTTAGTTAATCTCCAAATCAAGAAACTATCAATTGTTCCAAAAAGAAGTTGTTTTTTATTCATTAATTTTCTAGCTAATGAGACATTATCTAATATCCATTTAATTTTTGTCCCTGAAAAATATGAGTCAATAGGAAGACCTGTTTTGTTAAATATTAGAGTTTCCTTGTTTTGTTTTTTCAATTTTTTACAATATTCAGCTTGTCTACGATCCTGCCAAACTATTGCTTTATAAACTGTTTTGCCCGTTTTTTTATCCCATAGGACTGTTGTTTCTCGTTGGTTGGTAATTCCAATTGCTAACACTTCGCCCCGTAATTTTTTTGCTTTTGAAATTACATCTTTTAGGACTTTTTTCGTAGTATTCCAAATTTCTTCTGGGTTATGCTCTACCCATCCACTTTTAGGAAAATATTGTGTAAATTCTTTTTGTGATGAAAAAACAGGTTTGCCTTTTAAATCAAAAAGTATTGCTCTATTTGAAGTTGTTCCAGCATCAATAGAAACTATAAATTTTTTCATTATCTAAAAGCTTCCCAATTTAGTTCGAGTTTTTTATCTTTTACTATTGCATTTATCATAGCTAACATTAAAGGTAATTTTTTATTATCAAAATCTTCATTTACTTTTTTGGCAATTTCTTTTGCTAAATCAGCACCTTCTACTGTTACCTTTTCCATTTTTGTTTTTTTTGCTTCTGAAAAAGTTAATCCATTGCCAATGTAAGCTCCCATTTTTGCATTTCTTCCTCCACCTGAACTAACATATAAATCACCTAAACCCGCTAAACCTTTAACTGTCTCTTTTTTTCCTCCTAAGTGTTCAACAAATATTTCCATTTCATATATCGATTGTTTTATTAAAGCTGAAGATGTATTCAAATAATTTTTTTCTCTTAAATCTTTTGAAATATCTTTGCTGCATAAACCTTTAGCAGCTCCAACTGCCATAGAAAATATATTTTTTATTGCAGCTGAAACTTCAACACCATTTAAATCGTCAGAAAATGAAGTATGGTAATAACTTGTGTTTAACATATCAGCTATTTTTTTTGCTGTTTCTAAATCTTTATTAGCTATAACAACACTGCTATGAACTCTATTTGCTAATCCTGAGGCAAGACAAGGCCCACCTACAGCGGATATGTTAATTTCATTAATTCCCTTATTAGCTAATAACCTTTTAAGTTTATCAACTAATAATTCATAATCGTTATTGTAAATACTCAAACCTTTTGTCAGCATTAATAAATTAGGAATTTTTTTATTCTCATAAATTTTACTGAGTTGCTCAGAAACCCACTCTATCCCTTTTGAACTTATTCCTAAAACAATCAAATCAACACTAGTATTTAATAATTCTTTTAAATTTTCGAACTTATGTATTTTAACTTTTGCATCAATTTTTACGTTTAACCCTGGGTGAAAATTGTCATTATTTTTTAAATTATCTATAAAATCATTTTCTAGATGTGTCCCCACGATGTAAACTTCATGTTTATTTTCTATACAAGGTAACGTAAAAGCTGAACCCATTGCGCCAGCACCAATAATAGCAATCTTTGACATGTTTATTCTTTAATTAAAAGTTTCTTGATTAATATCAATACAGATATTAACTCAATTTTTCCGATTATCATAAATATTATTAAAAATAATTTTGTACTAGTTAAAAGATTAGAAAAATTGGTATCACTGACACCGTATAATGAAGAATTAGTTGTATTTGTCAGTGTAAGAATAGATAGCTTAAATGAATTTTCAAAACTTATATTATCAAAAATTAATATGCTCGATAAGATAAAAATTCCTATGAAAAAAGATATAAATATTAAAAAAGATAAATTTATTGTTTGATTATCAATTTTTTTTTGTGAGTAGAAAATAGTATTATTAAAAATGTTATTTGGTCTCACAAGTTTAATTATTTCTGCTGCTGCGGTCTTAACTAATATGTAAATCCTTATAAATTTAATACCCGAAGAATTGGAAATTAAAGTTCCTCCCATTGCACATAACAATATGAAGATAATAGATCCATCAATTGATTTTGTAAAAGATATTCCTGAATTACTTATACTTGAAATAATGTTAATTATAATTTCACTTATTCCAATATCGTTAAAAGAATAAAACATTAAAAGTGACAAAACTGATATAAAAACTATTAAAAATATATCTTCTTGATGATTGCTAATAATTTTTTGCTTGCTGTAAGAATTAAAAAGAAAAAAAATATTTAAAGTTGGTATGAGAAGAACAATCGCAAGAATATAATGATTTTCTTTAAGAAAAATTTGATTTAAAGTATTTGCTGGTAAAAACCCTCCATTTGAAATTATTGACATTGAAAGATTTAAAGAATTAAATAGTCTCACACTACCAATATTAAGTATAATAAAAATTAAAAATGTTAATAACGAATAAACAATGAATATTTGAAATATAATGTTTTTAGTATTTGATTTTGAAAAAGATCCCATGTTGCCAGTATGCACTAAATGATTTAATCTAAAATTGTATTGATTGTTTGAGAAAATAATTATCAAAAAAATTAGAAAGTACAAACCACCAATCCATTGTGAAGATGATCTCCATAAGATTAATGTAGGATCTAAATACTTGATATTTTCAAAAATTGAAAAACCAGTTGAAGTAAGGCCAGAGATACTTTCGAAAATTGAGTCTACGAATGTAATTTGATAATTACTTAAATAATATGGCAGAGAAATAAAAAAAGATGAAAAAAAATATACTAAAATAATTAATATTAATTGCTCATAAAAACTAATTTTTTTTACAGAAGTTTTTCCATAATAGTAAAAAAATATTCCGGTCACTAAAGTAAGAAAAAAAGTAATAGTATAAGACTCTATACTTAAAAAGTAATCAAAATAAGTTGAATAAAGTATGTTTAAAAATGAAAGTCCTGATAAGGGAAAAATGAAAAGACCTAAATAAAATAAAATAGCTTTGTAATTCATTTAAATTTTTTATCTTTTGGCACTTTTTTGTCTTTTTATTTCACTTCTAATTCTTTTTACTAAACTCCTGTTGCTATCAAATAACAATCTTATTTTGATTTTTGTATTTCGTTTTATAGTGAGACTTTTTACATTTCTTAGTTCTATGTTGTCGGCTACCGCTGCTATAGGTCTTTTTTTTGAATTTAAATTTTTAATTTTAACAATAGATTTGTTTGAAATGATTTTTCCTTTCCATCTTCTCGGCCTAAATGGGCTAATAGGTGTTATTGCTAACTTTCCAGAGTTTAGAGATAAAATTGGCCCATGTACTGATAAATTATAGGCTGTACTTCCGGCTGGTGTCGACACTAGAACGCCGTCACCTATAAGGTTTTTAATAACTTGTTTTTTTCCAACAGTAATATTTAAAGAAGCAGTTTGTTTACTTTGTCTTAAAATTGAGATTTCATTTATAGCAATTAATTTTTTTTTTAAACCATTACCGTAGGAACAATTAACTGACAAACTATTTATAACTGTTTTTTTAGATTTTGATATTTTCCGCTCTAAATGATTTATGTTTGAATTATTCATCAAAAATCCGTAAGAACCACAATTAACTCCGTAAAAAGGCCTATTAAATTTGTAATATTTTTTTAAATTCTTTAACATAAATCCGTCACCACCAAAAACTACAATGACGGAAGATTTTAGTGGAGAATAGTTTTTAAACTTTTTTGAAAGTTTTTTCTTAAAGTTTTGAGATTTCTTATTTTTATCAAAAATAAAATGTAATTTATTCATATGAGTGGTGCCCTCGGCCAGACTCGAACTGGCACTCCCAAAAGGGCAAGGATTTTAAGTCCTTTGTGTCTACCAATTTCACCACGAGGGCATTATTTTTAATTAACATATTTAAGCTAAGTTTTAACCTTTTACAACTCTGTGTTTTTGCTTTCCTAACTTATCAATACCGAGAATTAATTCTTCTCCACCTTTTAAAAATTTAGGTGGTTTCATATTTTCCCCGACGCCATTAGGAGTTCCGGTACAGCAGATGTCTCCTGGGTACAAAGTCATGCAGTGACTCATGTAAGAAACGAGTTGTTCTATATTAAATATCATATCTTTAGTGTTTCCAGTTTGCATTCTCTCACCATTCACATCTAAAAACATATTAAGGTTATTGTAATCTTTCACTTCATCTTTTGTTAGAATATATGGTCCTATTGGCCCAAAGGTGTCAAAACCTTTTCCTTTATCCCAAGTAAGACCTTTATTTTTTTGAAATTCTCTTTCACTTACATCTGTAACTAGAAAAAAACCAAGAACATAATCGAGGGCATTTTTTTCTTCCACATATTTTGCTTTTTTTCCCATCACAAAACCAATTTCAACTTCCCAGTCTGTATGGTTTGAGTTTTTTGGAACTTCTATATTATCATTTGGTCCGACGATACAATTAGTAAATTTTGAAAATATAATTGGTTCTTTAGGAATGGGTAAATTTTGTTCCGTTGCATGGTCTTTAAAGTTCAAGCCAATTCCCAAAAATTTTGAAGGATTTTTAACACAAGCTCCTATTCTAGATCCAGAATCAAGAGTTGGTAAATCTTTAATATTTAATTTTTTTATCTTTTCAATAGTTTCAAAGTTTAAGTTGTCAGGATTAAGATCGGATATAACGTTTGATAGATCTTTATATGAACCATCTTTATCTATAATGGCTGGTTTTTCTTTGCCTATTTCACCTATTCTACAGAGTTTCATATTTTATTTAATTAAATTTCTTAAACTTTTTTCTAAAATTTTTCCCTCTAATGACTTTATATTTACCTTAATATTTTTATCAACTCTCATATCTACCCCATTTTTCCACATTCCTGCCGCTAAATGAATTATACCTATCTCATTATTAGGAATATTTGGCTCCCTGAATGTATTATTCTTTTCATCATAAATCGGAAGTAGATGACTTGTTATCCAGTTATGATTTATGGGTAAAAACTCGGTCGGCACATTATCTAAATATACTGCCATATTTATTGCTAAACCTTCAGAACCAAATATTCTACCTTTTAACAAAACTTTATTTAAATTTTTTTGCCAAGTTTCCCAGCATGGAGAATTTTTCATTAAAGAAAAAACTCCAATATTTAAATGAGGCGCGAATGCTAATTTTCTTGCATGATCTTCAGAAACTCCCGACATTTTTGCATGTTTATAATTTTGGGTTTTAATTGCCGCAATTTTCCCAAATATCCAATTTACTTTTGCTAAACTTCGGTACCCTGGACCGATAGATTGAGTAATCCCTAATTTATTATTTTCACATGCTTTAAAATAATTTTCAATACAGCTCCATGAATTTACCCAAGCATCGCAATCTATCCATAAATATTTCTCATAATTAGGAAAATACTTTGGAAGAAAAGCTCTGGATATTTGACTTTTCAGCCATTCCTTCTTTTTTTTATGGAAAGGTATTTGAATGTCCCACTCAGCTTTTTTTATATCATCAACTGAGCTGCTTATTTTTTCAATTTGCTCAGATGTTAAGCCTGCATCCAGTACACAAATATTAACACTCTCGCTTTCTTTAAATTTTCTAATTGAATGAATTAATTCTTCAAGTAAAGAAAAGTAATTTGAATCTGCTAGTGTAACAATTGTTTTTTTATTCATTTATTCAATCCAATTGGAATATTTTTTAATATTTGCCTTTATAAAATCTGGAAGTTCGCTGCCATCTGTTGGCTTTAGATTTTGAGTTCCATCAAATTTTTCGGTTTTCATATCAGCTCTCAAGTTATAAATTGATTTTTTACTCTTCATTATTTCTTCAATTTTTTTTTTACCTAGGGGGTTAATGTCATATTCTCTATGATGAAGATATGTTCTCATTTTTTTTTCAATATCTGCAGGAGTTTTCATATTAGAAAAGTGCCATCCTCCATCCTCAATATGCTTTATGTTTAAATACTTTTTATCAGAAAATAAAACATCAACTCTCCAAAAAGGATATTTTTTATCTTTAATATTTCTTAACCATTGTGGAGACTTCAAAATTTTAAATTTACAAGCCTTTGTACCGTACCATGGCATATCTTCAAGTTTAAGATTAAGTTTATAATAGTAGAAATTTTGTTTAAATAAAATTATTTCATTATTTATTTTGTTGATATCTAATTTTGATAAGTTTGGAATTTCATCAACATCCGAAATAAGTATTAAATCCTCTGAACTTGCTTTAGTGAGTCCTTTAGATATTTCATTTCTGTGATAGTTTTCTCTTTTTAGAGCATTCATAATATATTTTGAATTTTTTTTATCTTCTGTGTCATCATCATAAACTTTTTCTAAATTGTCTGGTTCATTTTCAAGAACTATATAATTTATTTTATTTTTAAAATTAGGGTATTTGTTTATATTGAATAACAATTCTCTTTTTTCGCCACTATGGGTATATTTGCTCTCGACTACTATAAACTCGTTAATGTATTGATTTAGGATATTAAAACGAAGTTCAGCTATTAAATCTTCATCATAAAACATGAAACAGTCATAAATTTTCATACTTTTTTAATCTTTTTCTTTTTTACAATATTTTTTAAAATTTCTTTCTTACATAAATTAATTTTATGTTTATTTTGAGACCTTAAAACTATTGATACACCAACTCTTCCAAGCCTAAAAAAAGGATAGCTTCCAATATCAATATCGTTTTTAAATTTCTTCTGAATTTTTTCTAATTCTCTAGAAATATTACTTTCAACTGTTACTAAATTGATAGAGTCGCTAAAAACTTTTGAGCCTTTATTTAAATACTTAGAACAATTATGTATCATTGATTTTAAAATTAACGGGACACCTGGTAGGCAAAAAACGTTTTTAATTTTAAATCCCGGTGCCGCGCTAGATGGATTGTAGATAAGATTTGATCCTTTGGGCATTTTGCTCATTTTTTTTCTACCATCATTAAAATTATTTTGACCATAATATTTTTTCAATATTTTAAATGCTTCGGGGTGATACTCGTATTTTACTTTGAATACTTTTGAAATTGATTTAGCAGTAATATCATCATGGGTTGGGCCTATTCCACCTGTTGTGAATATATAATTAAACTTTTTTCTCAATTCGTTTGTAGTTTTAATTATCGTTTTTTCTACATCTGGAATAACTCTCACCTCATCAACGGTTATGCCATTTTTCTCATTTAACCATTTCGATAAGAATGATACATTTAAATCTTGGGTTCTACCTGATAAAATTTCATTACCAATAACTATAATAGCTGCATTTACTTTTTTAAAATTTTTCTTCATAGTAAAAAAAAAAATATGATTTTTGAAAATAAATTAATATCAGGTGTATTAATTAAAAGATATAAAAGATTTTTTGTTGATATAAAAGTACAAAATAAAGTTATTACCGCACATTGTCCTAATACAGGCTCAATGATGGGTCTTTTAAAAAATGGTAATAAAGTTTGGTTTACAGAAACAAATGATAGTACAAGAAAATTAAAATACACTCTACAAATAATAGAAGTAGATGGAAAAAAAGTTGGAATCAATACTCATTTAACGAATAAAATATTTTACGAAGCTTTGTTAAATGGAAAAATAATCAATATAAAAAAAACTGATGTATTATTTAAAGAAAAAAAATTTAATACGAATACGAGATTTGATTTTTTTATTAAGAATAGTGGCAAAGGGACCTTTATAGAGGTAAAGAATGTAACTCTATCAAGATTTAAAAATATTGCTGAATTTCCTGATGCCGTGACAGAGAGGGGTCTAAAACACATTAATGAATTATTAGAAGCAAAAAAAAGAGGATTTGATATTTATCTTGCTTTTATAATTCAACGAGAGGATTGTAAAAAATTTAAAATTGCTGATGACATTGACCCAAAATATAAAAAATTATTAACATTTGCTTTAAAAAATAAATTAAAAGTTATTTGCTATGATTGTAAATTTTTATCAAAAGGAATAATAATAAATAATAAAATAAATTTTATAAAATGATTGAAAGTTTTGAAAAAACAAAATTAGCTGGAAGTATTGCCTCTGGTGCTTTAGATGAAGTGAATAATATTATCAAACCAGGAATAAGTACCGTTGAAATTGATAAATTGTGTTATCAATTTATTAATGATCACAAAGCTTTTTCTGCGCCATTATATTATAGAGGCTTTCCTAAATCATGTTGTACTTCTACAAACCATGTTGTTTGTCACGGTATCCCATCTGAAAAAATTTTAAATGATGGTGATATAGTTAATGTTGATGTTACTGCTGTTAAAGATGGGTGGCATGGGGATACTAGTAGAATGTTTATTGTTGGGGAGTGTTCTATAAAAGCCAAAAAACTTATTAAAATAACTTATACTGCAATGATGAAAGCTATTGAAACAATTAAGGCCAACGTAAAAATTGGTAATATAGGTTATACAATTCAAAAAAGTGTTGAAGCAGAGGGTTTTTCAGTAGTAAGAGATTTTTGCGGGCATGGAATAGGAAAAAAGTTTCACGAAAGTCCGAATGTTCTTCATTATGGTGAAAAGAACTCTGGTCAAGAACTTAAAGAAGGAATGATATTTACAGTTGAGCCAATGATCAACTCAGGAAAATTTGAGACAAAAACTTTAAAAGACGGATGGACCGCAGTAACTAAAGATAAATCTTTATCTGCACAATTTGAACACACTGTTGGAGTAACTAAAGAAGGATACGAAATTTTTACTTTATCAAAAAAAGGTTTAAATTTACCTCCAAATTTATAATGATTGAGAGATATTCGAGAGAAGAATTAAAAAACATTTGGAGTGATTATAATAAATACTCACTTTGGCTTAAAATAGAAATAGCTTCGGCTGAAGCAATGGAAAAATACAAGATTATTCCAAGAGGAGTTTCAAAAAAAGTTAAAAAAAAAGCAAAAATCAATCCTAAAAGAATTTTAGAAATAGAAAAAAAGGTAAAACATGATGTTATTGCTTTTTTAACTTCAATAACTGAAAAAGTTGGTAAGGAGGCAAGATATCTTCATAAAGGCATGACATCATCTGATGTTTTAGATACATGTTTTAATTTACAATTAAAACAATCAGGCGAAGTCTTAGTAAAAGACTTAGATTTGCTTTTATCTTCGATAAAAAAACAAGCTAAGAAATATAAATTCACGGTGTGTATTGGAAGAAGTCATGGTATTCATGCAGAACCAATAACTTTTGGGTTAAAAATGCTTTCATTTTATGAAGAATTTATAAGAAATAAAAAAAGACTATTAAATTCTATAAATGAGATATCTACATGCGCAATATCCGGTGCTGTTGGAACCTTTGCCAATATAGATCCAAAAATAGAGAGTTTTGTATCAAAAAAGTTAAAATTAAGAGTTGAACCAATATCTACTCAGGTTATTCCTAGAGATCGTCACGCACAATTTTTTTCTACTTTAGGAATTATCGCAAGTTCTGTTGAAAGATTTGCTGTTGAGATAAGACATCTTCAAAGAACAGAGGTTTTAGAAGTTGAGGAATTTTTTAGCAATAAACAAAAAGGTTCATCAGCAATGCCGCATAAAAAAAATCCAATATTAAGTGAAAATTTAACCGGGCTAGCTAGATTGATAAGATCTAATGTATTGCCAGCACTTGAGAACATAGTGTTATGGCATGAGAGAGATATTTCTCATTCAGCAGTCGAAAGAAATATTGGTCCCGACTCAACAATTGCTTTAGATTTTGCGTTAACCAGATTAAATGAAGTTATTAAAAATTTGAATATTTACCCAAAGAATATGAAGAAAAATCTTAATTTAACAAATGGTTTAATTTTTTCCCAAAGAGTTCTATTAGAACTTACATCTTGTGGTTTCACTCGAGAGGAAGCTTATACAATAGTTCAGAAAAACGCCATGAAGACATGGAAAAATAATACTCCTTTTTTAGAAAATTTATCAAAAGATCAAAGAATTATTAAAAAAATACCTGTTAATAAATTAAAAAAATTGTTTGATTTAGGTTACCATACTAAAAAAATTAATATAATTTTCAACAGAGCTTTAAAAAAATAATCTCATATGAACAAAGGTAAAAAACTTTACGAAGGAAAAGCCAAAATTATTTATTCGACTAATGATAAATATTTAGTTGTTCAACACTTTAAAGACGATGCAACAGCATTTAACAATCTTAAAAAATCTAAAGTAGAGGGAAAAGGTGTTCTGAATAATAGAATATCTGAGTATCTTTTATCAAGTTTAGCTCAATGTGGAATAAAAACTCATTTTATAAAAAGGCTCAATATGCGTGAGCAATTGATAAGACGAGCAGAAATCATACCTATTGAATTTATAGTGCGGAATGTGGCAAGTGGATCTTTAACAAAAAGGCTAGGTATACCTGAAGGAACAGTTTTAGAAAAACCTCTACTAGAGTACTGTCTGAAGAATGATGAATTACAGGATCCAATAGTTTCTAAAGAACATATTTTTACCTTTGATTGGGCGTCAAAAGAAGAAATAAAAAAAATAGATAAAATAACTCTTAGAATAAATGACATTCTAATTGGTTTGTTCAAAGGAATAGGAATTAAATTAGTTGATTTCAAAATTGAATATGGAAAAGCTTGGAATAAAGATAAAGGTGAAAACGAGATTGTTCTCGCCGATGAAATTAGTCCCGATACTTGCAGGCTTTGGGACTCAAAGACTGAAAAAAAACTTGATAAAGACAGATTTAGAAAAGACTTAGGTAATATCATAGAGGGTTATCAAGAAGTAGCACGAAGATTAGGCATTATGCCTGAAATAGGAAATGTTAAGGAAGTAAATTTCAATAAACCGAGCTCAATAAAATTTAAAAAAAAATAAATTGAAATTTGCAGTTATTATAACTTTAAAGAAAGATGTTCTTGATCCTCAGGGAAAAGTAATTGAACAAACACTTGAAGGAATGGGAGTAAATAATCTTAAAAATTTAAGACAAGGAAAATATATTGAAATTGAATTGAATGAACTGGATGAGAAGAAAGCTTACAGCGCTGTTGAAGATATGTGCAAAAAACTTTTAGTTAATCTAATTATTGAAGAATATAAAATTAAAAAAATTTAATGAATTCATCAGTTATTGTTTTTCCTGGTTCGAACTGCGACAGAGATATTGCTACTGCACTGACAAAACTTCAATTCAAAAACAACATGGTATGGCACAAAGAAAATGAACTGCCTAAGTCAGATTTAATTGTTATACCTGGAGGTTTTTCCTATGGAGATTATTTAAGATCTGGTGCGATCGCTGCTAAATCAAATATTTTAAAAGAGGTCATTAAAGCATCAAAGTCCGGTTGTCTTGTGTTAGGAATTTGTAATGGGTTTCAAATACTTATTGAAACTGGTCTTCTTCAAGGAGCATTGTTAAGAAATAAAAATCTTAAATTTATTTCAAAAGATATACATTTAAAGATTATAAACAATTCAAACAAATTTTGTAAAAACTATAAAAAAAATGGTATTATAAGTTTAAATATAGCTCATAACGAAGGTAATTATTTTACCCAAAAAGATCATTTAAAGGAATTAGAAGATAATGAACTCATTCCTTTTAAATATTGTAGTGAAAATGGATTGATTAATGAGAGTTCAAATCCTAATGGATCTTTAGAAAATATAGCTGGCATATTAAACGATAAAAAAAATATTTTAGGAATGATGCCTCATCCTGAAAGAATGATTGATAATTTAATAAGCAATGAAGATGGAATTGAATTATTTACAAGTATTTTAAGCTAATGAAAATAACTAATAACATTGTTGAATCACATGGTTTAAAATTGGAAGAATATTCTAAAATTAAACAATTATTAAGTAGAGAGCCCAATTATTTAGAGCTAGGTATTTTTTCAGCAATGTGGAATGAACATTGTTCATACAAGTCTTCAAAAATTCATCTAAAAAAACTACCAATTAAAAATAAAAATGTCATTCAAGGTCCAGGTGAAAATGCAGGTGTCATTGATATTGGTGATGATGATGCGATAGTTTTCAAAATAGAAAGTCACAATCATCCTTCTTATATTGAACCTTACCAAGGTGCTGCTACAGGTGTAGGAGGTATATTGAGAGATGTCTTTACAATGGGCGCAAGGCCAATTGCTCTTTTAAATTCAATACATTTCGGTGATCCTAAGCATAAAAAAACAAAAAATCTTTTAAATGGCGTCGTTTCAGGTATTGGAGGATATGGTAATTGTATTGGTGTACCAACGATAGCGGGAGAAACAAAGTTTAACAGTACTTACAATGAAAACATCCTCGTTAATGCTATGGCAGTCGGTTGGGTAAATAAAAAAAAAATTTTTTACTCTAAAGCTAAAGGTATTAACAAATCTGTGGTTTACGTTGGATCTAAAACTGGTAGAGATGGTATTCACGGAGCTTCTATGGCCTCAGCTGAGTTTGATGAAAACTCTGAGGATAAAAAACCAACAGTACAAGTTGGGGACCCTTTCACAGAAAAACTTTTAATGGAAGCCTGTTTGGAATTAATGAAAAAAGACTCAATTATATCAATTCAAGATATGGGCGCTGCAGGTTTAACCTCCTCAAGTGTTGAAATGGCCCATAAAGGAGATTTGGGTATTGAATTAGATTTAGATAAAATTCCTTGTAGAGAGGAAAAAATGACCCCTTACGAGATGATGTTGTCGGAAAGTCAGGAACGAATGTTAATAATTTTAGAAGATGGAAAAGAAGATGAAGCAAAAAATATTTTTCAAAAATGGGATTTGGACTTTGTTGTTATTGGAAAAACAACAGAGTTAAAGAATTTATCGTTAAAATTTAAAAAAGAGACTGTGGCAACGATTCCGATAGAAGCCCTATCATCTAAAGCCCCACTTTATGATAGAAAATGGGTAAAAACGAAATTCAATAAAAATAAAATTAAAGTTAAAGATTTAAAAAAGATAAAATTTGAAGAAGCTTTTTTAAAAATATTATCATCTCCAAATCATTCAAGTAAAAAATGGGTAACTGAGCAGTATGATCAAATGGTTATGGGAGACACAATTCAAAGATCTGGTTCAAATGCAGGGATTATTAAAATTCACAATAAAGATAAAGCGATTGCAGTCACCGTTGACTCTTCTGCGAACTATTGTAAATCTCATCCTCTAATAGGTGGAAAACAGATCGTTTGTGAAAGCTGGAGAAATCTTATATCTGTAGGCGCTAAACCTATAGCCATTACTAATTGCTTAAACTTTGGCAACCCTGAAAATCCTGAAATTATGGGAGAATTTGCAGAAAATATATTAGGAATGAAACAGGCATGCGAGTTTTTGGACTTTCCTGTAGTTTCTGGAAATGTTTCTTTCTATAACGGCACAAATAAAAATAATATTTATCCTACTCCGGTAATTGGTGGTGTGGGTTTAATAAAAAATTTAAACAAAATCTTCAATCATCATTTTAAAAAAATTGATAGTAACGTATTAGTAATAGGAAAAACTTTTGGTCATCTTGAACAGAGTGTTTTTATTAATCAACTATATAATTTAAATGAAGGTATGCCACCAGAAGTAAATCTGTTAAAT
Source organism: uncultured Pelagibacteraceae bacterium (assembly GCA_902616675.1). Classification (GTDB taxonomy): domain Bacteria; phylum Pseudomonadota; class Alphaproteobacteria; order Pelagibacterales; family Pelagibacteraceae; genus Pelagilacustribacter. The sequence continues at coordinate 91,997 of CACMTV010000002.1, read as the reverse complement.
GAAAAAAATAATGGAGAAATGATACTTAAACTAATTAATGCTGGCTTAATAAATTCAATACACGATATATCAACTGGAGGTATTATTTTAGCTTTAGCTGAAATGTCAATTAGTTCTCAAATTGGTGTTAAAATTAATAAACCAAAAAAATTATCTAATTTATCTGAGTATTTTTTTGGTGAAGATCAGAGTAGATATTTAATTGAAGTTGATAAAAGTAATTACTCCAAGATTGAAAGGTTGTTTAAAGATAACAATATATATTTCGACAATATTGGCATTACTCAAAAAGAATATTTTGAACTAGATAAAGAATTAAAGATTAGTGTTAAAGAGCTTTATGACATTAACAATAAATGGTATAAGCAATTTAATGGCACTGACTGTTGAAGAAATAAAAAAACATATATTAGAAGCAATTCCTGATGCTTCGATAGAGATCAAAGATTTAATGGGTGACAATAATCACTATTCAGCTACTATTAAATCTAAGATATTTAAAGGTATGAATAAAATTGAACAACATAAATTAGTTTATAAATCTTTAAAGGGTAAAATGGGTAATGAGTTACACGCTCTCTCACTTACCACAGAAGAAAAATAATATGAACATAAAGGAAAATATACAAAACTTAATTAATCAAAACGAAATATGTTTATTTATGAAGGGTACACCCGATGCTCCTCAGTGTGGATTCTCAATGGCAGTATCAAATATCTTAAAACATTTAAATGTTAAATTTAAAGCAGTGAATGTATTAGAGGATCAAAATTTAAGACAAGGGATTAAAGACTTCAGTGACTGGCCGACTATTCCTCAATTATATATAAAAGGTGAATTTATTGGAGGATGTGACATTGTTAAAGATATGTTTGAAAAAGGAGAATTAAAAAAAGTTTTTGAACAAAAAAAGTTGATCTAATTATCTTGAGTAGTACTCTATCACTAAATTAGGCTCCATAATGATCGGATAAGGAACTTCAGAGAATTTTGGTATTCTTACTAACTTAACTGATTTACTTTTACCGTCTAATTGAATGTATTCCGGTATTTCTCTTTCCTTGCTTTGAATTGAACCATCTATTACATTAAGTTTTTTTGATTTCTCATTTACATCAATTTGATCTGTATCTTTTAAAAGATAACTAGCAACATTTACTCGTTTTTTGTTTACTCTGATATGTCCGTGATTAATTAACTGTCTTGCGGCAAAAACAGTTGGTGCCAACTTTGCTCTGTATACTACTGTATCTAATCTACTTTCAAGTAAAGCTATTAAATTTTCTGATGTATCGCCCCTTTTTGATAATGCTTTTCTGTAGATGTTTCTAAATTGTCTCTCATTTATATTGCCGTAATATGCTTTTAATTTTTGTTTAGCTTGGAGCTGAATTCCATAATCTGTGGGCTTTCCTTTTTTGTTCTGTCCATGTTGACCTGGAGGGTATGCTCGGACGTTGAAAGGACTTTTAGGTCTGCCCCATAAATTAGCTTTTAGTCTTCTATCAACTTTATGTTTTGATTTTAATCTTTTTGTCATTATTTGAACTCGGGTTTACAAGGTTTAGGGGGTAAATGTCAATTATGCTTTTTTTTATTTTTGCCCAAAGAACCTATTAAACTCCCTAAAATACGTAATTCTTTATCATTTGCCTCCATCCTGTAAAATAGGTTGTTTATGTTTTTAATCATTGAACTTCTTTTTTCAGCAGGTTTGAAAAAATTTTTTTTTTCAAGGTTATTGACCAACAACTTAAGTATTGATGAAAGTTTACCTTTCTTGCCTATTCCTTTATTGAAATCTGGTTGTGTTATTAATTTAAAGTTATTTAATTTAAATATTTCATAACACACCAATGTAACTGAGTGAGAAAGATTCATTGATTTAAACTTTGGCGATGAAGGAATTTGAACTACATAATTTGCAAAAGACAAATCTAAATTTGATAATCCTGATGCCTCAGGACCAAACATTAAACCAATTTTCTTTTTCTTTTGTTTTTTTACAATTTTTAGAAAATTATACATACTGACATGTTTTTTATTAATATCTCTCTTGCGCGCACTAAAAGAAAATATTAAATCAAAACTTTTTATAGCAGAAATAGTATTTTTGAATATCTTAGTTTTATTTATTATATCAAAAGCACCTACAGAAGTAGCTTTGGCTTTTATATTTGGCCAACCACATTTTGGGTTAGTAATAATTAAATTATTAAATCCAAAATTTTTTAATGACCTTGCAGACGCACCTATATTTTCTCCTAGTTGTGGTTGAATTAAAACAAAGCCATAACTATTTTTCATGAATATTTGCAGGGGCTTTTTCCTTAAATAACTTGTACTCCAGACTATCTATTAATGCTTTAAAGGAAGCCTCAATAATATTTTGAGAAACACCAATAGTAAACCAACTTTTACCTGTTTTATCCGTGCTCTCAATCGAAACTCTTGTAGTAGCACCTGTACCAGTATTTAAAATTCTAACTTTATAATCTAAAAGTTTTAGATCAGAAAAATATTTATAGTATTTTTCAACTTTTTTAAAATTTGATCTTATTGCGTTATCTAATGCGTTTACTGGTCCGTTACCTTCTCCTGCGCAGTGAATTTCTTTACCATCAATTATAAAAGTGACTTCTGCTGTTGTTTTTAATTTATCATCTTTTTTAACATTGACGTTATAACTTTTGACTTTTAAATATTCAGGAAGCTTACCTAATAATTTATTTGCTAAAAGTTCAAATGAAGCATCTGCTCCATCGTATGAATAGCCAGTAAATTCTCTTTCTTTGACTTCATTTAAGATTTTTTGGACTTTAGCATCTTTAGAATTAATTTTTATTCCATAATTTTCAAGTCTTGATATTATATTTGATCTTCCAGCTTGATTTGAAACAATAATGTTTCTGTGATTTCCAACTTCTTTTGGGTCTATATGTTCGTATGTTTTTGGATCTTTTTTTACAGCTGAAACGTGTAAACCACCTTTATGTGAAAATGCAGATCCCCCGACATAAGCCATACTTTTGTTTGGTTTTTTATTTAGCACTTCATCTAAAAATCTTGAACATTCTGTAAGCGAAGAGAGTTTCGTTTTATTTATATTCAAATCAAATTTATCACTAAAAGTTTTTTTCAAGAAAAGTGTTGGAATAATAGACATTAAATTTGCATTACCACATCTTTCACCTAAACCATTTATCGTTCCTTGTATTTGTCTAGCACCAGCTAAAACTGCAGTTAAAGAATTACTTACAGCATTTTCAGTGTCATTGTGTGCATGTATACCTAAATTTTTTCCTGGAATTACTTTTGCAACTTTGTTTATTATCTCTCCAACCTCATTAGGTAAGGTTCCGCCATTAGTATCACATAAAACTACCCATCTAGCTCCCTCATCATAAGCTTGTTTTAAACAATCAAGTGCATAATTAGGGTTATTTTTATATCCATCGAAAAAATGCTCAGCATCAAAAAGAAATTCTTTATTGTTTTTTACAAAGTGCTTAGCTGTTTCTTTAATGTTTTTTAAATTATCCTCATTTTTTATACCTAAAGCAGTTTTGACGTGAAAATCCCAAGTTTTACCTACAACGCAAACTGTTTTACAATCAGCGTTCATTAACGGAGATAAATTTGGGTCATTATCTGCACTAACTCCATTCTTCTTTGTCATCCCAAAAGCTGTAAATTTTGACTTTCCAAGATTAGGAGATTTATCAAAAAATTCATTATCTATAGGATTTGCACCAGGCCAACCACCTTCTATGTAATCTATTCCTATATTAGATAGAATTTTTGCAATCTTATTCTTATCTTCAACTGAAAAATCAACTCCCTCAGTTTGGGCACCGTCTCTTAAAGTTGTATCAAAAATGTATATTTTTTCTTTACTCATTTATAGTTCCAAGTCGTTTTACCTTTTTCATCTTTTATATCAATACCTTCTTTGTTTAAATCATCTCTAATTTGATCAGCAAGTTTATAATTGCCAGCTTTTTTAGCTTCTTCTCGATTTTTAATCTTACTTAATATATTGTCTTCAGATATTTTAACTTTACTTTTTTTAAATTCAGCTCTTTTTTCAGCAGTTTCATTAAATAAGCCAATTAAACGACACGCTTTGTTAAATTCTTTTTTTTTATCTTTATCACCATCTTGTGATTGTTGAAATAACTCATGCAATTTTGAAATATAAAGTGGAGTATTCAGGTCATCTAATAAATCATTAAAGCAATCTGGTATTTTTTCACTCACTTCAGAGGAATACATTGAATACCATTTATCTAAAGTTTTGGATTGTTCTATGAGTAAGTCGTTATTCCAATCCAATGGCTGTTTATACTGAGCGCTTAGAAGAGATAAGCGAACAACTTGCCCTGAATATTTTTTGGTAGCTTCTTCTATCGTTGTTATATTGCCAAGCGATTTCGACATTTTTTCTTTATTCATGGTTACAAAACCATTATGCACCCAATAGTTAGCAAATTTATCTGTTCCATTATAAACGCAAGATTGAGCAATCTCATTTTCATGATGTGGAAAAATTAAATCTAATCCTCCACCATGTATATCAAAATTTTTACCTAAATATTTTTCACTCATTACTGAACACTCTAAATGCCATCCTGGTCTACCTCTTCCCCACGGAGAGTCCCAACCTGGTTCATTGTTATCTGAAGGTTTCCAAAGAACAAAATCTAAAGGATCATTTTTTAGTTTTGATACTTCTACTCTAGCACCGGCTTTAAGATCATCCGGATTTTTGTTTGAGAGATCACCGTATTTCTTAAATGAAGTTACTGCAAAGAAAACATGACCCTCTTTTTCATAAGCAGCTTTTTTTTCAATTAATTTTTTTGTCATATTAATCATGCCTTCAACATGTTCAGTTGCTCTTGGCTCTTTAGTAGGATTTAGACAAAATAAAGTCTTGCAATCTTCATGAAATTTTTTAGTTACAGATTTTGTTAAATCTGAAATATCTATTTTTCTAATTTTTGAGGCTTCAATAATTTTGTCATCTATGTCTGTTATATTTCTCACATATGTAATTTTTTTCTCTCCATAAAGCTCAATGAGTATTCTGAAAAGAAGATCAAACACTACTATTGCACGAGCGTTTCCAACATGAGGATTATCATAAACGGTTGGTCCACATGCATATAAGGAAACTTTGTCTTTATTTATCGGGTTAAAAATTTCTTTTTTATTTGTAAGTGAGTTAGTTAATTGTAAATTATTCATTGAATTTGCAAACTGGTATAGGATTCATCTTGTGTAAGTTTTTTTCTCTTATCTTTAAATATTTCTGATAGTTTGGATCATCTTTATTCTCCATAGCCTTTTCAAGATCTTCATAACTCATTCCTAATTGTTGGACATCGTTTCTTCCATCATCCCACAATCCATCTGTTGGTTGAGAATTAATAATTTCTTTTGAAACTCCAAGATATTTACCTAATTCCCAAACTTGAGTTTTTGTGCAATCAGCTATTGGAGATATATCTACACCCCCATCACCATATTTTGTATAAAAGCCAACACCAAAATCTTCAACTTTGTTCCCTGTTCCAACCACGATACCAGAATTGGCTGCTGCTACTTGATATAGAGTTGCCATTCTTAATCTAGCTCTTGAATTTGCAAATCCATGCTCATTATCAAAGTTATTTAAAACTTGAGAAAAAGATCCAAATATTTTGTCCATCTCGATTAAGTGATGCTCAACATTACTAAACTTATCTTTCAGCCATTTTGCGTGCTGTAAGCTTAAATCATGTTGGGATTTTATTTGTTTAATTGGCATTGTTAACACAATTGTCTTTCTTCCTGTGTTTGCGCATAGTGTACTAACTACAGAAGAGTCTATACCTCCTGAAATACCAACTACTAATGATTTAGGATTAAACGATGTAGTTTCACAATAATTGTTGATCCAATCAGTGATAATTTTTGCTCTTTGTTTTGCTTCCATAATTAATACACTTCCTCTTTTAAGGTTATGTCTTAATAATTACAATAATTATTAAGACGCGGCTTGGATAATTTTTTTTGAATATTTTGAGTTTTTCTTAATTTCATCAGAAATTAGAAAAGCTAACTCTAGTGCTTGATCAGCATTCAATCTTGGGTCGCAATGTGTTCTATATCTGTTAGAAAGGTCTTTTTCGGAAATTTTCTGAGCTCCACCTGTACATTCGGTCACATCTTGACCTGTCATTTCAACATGTAAACCGCCAGCATAACTTCCCTCGGATTGATGAACTCCAAAAAAGTTTTTCACTTCTTTTAGAACACTATCAAATGGTCTTGTTTTAAAACCTGTAGCTGCTTTGATTGTGTTACCGTGCATAGGATCGCATGACCATATTACATTTAATCCCTCTTTTTTAATTACTTTAATTAATTTAGGTAAATATTTTTCTACGTTGTCTGCTCCAAATCTTGAAATCAAGGTCATTCTTCCTGGCTCATTATCCGGATTAAGAATATTACAAAGTTTTACAAGTTCCTCTGGCTTTAAAGTAGGACCGCATTTTAAGCCTAAAGGATTTCTAATACCTCTGCAAAATTCAACATGCGCTCCGTCTGGTTGTCTTGTTCTATCTCCTATCCAAACAAAGTGTGCAGATGTATCGTGATACTCTCCAGTAGTTGAGTCTATTCTTGTCATGGCTTCTTCGAATGGTAGTAAAAGAGCTTCATGAGAAGTATAAAAATTAACAGTTCTTAGTCTTCTATTATTATCAGAATTAATTCCACAAGCTTGCATAAAAGCTAAAGCATCACTAATTTTATCTTCAATCTCTTTGTATTTGCCTTTAGTTTTGTCTTTTATAAATCCTAAATTCCATAAATGAACTTGTCTTAAATCAGCAAAACCCCCTTGAGAAAAAGCTCTTAATAAGTTTAATGTTGATGCTGATTGTGAGTATGCTCTGAATAACCTTTTTGCATCTGGAACTCTAGTTTTTTCATTGAAATCTACTCCATTTATATTGTCACCTAAATAACTTGGCAACTCTTTCCCATCTTTTTTTTCTGTCGGGGCACTTCTTGGTTTAGAAAATTGTCCAGCTATTCTTCCAACTTTAACGACTGGTACTGAAGCTGAAGCTGTTAAAACTAGCGACATCTGTAAAATTACTTTGAATGTATCTCTAATATTGTCAGGATGGAATTCTGCAAAACTTTCTGCACAATCGCCACCTTGAAGAAGAAAGGCTTTGCCTTCAACTACTTCTGCTAACGCTTTTTTTAAAGATCTTGTTTCTCCAGCAAAAACTAGTGGCGGATACTTTTGTATTTTACTTAAAACTAAATCCAGCTCTTTCTTATCTACATAAGTAGGTAGATGTTTTGCGGGAAATTTGCTCCAGCTATTTAATGTCCATTTTTTCATATTCAACCTGTGATATGTATATAGAGTATAGAGATTAAATTTCCAATAGTTAAATTAGAAAATTTACTCAACAGTTACAGATTTAGCCAAGTTTCTTGGTTTATCAATATCGCATTTTTTTAGTAGAGCCACATGATAAGCTAATAATTGAAGTGGTATGGTTAATAAAAAAGGATTTAAAAGTTCGTCAATAAAAGGCATTTCAATTTTAAATCTTATATTTTCATTTATTACTTCATCATGTTTATCTGATATTAATAAAACCTTTCCTCCTCTTGCTATAACTTCTTGCATATTAGAAATAGTTTTTTCAAAATATTTATCTTTTGGGGCCAAAATAATTACAGGTAGACCATCTTCGATCAAAGCTAGTGGACCATGTTTCATTTCTCCTGCAGGATATCCTTCAGCATGGAGATACGATAATTCTTTCAATTTTAATGCTCCTTCTAATGCTATAGGGAATGATGACCCTCTTCCTAAAAACATTGATCCTTTTGCTGATAAAAAATCTTTAGCAAATATTTGAATTAGCTCTTCAGTCTTTAATGAAGTCTCTACTTCTTGAGGTAGATTTTTAAGATTTTTAATTTTTTCAACATAATTTTTGTCATCAATATTTCCTCTTATTTTAGATATCTTTAAACTCATTATATATAAAACTAACATTTGACCTATAAAAGCTTTTGTTGATGCTACGCCTATTTCTGGGCCCGCATGAATAGGGACAACCCAATCAGAATTCCTGGCTATTGAGCTTTCTACTACATTAATAACAGAACAAGTTTTCATATTATTTTTTTTAGCTATTTCTAAAGCTGCTGCTGTATCCGCTGTTTCTCCAGACTGAGAAACAAATATATATAAAGTACTAGGGTTAAATCTTATCTTTCTATATCTAAATTCTGAAGCTACCTCAGTTTCTACATTCAAATCTGTTAATTCTTCTATCCAATATTTAGCAACTTGGCATGAATGATAAGCAGTGCCGCATCCAACAAGGAATATTTTATTAATTTTTTTTGGGTCAATTGGAAAATCATAAAGATTTATATCATTTCTTATTTTATCTATATATTCGTTTAAACAATTTTTGATAGTAGTTGGTTGCTCAAATATTTCTTTAGACATAAAATTTTTATAATCACCTAACTTTGCTTCATTTTTGTCTTCAGATAAAACTAAAATCTTTTTATTAATTTTATTTTTTGAAACATCAAAAAATTCAACACTATCTTTTGTTATCTTGCATATTTCACCGTCATCTAAATAAGAAATTTTGTTTGTCATCGCTTTTAGCGCATATGAGTCCGAGCCTAGATAATTTTCATTATTTGAGTATCCAACAGCAAGTGGGCTGCCTCGTCTAGCTCCAATAATAATATCTGATTGTTCTTTAAATAATATACCTAGTGCAAAACTTCCCTCAAGATATTCTAAAGACTTTAATACTGCATCAATTGGATTTGAGTCTTTTAAATATTTTGTTATCAATAATGTGATAACTTCAGTGTCAGTTTGAGATTTAAATTTGTATCCTTCTTTTTCAAGTTTCTTTTTTAGGGTATTAGAATTTTCAATAATTCCATTATGAACAACAGAAACAATTTCGGATGAGTGTGGATGAGCATTGACTTCGTTAGGTATGCCGTGAGTAGCCCATCTCACATGACCAATTCCAATATTGCCTTGCGCTGGTGAATTAAATAATATTTTTTCAAGCTCCTCTACTCTACCTGAGCATTTTTTTTCATTTAAATTTTGTTTAGAAATTGTTGCAATACCTGCTGAGTCATATCCTCTATATTCTAATCTTTTTAAAGAATTTATTATATTTGAAGTAACTGATTTATTGCTTGCTATACCAATTATCCCACACATTATTTTTTTTTCCTTTTATAATTTTTTATGGAAATTTGAGGCGACCTAGTTAATGCCAATGACTTTTTCTGAATGTTTTTTGTAATTACTGATCCCGCTCCTACAATTGAATTTTCCTCTATTACTAAGGGAGCTACTAACGATGAATTTGAGCCAATAAATACATTCTTTTTAATTTTAGTTTTATTTTTTTTAATTCCATCATAATTACAAGTAATAGTACCGGCTCCAATATTGCTGTTTTCACCAATTTCAGTGTCACCAATGTAAGAAAGATGACTTACTTTACTATTCGATTTTATCTTAGAGTTTTTTGTCTCAACAAAATTACCTATTTTTGAACCTTTATAAAAATGAGAGCCAGGTCTCACTCTTGCGTAAGGCCCAACAGTAACATTTTTTTCTAACTTAGCTCCCTCTAAATGTGAAAAAGATTTGATGACAACATTGTTTCCAATTATAACTTTTGATCCAATAACTACATAAGGTTCAATTCTAACATTTTTTCCAAATTTTGTATCTTTTGACAGGAAAATAGTTTCTGGAGCAATTAAATCTACACCTTTGTTTAAGGCTTTAACTCTTAAATTGTCTTGTTCAGATCTTAGTTTAACCGCTCTTTTTAATTTTAAATTTTTCTTCATAAAAAGTTCTCTTTACATTAGAAATGGATTATAAATAAGTCACAAAATATTTCTTTTTAAAACTTTTAAAAATGACTCAAAATTTAACAATTTTATTCGACCTAGATGGAACAATCGTAAACACTGCACCAGATTTAATGTCAGCACATAATCATGTGATGAGAAAATTTGGTTTTGAAGAAAAAAAGATGGAAGATATAAAGTCACTTGCTGGTAAAGGTGCGTGGGTGATGATGCAAAGATCTTTTAAAGAAGAAATTAAAAGTGAGGCAACTAAAAAAGCAATGACTAAGGAATTTATAGATTATTATGCTAAGAACATTGATAGGTACAGTAAGCCGTTAAAAGGGTTGATCAAATTCTTGGATTGGGCAAAAAGTAAAAATATTTCGATGGCTGTTTGTACAAATAAACAAGAGCGTTTAGCTGTCGACCTATTAAAGAAATTAGATATTTATAAGTATTTTGAATATGTTGCGGGATCGGACACTTTTGCTTTTAATAAACCTGATCCTAGACATTTAACAGATGTTGTTGAAATTATTGGTGGGGATTTGAATAAAACAATAATGATTGGTGATAGTGAAGTTGATGAGATGTCTGCATACAATGCTAGATTACCTTTTATCTTAGTTAAAGATGGGTACACAGAAAAATCTGAGAATGAAATTAAGCACGTCGCCTTAATTTCAGATTTTGTCGGTTTTGAAAAAGTTATAGAAAAATACCTATGATAACTTTTGCTCTTTTCTCAGCGTTAGCAACTTTTTACTTTACTATGTTTATTACTCCAGGTCCAAACAATGCTATGTTAACTGCCTCTGGATTAAAATTTGGTTTTTTTAGGACCTTACCTCACGTGATAGGTATTCCACTTGGTCATATAGTTCAAATAGGATTAACTTGTTTTGGTTTAGCTAATTTATTTTTAATTTATCCTCAGGTTCAATTTTATATGAAAATTTTATGTTTTTTATATTTGCTCTACCTGGCTAAAACAATGATCGGTTCTTTTAGTATGATACAAAAAGAAACAGGTAGGCCCCTAAAATTTTATGAGGCTTCTATTTTTCAATTTATAAATCCTAAAGCATGGTCTATAGCTGTAACAGTTGCTTCAGGTTTTTTCCCTACTGAAGAAAATATTTTTATTGGTGTAGTGTTTGTTACAATTACCGCGGCAGTAATATGCTTTCCATCAATATGTGTTTGGGCTTTATTTGGTAGCGGCTTAAGAAAATTTGTTACAAATTTAAAAGTCAAAAAAACAATTGAATATTTACTTGCAATACTGTTAGTTTTAACAGGCTTCTTTATTTTGCTTAAATAATCTTTGATTTTTATACTCTGCTCTAATATACATTTTGGCAAATGCACTTTACAAAAAAAACAGTAGCAGAGAAAAGATCTGACTTAATTAAAAGATTACAATCAAAAAAATTATTGAGATTTCCAGGGGCTTACAATCCTTTATGTGCAAAATTAATAGCTGAAATTGGTTTTGATGGTGTCTACGTTTCTGGTGGAGTAATGTCCAATGACTTGGGGCTACCTGATATAGGTTTAACATCATTAGAGCAGGTTAGTTACAGAAGCAGCCAAATAGCAAGAGTTACAGATCTGCCTACGATTGTTGATATTGACACTGGTTTCGGTAATTGTAAAAAAACAATTGAAGTTTTTGAGAGTAAAGGTTTAGCTGGTTGTCATCTTGAAGATCAAGTTGCTGAAAAAAGATGTGGTCATTTAGACAATAAAGAACTTATTTCTAAAGAGGAAATGGTTAAAAAAATCAAAGAATGTGTTAAATCAAGAAAAGATAAAAACTTTTTAATTATTGCTAGAACAGACGCAAACACGGTTGAAGGTCTTGATAAAACAATTGATAGAATAAAATCATATGAAAGTGCGGGGGCTGATATGATATTTCCTGAGGCTTTAAAAGATGAGAATGAATTTGAACAAGTAAGAAAAAATTCAAAAGGCTATTTGCTTGCTAATATGACAGAGTTTGGTAAATCCAAATTATTAGATAAAAAACAACTTGAAAATTTAGGGTATAACTTGGTTATTTATCCGGTCACAACTCAAAGATTAGCCATGAAAAGCACAGAAGAAGGTCTGAAATCTATTTTTAAAGATGGTCACCAAAATAATATTATAGACAAAATGCAGACTAGAAAAAGGTTGTACGAGCTTGTAGAATATGAGAAATACAATACGCCAGATAAAAAAATTACAGATTTTTCTACTGAAGGACACGAATAATGGGTGAAGAAATTAAAAAAGGTTTGCTTGGTATTGTAGTTGATGAAACTACTATATCACACGTTGTTCCAGAACTGAGCACACTTACATACAGGGGTTATACTGTTCAGGAATTGTGCGATAAGTGTGATTTTGAAGAAGTGGCTTATTTAGTTTTACACGGTGAACTACCAAACAAAAAACAGCTTAAAAAATTCATTAAAGATGAGAGATCTGAGAGAAAACTTTCAAAACAGATTTTAAAAGATATTCAAAAAATGCCCAAAACTGCTCATCCAATGGATGTAATAAGAACTTGTGTGAGCTTAATGGCTTTAGAAGATAAAGATACAAAAGACAATTCACCAAAAGCAAATATGAGAAAAGCTATGAGAATATTTGCTAAAACACCCACTGCTGTAGCTGCATATTTTAGAACTAGAAAAGGAAAAAAAATTATTTCTCCGGATAAAAAATTATCATTTTCAGAAAATTTTTTCAAAATGATGTTCAATAAAGTGCCGGATAAAGAAATAGTAAGAGCATTTGATATATCTTTAATTCTTTATGCTGAACATAGTTTTAATGTATCTACATTCACAGCTAGAACTATCACAAGTAGTTTGTCAGATCTACATGGTGCAATTACAGGAGCAATCGCATCCTTAAAAGGTCCGCTACACGGTGGAGCTAATGAAGCTGTTATGCATATGATGAAAGAAATTAAAAAACCTGAGAAAGCCAAAGCTTGGATCGAAAAAGCATTAGCAAAGAAAAAAGTTATTATGGGATTTGGTCATAGAGTTTATAGGACTGGTGACTCGAGAGTTCCTACTATGAAACACTATATGTTTAAAGTTGCTAAACTTTTGAAAAAAGAAAAATACACACAAATGTACGAAATTTTGGAGAAAACAATGTTGGAGAAAAAAAATATTCATCCAAATGTAGATTTTCCATGCGGCCCAACTTATTACATGATGGGAATAGATATAGACTTTTATACACCAATATTTGTTATGTCCCGAATAACTGGCTGGTCAGCTCATATAATGGAACAACATGCTTCCAATAAATTAATTAGACCTTTATCAAAATACAAAGGTCAAGAAGTAAGAGAAGTAATGCTTCTAAACCAAAGATAACTAAATATCTATAACAGCAAATTTGCCCTCAATAATCCTTAAAGATAATTTTTCTTTTTTTACGTAATAATCTATTGCTTTTTTAACATCTGTTATGTAACTAGCATCTTGATAATCATCGCAGACGATTGTTCCCTTTTTATCTTTCATATTTTCATAAACAATTTCTAGATCATTTAATGTTGTTTGATAGCTATGACCACCATCAATAAAGGCAAAATCAATTTTCTGCATATCTAAATTTTTCAGCACTTCATTTGAATTGCCTTTATGAAGACTAACTTTATCTTCAAAATCTTTTAAAAATTTTCTTACACTACTAAGAGAGTTAAGATTTTCTTTCATTATTAAATTATAATAAATATGTTTTAAAGGATTAGAAAATTTTTGATGTTTTATATACGTTGGTTTCTTTTCATTATTATCTCCATTATCATCTCCAAAAAGATCTATTCCAGTATAAGTAAAGTTTCCACGATGAATTAAATTTAAAAATTCACATATATTTCTTGAGGTAACTCCGCAAAAAACACCAATCTCTAAAAAGTGGCTAGGTTTTTTTTCGTTTACTAATTTAATTAATTTATTTCCCCAATCGGAGTTCAATCCAGTTTTGCGCCAATATTTTTTGAATTTAAAATCCAATCAGTTTTAGGAGAACGCTTCAACCCACGTTCCCTTAGTAGAGGCTTTAGAATATTCAGTAGCCCTACCTTCAAAAAAGTTCATGTGTTCAACAGCATTAAGCATTGTATCTAGCCATGTTAGTGGATTTTTTTTAACATCATAAATAGGCTCTAATCCTAATTGAACCAATCTTCTGTTTCCAATAAACCTAATATAATCTTTTACTTCTTGAGCTGTTAAACCTTTCATTGGACCCATTTCAAATGCTAAGTCAATAAAAGCATCTTCATGCTCAACAATTGTTCTACAAGCTTCATAAAGTTCTTTTTTTAATTTTGGTGTCCAGATTTCAGGATTTTCTTTAATAAACTCCTTAAATATTCTTATCATTGAATTACAGTGCAGAGTTTCGTCTCTTACTGACCAAGTTACAATTTGGCCCATTCCTTTAAGTTTATTATGTCTTGGAAAATTTAAGAGTATTGCAAAACTAGCAAACAGCTGTAGTCCTTCTGTAAAAGCACTGAAAACTGCAACAGTTTTAGCAATATCTTCTTTTGAATTAACATTGAATCCCTGCATATAATCATACTTATCTTTCATTTCTTTGTATTTCATGAAAGCAGAGTACTCAGATTCCGGCATACCTATTGTGTCTAATAAATGTGAGTAAGCAGCTACGTGAACTGTTTCCATGGATGCAAAGGCTGTCATCATCATTAATACTTCTGTAGGTTTAAAAACAGTTGTGTAATGTCTTAAATAGCAATTATTAACCTCAACATCAGCTTGAGTAAAAAATCTGAAAATTTGTGTAACTAGATTTTTTTCAGGCTGAGATAAATTTTTTTGCCAGTCTCTTACATCGTCACCTAACGGTACCTCTTCAGGTAGCCAATGAATTCTTTGTTGAGTTAACCATGCGTCGTAACACCATGGATATCTGAATGGCTTATAAACGGGGTTTTCTACCAATAATCCCATTTTTTTTGGTTCTATAATTTTTTTAGTATTTTCTTTTTTTGCTACTGACATGATAAACACTCCTCATATTTGTTTTCTTCATTAGTTGATTCTTCTTTAGCTTTATAAACGTTTTTTGTCACATCTGTTGAAGAACCAGTGTTAACGTTTTCAGCTCTTTGTATTGATTTTGATCTGCAATAATACAGACTCTTCAATCCTTTTTTCCATGCTTGAAAATGTATTTGGTGTAAATCTTTTTTATGAATATCTGCTGGAACAAAAACATTTATAGACTGGGCCTGAGATATATTTGGCGTTCTATCTGCTCCAAGTTCAACAATCCATCTTTGGTCAATTTCGAAAGCTGTTTTAAAGGTATCCTTTTCAATATCTGTTAAAAAGTCTAAATGCGATACAGATCCTTGATTGGTAGTAATTGAGGACCAAGTTTCGTCATCATTCTTTCCGTGTTTTTCTAAAATTTTAGCTAGATATTTATTTCTTACGTTGAATGAACCGGATAAAGTTTTGTGAGTGTAACTATTCGCTGCAATAGGTTCAATACCAGGGGAGGCACCTCCGCAAATTACCGAGATAGAAGCTGTAGGAGCTATAGCTGTTTTGTTTGAAAATCTTTCTTTAATACCATACTCTTCAGCATCAGGACAAGGACCTCTCTCTTCTGCTAATTTCACTGAGGCTTGGTCAGCTTTTTCTTGTATATGCTTAAAAATTTTTTGGTTCCAAACCTTACTCATCACTGATCCAAAAGGGATATTTTTTTGTTGGAAAAAAGAATGTAAACCCATAACTCCCAAACCAACACTTCTTTCTCTAATAGCAGAATATTTTGCGTTGCTAAAACTATCTGGGGCTCTATTTATAAAGTCTGACATTACATTATCTAAAAATCTCATAACATCTTCTATAAATATAGTATCGTCTTTCCACTCATCGTATTTTTCAATATTTAAAGAAGATAAACAACAAACAGCAGTTCTTTCTTTTCCAGTATTGTCAATTCCTGTTGGCAATGTAATTTCGCTGCAAAGATTAGATGTTTTAACTTTTAGTCCTGCAAGTTTGTGGTGTTGAGGAATTTGTCTATTAACTGTATCAATGAAAACTATATAAGGTTCGCCTGTTTCAACTCTAGCTGTCAATAGTCTAATCCATAAATTTCTTGCTGGTATAGTTGATTGTACAGTTCCGTCTTTTGGACTTCTGAGTGCCCATTGACCATCAGTCTCAACCGCTCTCATAAAATCATCTGTAACTAAAACTCCGTGATGTAAATTTAATGATCTTCTATTTACATCGCCACCAGTGGGTCTTCTCATCTCTATAAATTCCTCAATTTCAGGATGATCAATTGGAAGATAGCATGCGGCCGATCCTCTTCTCAAAGATCCCTGGCTGATAGCAAGTGTTAGAGAATCCATAACTTTTATAAAAGGAATAATTCCTGATGTTTTGCCAACTTTACCTATTTTTTCTCCTATAGATCTTAAGTTGCCCCAGTAGCTTCCTATGCCACCGCCTCTTGCAGCTAACCAAACGTTTTCACTCCATAGACCAAGTATGCCCTCTAAGCTGTCTCCTGCTTCATTTAAAAAACAAGAAATCGGTAAACCTCTTTCTGTTCCTCCATTAGATAATACTGGTGTTGCTGGCATGAACCACAAATTGCTTATATAATTATATAATCGTTGAGCGTGTAAATTGTCATCAGCGTAAACGCTAGCGACCCTAGCAAAAAGATCCTGGAAGGACTCATTTTGTCCAAGATATCTATCTGTTAATGTTGCTCTGCCAAAATCAGTAAGGTTAGCATCTCTAGATCTATCGATCTTTATAGTAATGCCTTTTTCGTTTTGAAATAATTCAGTATCGCCTGATAAAGAAAATAAATCAGGTTTTTTTGGACCAGTGATGCTTAGATCATTTTGGTTCAACTGGCTTATATTGCCCATAGCTTTTTTTATTGCCAAAGATACGTTTTTACTCATAATTTTACTTGTTTTACTGGTTAATTGTTAATAAACAACTATATGTTGTGTTACAATTATGTTAATATACTATATACCATCAAAATCAATAGAACATTATAAGAACATCTGATTATTTTTGCAAGTGGAAAATTTTGTTAATAAAACATTTAATAACAAATGCCTTTATTCTCTAGTATTTATTACTCATGAAAATCAATCCTAATGGTTTTAGAGAATACGATGCTCGGTGGATCTTTGAAAAAGACATCGATATTGAGGGAATCACCAATTTAGGAAAAGGCCTAGGAACTCAAATAATAGACCATACAAAAAAAAATAATCCAAGAGTAATAGTTGGTCATGATTATAGATCGTACAGTGAAAAAATTAAAAAAGCTTTAATTGATGGTTTAGTATCGACAGGCTGCAATGTTGAAGATCTTGGCTTATCTCTTTCTCCAATGGTTTACTTTGCTCAATTTAATTTAAGCTCTGATGCAATAGCGATGGTGACAGCTAGTCATAACGAAAATGGTTGGACTGGAGTAAAAATGGGTATCAAAAAAGGTTTAACACATGCTCCAGAAGAAATGTCTGAGTTAAAGGATATTACTCTTAATAATAAATTCAAATCAGGCGAAGGTAATTTAAAAAAAATTAATGACTTTAAAAACGTATACGCACAAGATTTAATCAAAAATAATAAAATTAACAAAAAAATTAAAGCTATAGTCGCTTGTGGAAATGGAACAGCTGGAATTTTCGCACCAGATATTTTAAGGGGTATAGGTTGTGATGTAGTAGAATTAGATTGTAAACTAGACTGGTCATTTCCAAAATATAATCCTAATCCCGAAGATCTTAAAATGCTTCATGCTATATCTAAAGCAGTTAAAGAAAACAATGCAGATATAGGATTTGGTTTTGATGGTGATGGAGATAGATGTGGAGTAATTGACGAGAAAGGTAATGAAATTTTTTCTGATAAAATAGGATTATTGATAGCCAGAAACTTAGCACCAAAACACAAAAACTCTAAATTTATTGTAGATGTTAAGTCAACAGGTCTTTATTCAAAAGATAAAGTTTTAACAGAAAATCAATGCAAGACTATTTATTGGAAAACAGGACATTCACATATTAAAAGAAAAGTGAATATAGAAAAAGCTTTGGCAGGTTTCGAGAAAAGCGGCCATTTCTTTTTTAATCAACCCTTAGGATATGGATACGACGATGGTATTAATTCTGCAATACAGGTTTGTCATTTATTAAATAATCAAAATAAAAAAATGAGTGATATAATTAAAGAATTACCTATTACTTACCAAACCCCTACGATGGCACCTTTTTGTAAAGATGAGGAAAAATATAAAGTCGTTAATAATATTGTTAAAGAAGTTCAAGATTTAAAACAAAAAAAAACTAAAATAGATGGCCAATCTATTACTGATATATTAACTGTGAACGGTGTAAGATTTTCTCTAGAAGATGGATCATGGGGCCTAGTAAGGGCCTCGTCTAATAAACCGTCATTAGTAATTGTTACTGAAAGCACAACATCAAATAGCAGAAAGAAAAAAATTTTTGAATTTATAGATATTTTGCTCCAAAAAACTGGAAAAATTGGCGAGTACGATCAAAAAATTTAGAGTTTAAAATATTCGTATAAAAATCTTGTACCAATAACGACCAAAAATAAACCAAAATACTTTGTCATTTTCTTTTTATTAATTCTATGACTGGCTTTAGCGCCTAACCTAGCCATGAAAGCAGTAATTGGAAAGAATATAAGAAAAGCAGGAATATTTAAAAAACCAATACTTAAAGGTAGATTTGCATTCAAATATGATCCTGAAATTAAAAAACCCACTGCTCCAAATAATGCAATTACAAAACCTATAGCTGCTGCGCTCCCTATTGCTTTATTGATTGGGTATCCAAAAAATTTTAGTATAGGAACATTCATAACTGCCCCTCCTATTCCCATGGGCGCAGATATAAAACCACTCGCTATGCCTGCGATTACCCTAGCCGGCAAACTCATTTTTACATCTAAGTTTTCCTCTTTCTCTTTAAGAAAAAGTAAATAAAAAGCTAAAATGTAAACAACAATTGTAAAAAATAAAATCAAAGGCTTCGTTTTTAAACTTGCTGCTAAAATAGTTCCTAAAATTACTCCAATAGCAACAAAAAAACCGTAACCTTTTACAATTCCAAAATCTACAGCTTTATGTTGATGATGAGTTGAGACAGAAACAATTGAAGTCGGAATAATTATTCCAAATGATGTTCCCACAGCTAAGTGCATCAAATAAGCTGGTTCAATTCCGGAGTTGCTAAAAATATAAAATAATATTGGAACGGTTATTAGACCTCCTCCAATACCGAATAATCCTGCAGCAAAACCAGCCGGTATAGCTGTGATTATCATAATAAAGATTAAATAAATAATTTCTGACTGTGATAAAATATCCAAAATTATCTTTCTAAAAATACAGGTTTTGTCTTTTTAACCTGATCCATAATGTGATTTACTTTTTGAAGATCTGCATCTCTAATACACATATTTTTTGAAAGATATTGTTTCCAAACTTTTGATCCATTTTGTCCATGAAATAATCCAACTGTGTGCCTCATGATGTGATTTAATTGTGTTCCTTTGGATGTTTCCTCCTGAATGTAAGGAATTAAATTTTCCATAACTTCAGATCTAGTTGGAACATTTTTATTACCAAATATTTCTCTTTCAATATCTGCTAAAAAATAAGGAGAGTGATAAATAGCTCTACCAATCATTACACCATTAACTTTTTTTAAATGATCTTTAATTTCATTAATAGTTTTAACTCCTCCATTAATAATAATTTCATCATTTTTAAAATATTCTTTAAGCTTATAAACAAAATCGTATTTCAAAGGTGGTATATTTAAGTTTTCTTTTGGACTAAGTTTTTTTAATAATGCTTTTCTTGCATGAATTATAAATTTTTGTGATCCAGCATCCTTTGTTCTTTGGACAAATGACTTTAAAAATTCAAAATCTTCAACTTCATTGTAACCTATTCTTGTTTTAATTGTTATTGGTAGCTTAGTTGCTTTGGCCATAGCTTCAATACATCTTGCTACTAAATCAGGCTCTTGCATTAAACAAGCTCCAAATTTATTCTTCTGAACCTTTTTACTTGGACATCCTAAATTCAAATTAATTTCTCTATAACCATAATTTTCTGAGATCTTACATGCTTCAGCTAACTCTTCTGGATTAGAACCCCCAATTTGAAGGGTCACCGGGTTTAAAACTTTTTTAAAAGATAACAATTTATTTCTATCACCTCTTAAGATGGCATTTGCTACTATCATCTCGGTATACAAATGAGCATTTTTGCTTATAAGACTTAAAAAATAGATTTCGTGCTTATCAGTGCAGTCCATCATCGGAGCAACTGAAATAGTTTTTTTCATTATTTATCTTCTGACTTTTCTATTTCTTCTTTAAGTTCTAAAGGCTCTTCTTCTACCAAATTTTCTTGCTTAATTTCTGGCTGCTCTGATTTAAGCTCTGATAAAGCTTCTTTGGCTAAATTACTTGTAGGTTTCTGGTCGGGGTTTCTCCTCGTTCTTTTTGAAGGCAATACAGCTATTCCACTTTTTGAAACTTGTCCTTTATAGATGTTTTCAAAATCATCATTAACTTCTTCCTCAGTGTCCTCAAGTTCTTCAACTTCATCAGGTTCTTTTCTTAATCTTGTAATTGCATTTTTTTCAAGTTCTTTGACTGATAATTTTCCGTCTCCTATTTCTCTTAAAGCTATTATTGTCTTCTTGTCATTGTCTTCTTCTACAAGCATAGGAGCGCCTGAATTTAATTGTGCGGTCCTTTCTTTAGCTAAAAGAACAAGATCGTATTGATTTTCAATTTTTTCTAAACAGTCTTCAACAGTAATTCTTGCCATGATGGGGAGTATATATTCAAATATTTCAAATAAATCAATTATTTTCTAATGTTAACAGGCTCTAAAGAATTTCTAATTATCATTAAAAGAGCAAGTGAAAATACAATATATGTAGCTGCTATGACGGCTATATTCTCAATAGAAAAGCCATTATCAATTAATAATCCAAAAAGTGCAGTTCCGAACGCTGTAGAGAATACCATAAAAGCTGTGGTTAAAGCTTTAATTGAACCAATAAATTTTACTCCATAAATCTCAGCCCAAGTTGAAGTGCCCAAAACGTTAGCTAGTCCATTAGACACACCAACTAAACCCAAAAAAATAAATGCTGAAAATTCTTGTTCAAAATAAATTAAAACAAACATAGCAAATAACAAAGGGATATTCATTAAGGGAATTAATTTTCTGCTTGAAAATTTGTCAACTAAAAAACCAGAAAAAAGTAAAGTTATGATTGAAGCAACTGAATAAACCATAAATGCTTTTGGAATAGTATAGATCTCCCACATTTTAGATTTTGATATAAAAGATTGATATACAAATATTCCTGTTGCTATCCATGGCATTGCTAACATATTCAGCGATACTATATAAAATCTGTAATCTTTAACTACTTCTCTCCTTTTCCAACTTTTTATTTTCAATTTTTTAGCCGAGTTTTTTTCTTTTTCTCTTGAGCTAAGTTTAATTTTTTTAATAGTGTAAAAAATTACAATAGGTAAAAAGAACAGGATGATAATTGAAATACCTTGCCAAACTGATCTCCATGAATAAATTACAAATAAATAAGTTATTAGGATCGGTAAGATAAATTCTGCTGATGACAAACCAAACCAAATTGTACTAAGAGCTTTTCCCCTTGATTTCTCAAAATATCTTGAAACTGTAGTGGTAGAGGTATGACTCATTAATCCTTGGCCTGAAAATCTCATTAAAAAAATACCAACCGATAATAAATAAATATTATTTATAAAAGAGAAAAATAAAGAAGATAAAAATAATAATACAATTACGAAAGAAGCATAATAAATTATTTGGTATTCATCTATTTTTTTTCCAACCCAAATTAGCAAAAGGCTAGAAAAAATTGTTGCTGTTGCGTAAATGTTTCCAAATTGTCCATGTGTAATACCTAATTCATTTCTTATTGGTGCGTTAAACAAACCCAAAAAAAAACTCTGTCCAAAACTAGAAAAAAATGTAAATATAAATCCGAATATAATTACTTTTTTATTTAGAGAAAGATTGATCATTTATGAGTTGTAAAGTTGCTTTCATAGGTTTGGGTGTAATGGGCTATCCCATGGCTGGATATATATCAAAAGCTGGTCATAATGTAACTGTTTATAATAGAACTAAATCAAAAGCTGAAAAATGGATAAAAGAATACAAAGGTAATCTTGCGGAAACGCCAATGGAGGCTGCGAAAGATTGTGATTATATTTTTACTTGTGTTGGAAACGATAATGATCTTAGAGAAGTTACACTGGGCGATAAAGGTTTATTTAAAGCTACTAAGAAAGGTTCAATTTACATAGACAATACAACTGCATCAGCAAATATTGCTCGGGAATTATACAAAGAAGCTAAAGCAAAAGAATTTGATTTTTTGGATGCTCCTATATCAGGTGGACAAGCTGGGGCTGAAGGTGGAACACTAACTGTGATGGTAGGAGGTGATGAGAAGCCATTTAAAAAAGCTGAGCCTATAATTAATTGTTATAGTAAAAAAATTAAACTTTTAGGTCCTTCAGGAAGCGGGCAATTAACTAAAATGGTAAATCAAATTTGTATAGCCGGTTTAGTGCAAGGATTGTCAGAGGCAATTAATTTTGGAATGAATGCTGGCTTAAATATGCATGATGTAATTGAAGTAATTTCAAAAGGTGCTGCTCAATCTTGGCAAATGGATAATAGACATAAGACTATGATAGAAGATAAATTTAATTATGGTTTCGCTGTTGATTGGATGAGAAAAGATTTGAAAATTGCGATGGATGAAGCTAAGAAAAATAATTCCCCTTTACCAATAACTAAAATAATAGATGAGTATTATGCTGAGGTTCAAAAAATGGGTGGTCAAAGATGGGATACTTCAAGCTTGATAAAAAGATTTAAAAAATAGTGTCAGTAGAAAACGTCAGTTATTACGAAGACTTTAATGAAATTGAAAAAAAATTATGGGCATTGCTTGTAAGAGCTGTAAATGATCGGAGTTCAGAATTTAGAACTCCTGTATTCATTTGTGGTGATAAAAATAACTTAGATGGAAGAGTTGTTGTTCTAAGAAAAGTAGATGAAAAAAATTTATCTCTTCAATTTCATAGCGACATAAGATCGACAAAAATTGATGCTATTAAGAAAAATTCCAATAGCTCTCTTTTGTTTTATGGAAAAAAAGAAAAAATACAACTTAGGATGAAAGTTGAAAGTAAATTACATTATAACAATGAAATAACAAAAGAGTCTTGGAATAAAACAGGACATATTAGTAGAAAATGCTATTTAGTAACTAATGGCCCAGGAACAAAATCAGAAAAACCAACCTCAGGATTAGATAATAAGTTTGATAACTTTGATTTTACCAAAGAAGAAAGTGAAGCAGGTTATAAAAATTTTTGTGTTGTGAAATGTAAAATTAAAAGCATTGAGTGGTTATACCTTGCTGCCAAAGGTCATCGTAGAGCATTAATAGATTTTCAGGGGTCTAAAAAATTTTCTTGGTTAATTCCCTAAATTTTTATATTTTTTATAATTTTTTACGTAATGCTCTGCATTTTCTTTGATATGTTTGATTTCTTCATCTGTGACTTGTCTAATTACTTTCCCTGGACTTCCAATAACTAAAGATCTTTCAGGAATTACTTTATTCTCTGTAATTAAAGCATTAGCTCCAATAATTGAATTTTTTCCTATTTTAGCTTTATTGAGAATTGTACTTCCAATTCCGATTAAACAATCGTCTTCAATTATACATCCATGTAACATTACCAAATGTCCTACTGTAACATTTTTACCTATAGTTGCAGGACACCCTGGGTCGGTATGAATAACGCTTCCATCTTGAATATTTGAACCCTCGCCTATTGTAATTGGTTCTACGTCTCCTCTTAAAGTTGCGTTAAACCAAACGTTTGAGTCTTTTTTAAGTGTAACGTTACCTATAAGAACTGAATTCGGTGCAAACCAACTATCCTTATCAATTTTCGGACTTATATTGTTGAAATTATAAATCATTAATATAATTATATTATATTATGGTCCTAACAAAAACCCCTATATGCAATTTTGAGGAAAAAGCTCACGATTTTAATCTAAAAGGAGTAGATAATAAATTTTACAAACTTAAAAATTGTGTTGGGAGTTACGGTACAATAATAATGTTTATTTGCAATCATTGTCCTTATGTAAAGGCTATAATTAAAGATCTAGTAAAAGATATCAATGAGTTAAAAAACAATGGGATTGAAACAGTTGCGATAATGTCGAATGATACAAAGAACTATCCTGAAGACTCTTTTGTTAACATGTTATCTTTCTCAAAGATAAATAGATTTAACTTTCCATATTTATTTGATGAAAAACAAGAAGTTGCCAAAAAATTTGGAGCAGTTTGTACTCCAGATTTTTTTGGATACAATAAGAACTTAAGGCTACAGTATAGAGGTAGATTTAGGGAATTGAGAGAACTCACACCAGTAAAAAATGGCGAAAGCGAATTAAAATCAGCTATGATGATGATTTCTAAAACACAAAATGGTCCAAAAGAACAAATACCTAGTATGGGCTGCAATATTAAGTGGATTAAATAATGTTTGTAATCTCAACAAGAAATTTCCCTCCCGAAATCGGTGGAATGCAAAATTTAATGGGTGGTCTATCTTTGTCTTTATTAAAGCATGGGCCGGTAAAAGTATTTGCAGAAAAAACTTTAGGGGAAGAGAATTTTGATAAAAACTTAGGTATCGATGTTACTCGGGTTTCAGGTTTTAAAATTTTGAGAAAATATAGAAAAGCAAACTTAATAAAAGAATTTTCTCTTAAAAATTCAGTTAGAGCATTTTTTTTTGATCACTGGAAAAGTATAGAAAAAATAGATGATAAAATCTTAAAAAATTCAACATCATTTTGCCTAATACATTCTAAAGAGATAAATCACGCAGAGGGAAGTTTTATCAATAAAAGGATGCTCAAAGCTCTTAGCAAAGCAAGGTATGTAATTTCTAATTCTGAGTTTACTAAAAAACTGGCTATGAAAAATGGTTTACAAGAAAATAAAATTCGAATTATACATCCTGGCTGTAACTATCCAATTAAAATAGACAACAAAAATTTAGATAAAGCTAAAGAATTATTCAGAAACTGTTTTCCAAAAATAATTACAGTTGCAAGACTTGATAAAAGAAAAAGTCATCAAAATATTTTGATGACGATTAAAAATTTAAAACCAAGATTTCCAAATATTAAATATATTTCTATTGGGGATGGAGAGGAAATGCAAAAACTTCAAAATTTAAAAAATGAATTAGGGCTTGGTAATGAGGTACTTATTTTAAAAGAGTCAACTGAACTTTTAAAAGTAGCACTATTAGAACAATCAGATCTTTTTTTAATGCCATCAATAATTTATAAAAAGTCCGTTGAAGGGTTTGGAATATCTTTTATAGAAGCAGCTGCTTATAGAACTGGCTCTATTGGAGGCATCGCAGGTGGCGCTTCGGACGCAATTCAAGATGGAATTTCAGGATATTTATGTGATGGAGGGGATTTAAATTCTATTTATGAAACAATTATAAAATTTTATGACAATGATAATTATAAACAATTGGGTAAAAATGCTTTTATTTTTTCGAAAAATTTTCATTGGGACAAAATTATAAAAAAATATATTAAACTAATCTAAATTCTTTCTAATATTATTTAATACTTCCTCGACTTTTAAATCATCTAAGTTTTTAACAGTTAACGTTTTAAAATTAGTATTTCCTATATTTACCTTTTTTGCAGTCGTATGACTTCCAAACAAGGCAAGACCATTTTTATTTAAATGGGAACAAATATGTGCAGGTCCCGTGTCATTTGAAACAATATATTTTGCAGAATTAATTAATGAAATTAAAAAATTAATATTAACCGGTTCATTTTTTTCTAGAACTATTTTTGCATTTAATTTTTCTGCCTCTTCAATTTCATTGGGACCAGGTGCAATTAAAACTGGATATTTGTTTTTATAAATTTCTTTTATTTTAATTATTAATTCTGCAAAATAAGGCCATTTTTTCTGAACATTTTTTTTTGAACAGAAAGGAAAAAGTAAGACGAATTCCCCGTTAGTGTACTGTTTAAGACTTCTCGAAATATCTTGTATACTCCATTTTAAGTTTATATCTTGCGTATTTTTTATTGTAACTTTACTTTTTTTTAATTGTTTTTCCATTCTATTTAAAACAGAATCTTCATTAAAGTCTGATAATTTTTCTCCCTCGTCTAAGGCAGTTTCTGACGAAGACCAAATAGGTTTTTTTAATAAATATTTTTTATAAAATTTTGTTCTGTTAGAATTTTGTAAATCGAAGACATGTGAAAACTCATATTTTTCTAATAATGTTTTTAAATCTTTTAAATAAAGTAGATTCCACCTTGGTAGTCTTTTATCTAAAATTACTCCGTCTATATAAGGACATGAAGACATAAATTCCAAGTATGCTATTGAGGTTAAAAGGAGAACCTTTGATGTCTTATAAGTATTTTTAATGTCCTGAATAGCCCCATTTGCTTGTATTAAATCACCAAGTGATCCATGTTTTATTATTAAGATATTTGACATATTTTAAACTTTATATAATGAATTAATAAGTATAATCAAAAAAAAACATTATGAATACAAAATTAAATCAAATTTTAGCTGAAATCTCAGCGGGTGAATTATTAGATAAAATAACTATACTTGAAATAAAAAAAGAAAAAATTAAAGATGGCCAAAAATTAAAGGATATAAGTAAGGAATTATCATCACTTAAAAAAACTTCTGACGAAAAAATACCTGATAAAAGTGAAATAAATAATCTTATAATAAATTTAAAACAGATAAATCTTAAGCTTTGGGATATTGAAGAAAATAAAAGGTTGGCTGAAAAAAATCAAAAATTCGATGAGAAGTTTATAAAACTTTCGAGAGAAGTTTATAAAACTAATGATGAGAGAGCTAAAATAAAATTAAAAATTAATGAGATTCTAGGATCTAATATAAAAGAAGTTAAATCTCACTATTAATCAAAGTAAACACTTGGAATAGTTTTTCTTAGTTTAAGAGGTTTTTTTGGGTCTATCGCTGCTGTAATAACACCTTCACGTTTTCCAAGCTCTTTTAAAATTTTACCGTCGGGAGAAACTATCATTGAATGTCCATATGTTTTTCTACCATTACAATGTTTTCCAGCCTGACCTGGAGCAAATACATATGAAAAATTTTCTATTGCTCTAGCTTTTAATAAAGTGTGCCAATGTCTTTTTCCAGTGGTTTCCGTGAAAGCTGATGGGATGCTTAAAAAAATTGCACCTTTTTTTGACATTTTTCTGTACATATTTGGAAATCTTAAATCGTAACATATTGAGAGTCCTAATTTACCCCAAGGCAGTTTTACTACCTTTATATTTTTTCCTGCTTTAAAGGTTTTTGACTCAAAATATTTTTCTGATTTACTTAATTTTGCATCATACATATGAATTTTATCATAAAATGTTACAATATTTCCTTTATCATTAATAAGCACTGATCTGTTTAAAAGTTTTTTTTTGTTTTTAATGATCAATGAACCTATTAAAATCCATTTTTTATATTTCCTCGCAAGTTTTTTAATTCCTAAAAGGTAAGAGTCGTTATTCATTGTGGTTGCTACTTCTAAAAGTTTTTTTTTATTTAAGGAAAACTTAGACGATACTTCAGGAGTTATAATAAGATTTGCTTTTTGACTTACTGCTTTTTTAATCAATCTTTCACTTCTTTGAAGATTGCTTTTTATGCAATCAGAAGAACATAGCTGAATACAAGAAACTCTAAACATTTACAATTATTCTAAGGAATTAAAAAGGAATATACTAGTATTTAGTTAATGCAGAATATTGGAGTTTAACGCATGATTGATGAAGCAAAATTCCATTTACAATCAAAACTTGGCACATATGCACCTGTAAGTTTAACATTACCGAAGTTTTTCTCTAGGACACTACACCACTTGTCGACTTGTTTAGGTTTTTTATCTTGGCTTCCTACTTGAGCTGTTATTACTCCACCTTTTTTAAGAATTCTTTTTAAGCCACGCATATTTTTTTTAGCTAAATCAATACAATATTGATCATCATTTAGATCAACAAATATTTTATCATACTTTGAATCCTCTATTTCCTTTATGCTTTTGAAAGCATCTCCCCAAAAAGTTTTAATTTTATTACTTTTTTTTACTTTCGTGCATACTTTTGGCAGGTGTTTATAACAAACGTCCACTATTTCAGGATCTAGTTCAAACCAATCAATAAAATTTGAATTATTATCTAAACAAGCTCTAGCTACACCTCCATCGCCTCCTCCAATTATAGCGACGTTATTATTTTTTTTGCTTAGTTCATAACTAGACTTAAAAAAATTTGAACTATAAATTTTTTCATCTTTTTCTGCTACCTGTATCTCATGATCAATAAATAAAGCGTGGCCAAATTCTTCTAAATCCAAAATTTCCACAAATTGACCTACTTTTGAAGTAAATTTTTCTAAAACGTTTTTGACTACATAATATTTTTTTTGTCCTGGTGTGCTATAAATATCATCGTAAAGTCCAATACTGCTTCTATCAAAAGCATTCGTCACAACTCTTTCATGTTGAATTTCTTTTCTTAAAATCTTTAAAGCAACTTTTGGATTAACCTTTCCACAGGTAAAAAAATCAAAACTTATTACGCCCTTTTCAGGAAATGTATGAAAACTAAAATGACTTTCAGCTAATAAAGCAACTAGTGTAAAACCTTGAGGTTGAAAACGATGTGATGATACATTTAAAATTTCAACTTTAGCTGCTTTAGCAATTGTATAAATTATTTTTTCGTAAAATTCAGGTGTGTAGTCCTTTTTTACACCTAGAAAATCAATTGTTATGTGCTCACCAACTTTAACCATAAAAATTAACCTTTTTTATAATTTTTAAATTTACCTAAGACTATTTTCATTTCTTTTTTTGAAAGAATCTTAGGTATTCCGATTCTTATGGCATTAATGTATTGATGGCAAATATTTTCGATCTCTTGTGCAAGTTCAAAAGTATTTTCCAAACTCTCGCCAAAAGCAACTTGTCCGTGATTAGCAATTAAACAGGCTGACCTATTTTTTAAAGCCTTAATGATATTTTTAGAAAGATTTTTAGTACCAAAAGTTGCATATTTAGTGCATTTAATGTCTTTTCCGCCTGCAACTGCAACCATATAGTGAAAAGCTGGAATATTTTTTTGATGCGTAGACACAGCTGTAGCACAAGTTGAATGAGCATGGACAATGGCTTTAGCATGTTTTTTATTCACATAAATATCTTGATGTAATCTCCATTCTGATGAAGGTTTTCCTTTTTTTTTATCAAAAGTTCCTTTTAAAGAAACAAAGACTATGTCTTTAGGTTTGAGTGATGAATATTTTCTTCCTGATGGAGTTATATAAAACCCCTCCTCGCCTTTTTCTTTAGCTCTCACTGAAATATTTCCAGATCTTAAAGCTGATAGATTGGTAATATTTAATTTTTTTGAATATTTAATTACTTCTGTTTTAAGTTTGCTCAATTAAATAATCCCTTTAACCCCTGTTCTGAAGCTTCACAAATACCTTTTTCTGTAATTAATCCTGTAACTAGTTTAGCAGGCGTTACGTCGAAGGCTAGATTAAGTGACTTACTTTTCTGTGGGTAAATTCTTACTCTTTTAAAGTTATTATTTTCATCAACGCCTTCAATGTGAGACAATTCTTCGGAGTTTCTTTCTTCAATAGGGATTTTTTTATGATCTTTAATATTCCAATCGATTGTTGAGCTCGGTAATGCAACATAAAAAGGAATGTTATTATCTTTAGCAGACAATGCCTTTAAATAAGTGCCTATCTTATTACAAACATCTCCGTTTGATAAAGTTCTATCAGTGCCTACAATACACATATCGATCTTTCCTCTTTGCATTAAAATTCCTCCCGTATTATCTGTAATAATAGTATTAGGAATTTTTTCCTCGTTCAGTTCATAAGAAGTTAAATTGGCTCCCTGATTTCTTGGCCTAGTCTCATCAACCCAAACATGTACCTTTATCCCTTTTTGGTGAGCGTGATAAATTGGAGAAGTTGCTGTACCCCAATCTATTGTGGCAAGCCATCCTGCATTACAATGAGTTAAAATATTTACTACATCTTTTTTCTTTTTTGATATATCCTCAATAATTTTTAGCCCATTAATTCCTATATTTTTACAAAACTCTACATCTTCCTCTGTAATTGCTTTTGCCTCATCCAAAGCTATTTTTAAAATATCACTATTATTAACTCCCGATAATTTTTTCATCATACGATCTACTGCCCATTTTAAATTGATTGCTGTAGGTCTTGAGGAAATTAAGTCTTCACTTGATTTTTTTAAAAAGGATAAATCGTTTTTTTCAATTATTGACAGAACTAATCCATAGGCCGCAGTAGCTCCTATAAGAGGTGCACCTCTTACCTCCATAGTTTTTATAGCGTTAATTGCATCTTTTATGTTTTTTAAACTTTTAATTATAAATTTATGTGGAAGTTTGGTTTGGTCAATGATTTTAACTTCATTATTTTCAAACCATATTGTTCGGTAATTCTTACCTTCAATTTTCATTTTTTTAAAACTCTACCAGCTATATGTTTTAACTTTTTAACAGTACTTTTAGTTTGAAATTTTTTTGGTGTAATTATTGCAGTATCTAAACAATCATTAGCAGGATCTCCTTTTGTATTAAAAGATTCAAAAGTTTTTATTATTTCAATAATCATATTTTGAGCATTAGAAGCATTCTGCTGCAAAGTTTTTACAACGGTAGGAACATCGACAACATCATGGTCTGGATGCCAACAATCAAAATCTGTAACCATTGCAACTGTACAATATCTAATTTCTGCCTCCCTAGCTAATTTCGCCTCAGGCATATTTGTCATTCCAATTACATCTGCTTTCCAAGTTCTATATATTTTAGATTCTGCTAAACTTGAAAATTGAGGTCCCTCCATAACTAAATATGTTCCCCCTACCTGATGTGGTATTTGAGATTTTACAAGAGCTGACTCGCAGCATTTCATTAATGCTGGACTTGTTGGTTTTGCCATCGAAACATGGGCGACTATTTCTTTATCAAAAAAAGTTTTAATTCTTGCAAAAGTTCTGTCTATAAACTGGTCAACTATTACGAAAGAACCTGGTTTTAAATGTTCTTGAAGAGAACCGACAGCCGATACTGAAACAATATCTGTTACCCCCATTTTTTTAAGAGCTTCTATGTTAGCTCTAAAATTTATATTTGATGGACTTATTCTATGTCCTCTTTTATGTCTTGGAATAAAGTAAACTTCCTTTTTGTTTAATGTTGCTGATAAAATTCTGTCTGATGGTTCACCCCAAGACGTGTTTACTTTTCTCCACTTGATATTTTCTAAGCCTTCT
The DNA here is from genome assembly GCA_902616675.1 of uncultured Pelagibacteraceae bacterium. Classification (GTDB taxonomy): domain Bacteria; phylum Pseudomonadota; class Alphaproteobacteria; order Pelagibacterales; family Pelagibacteraceae; genus Pelagilacustribacter. The sequence goes on along the minus strand of CACMTV010000002.1, from coordinate 60,428 downwards.
ATTTGATAAAGTCCGCTACCACCAATTATCCCGAGAATTCTTTTTTTCATTATTTAATGTTTAGCCTTTTTTTGCTAGATATTGAAGCTAAATATGAATTTAAAAAAATATATAAGATCAATACCTGATTATCCAAAAAAAGGAATACTGTTTAGAGATATCACGACTCTTATTAAAAATCCCGAAGCATTTAATTATACAGTAGATAGAATTGTTGAAATTTCGAAAAAAATTAAATTTGACAAAATATCAGCAATAGAATCTAGAGGTTTTATTTTTGCTTCAGCTGTCTCATACCTGCTCAATAAACCTTTAATACTTTTAAGAAAAAAAAATAAATTACCTGCAGAAAGACATTCTGTTGATTTTAAATTAGAGTACGGTGAGGCTACTATTGAAGTACACAAAGATTCAATAGAAAAAAAGGAGAAAATATTGGTTATAGACGATCTAATAGCTACAGGGGGGACAGCTGAAGCAGCAGCAAAAATTATAGAAATATCAGGAGGTACAGTAGCTGGTTTTATCTTTGTTATAAATTTATTCGATCTACCTGGTAACAACCTGCTTAAAAAAAAATCTTATTTTACTGAAAGCTTAATAGAATTTCCTGGTCACTAGATTTCTTTTTTTGTCCAAGTATCAGGGGTGAGATCGTTTTTTATTTCTAAATTGATATGGTATTCGAAAGGTTTAACACCTCTTTTTTTTATGTATTCAAAAGTTTTTTGAATACCTTCTTTGAGCGAAACTTTTGTTTTATAATTTAATAACTTTCTCGCTTTATCTGCCGAGCAAATTGCATGCTTAACCTCTTGAGGTCTATCCTTTTTGTAAATTGGAGGTAAATTCATCCCAGTTACATTCGAACAAAGTTCAGCAACTTTATTAATTGTTATAAATTCTTCATCAGGTCCAATATTTATTATTTGTTTATTCACTGTTTTATCTTCAAGCATTGGAATTAGACACGACAAACAATCATCTATATAAGAAAAACATCTAGTTTGTTTTCCATCGCCATAAATTATTGGAGCTTTGCCTTGTAACATTCTATTAATCATTATTGAGACAACGTTTCTGAATGGGTCATCATACTTTTGTCTTGGACCGATAATATTATGAGGTACAGCTATGACCCAATCAATTTTATTTAGATTACACAAATTTATAAGAACTTGTTCTGCTGCAACTTTTGATATCGCATAAGGATCAACCGGTTTAGGTTCCATTTTTTCTGTAAAAGGATATTCCTGGGAACCATACCGTGCCATAGATGAGCAAAAAATAATTCTCTTAACTTTTTCGTTTACCGCAGCAGAAAAAATTGAAACTGAAGCTAAATAATTATTTTTAGTAATTTCATAAGGTGAGAAAACTGACAGGCCTTCATGAGCTGTAGCAGCACAATGATAAACTATTTGGACCCCTTTCATAATTTTTTTGACCTTTTCAAAATCACAACAGTCAATTTTATGAAATTCTATTTCTTTTGGAATATTATCTTTATACCCACCTTTCATGTTATCTATTCCTATAACTTTGTGACCTAAGGCCGCTAGTTGTTCTGATAAATGTGAACCAAGGAACCCTGCTACTCCTGTGACAAGAATTTTATATTGATTATTTTTCACTGCAAAATATTTATATTTTTAATTCAAATAAATCAACTTTAATTAATTTTTGGTCTGTACCAAGACTTTCTCATTAAAATTGAATTTAATATACCTTCAAATCTACAATAATAAATTTCTTTTTTTTCATTATTGGAAATTATTTTGAAATAGATAGTTTTAATTATAGCAGAGAAAAATTTAGGTAAAATTTTCAGTAATGCAATAGTATATCCGTAGTGTTTTTTATGAAAATAAAATGAAGACCACATCCAATGCCAATTTCTAGATTTCTCCATCTCAAAATTAATTGAGTCTTCATGTGAAGTTCCGCCAGCATGTTTGATTTTAATATTTGTGTCTAAAAAAATTTTTTTCTTTTTTTGAACAATTCGCTTACATAAATCTATTTCTTCGAAATATATAAAAAAATTCTCGTCGAAAAATCCAATGTCTTTAAACTGATCTAAGTTAAGAAACATTGCAAACCCCTTTACACTTTTAACCTCATAAACCCCTTTATTTTCTTTTTCGCTAGGTTCACTAATTCTTGCTTCTTGAATGAAGGGAGCAATAATTGCAAAGTCAGGTTTATTTTTTGCTGTTAAAAAAAAATTATTTATTGCTTGATTATCAACTTCTGCATCTGGGTTTATAATTAAAGCATACTTAGTGTCGACCATTGAAAGCCCAAGATTATTACCTTTCGCATAACCCAAATTATTGTTAGATAAGATGCATTTCAAATTAGTATATTTTATTTCTAATTTATTTTTAAGCTTTTTATCATTTGAGTTTTCTATAACAATTATTTTAAGATCTTCACCTAAAGAATTTATACAGTTTAGTATCTTTTTTTCACTTTTGAATGAAGTTATAATTACTGTGATATCTTTATTGCTCATTTTTAATGTAATTAATTGATTTTATAAAATAATTCTTTATTTTAACACAATTACACTAAATATTCTTTATTCATATATGAAAAAAATAGTGGTTACAGGTGGTTCTGGGTTTATAGGCAGTAATTTGGTAAATTTTTTAATAAAAAAAAATTACTTTGTTATTAATATAGATAAATTAACATACTCATCAAATAAATATAATCAAAGTTTATTACCCAAAAAAAAATATAAATTTTTTAAATTCGATATCAACAATAAAAATAAACTTAAAAATGTTATTAATAAATATAAACCGGTATGTATTTTTAATCTTGCTGCGGAAACGCACGTAGATAGATCAATAGACTCTCCAATCAGTTTTATTCATTCAAACATTTTAGGAGTTTTTAATATATTAGAAGTAATTAAAGAAAATAATAAAAAAAACAAAAAAATTAAATTAGTTCACATTTCTACGGATGAAGTTTATGGTGACATTAAAACAAAAAAAACAAGCGAAACGTTTTCTTATAACCCTAGTTCACCGTATTCTGCAACTAAAGCTGGGGCTGATCATTTAATAAAATCATATGTTAGAACTTATAACTTACCAGCTGTCATATCAAATTGTTGTAATAATTATGGGCCGTACCAATTTCCTGAGAAACTAATTCCAAAAATGATAACAAATATATTGTCAAATAAACCTCTTCCTATTTATGCAAGAGGGCTTAATTCAAGAGAGTGGATATTCGTAGATGACCACTGCGAAGCTTTATATCAAATTTTTAAAAAAGGTAAAATTGGAGAAAGTTATAATGTCGGTTCTAATATAAACCTAAAAAATCTAAATTTGGTTAAAAATTTATTAAAAATTTTTAAAAAAAAGGGTTTTAAATTTGGAAAAAAAGTTAAAATAAAATTTGTTAAAGACAGACCCGGCCATGATTTTAGATATTCGCTTAATAGTACGAAAATTCGTAAAAAATTAAAATGGAAATCACGAACTAGTCTTATAAAGGGTTTAAATTTAACGGTAGAATGGTATTTAAAAAATAGAAAATTTATAAATTCCATTTCAAAGAAGTTATATGTTAATAGGTTAGGTTTAAATATATGATAAAAAAAGGAATAATTTTAGCTGGTGGACTAGGTACAAGGATGAGTCCAATTACAAAGTCTGTTAATAAACAATTATTACCAATTTATGATAAACCATTAATTTACTACCCTTTATCAATACTGATGTTGGCTGGTATTAGAGAGGTTTTAATAATTGTAAATAAAGGTCAAGTAAATCAGTTCAGAAAAATTTTAAAAAATGGAGAAAATTTTGGCATTAAAATACAATATAAAGAACAACAAAAACCTAACGGTTTACCAGAGGCGTTTATAATTGGGGAAAAATTTATTAATAATAATAATGTTGCATTAATCTTAGGTGACAATTTTTTTTATGCTCAGAGTCTTACAAAAACATTACAAAAGACTTCAAAACTTAAAAATGGAGCTAAAGTTTTTTTACATCCAGTTAGCAATCCTAAACTTTATGGAATAGCCACAATTAAAAATAAAAAAATAGTTAGTTTAAAAGAGAAACCGTCATTAACAAGATCTAATCTAGCGGTAACAGGATTATATTTTTTTGATAAAAATGCAGTAAAATTGAGTAAAACTTTAAAACCTTCTAAAAGAAATGAATTAGAAATAATTGATCTGCTAAATAAATATAGAAAAAAAAATAAATTAAATGCTGAATTTTTAGGTAGAGGTGGTGCCTGGTTAGATGCTGGATCTATTGATGATTATTATGATACTACTTCATTTGTTTCTGCTATACAAAAAAGGCAGGGTTTCAAAATTGCTTGTTTAGAAGAAATTGCTTTAAAAAAAAAGTGGATAAACAAAAAAGTTATATTAGAAAGTATCAAATTTTATGGAAATTGCGATTATTCAAGATACTTAAAAAAATTAATTTTTTAAATATCGCTTATGTCGTGAAAAAGAATTGGCAATTCTTTATAGTTTGCATTTTTTTTAAACCAATAAGACATAAATCTTTCAGCAAGAAAACCATATATTCTTGTTAATCCGTACCCTTTAAGATCTTTAAAGCCAAACAATTTTTCACAATTTTCCAGCCAAGGAAATACGTCACTATAATAAGAATTTAATAAATTCTTAGATTTGCATATTAGCATGTTGTGAGGATTGAATGAGATCTCATCATTTACAAATTTTCTAAAATCTTCCTTGTTATTTTTATCTAGTAAATCAATCGCTCTATCTAAATTATTTTTTCCATGCATAAGATCAAAATGGAACTTAATATTTCTAGCCTGATCGTCAAACAAAAATTTTGGATTTGAGATCAGCAAAGAGAGTCCTTTTTTAAAAAATTTCATAGTTTTTCTTTTATTAACAAAAAAAGGGTCGCCAAGAATTACCTCGTACTTGTCTAGTTCTTCAGGTATTTCTTTAAGCACCTTGTCTTTCAAATTATCTAAATTTATTTGATCGTTGGAACTAAATTTTAATGACCAAAATTTTCTATATTGACAAAATCCTATCCAATTTTCCTCTATTTTATTTAGATGATTTTTCCATAGCCAATAATGGAAAGTATACTCACCATAAAATTTATTTTTATGAGATATATTCTCTCCATCTTTATCGGTAAAACAATTTTGAGAAAGATTTTTGTTACCTAAGACTACAGGAGTATAGTTTAAACTTTTAATATATTTAATATGATCAGGCTCCAAAGTAATACAAAACATTTTAAGATTGGTCATAATTTTAATATTAATTTAAATTTGGTCTGAAATGTGATTTTATTAAAAAGATACCAGACAATAAGCCTTTTAAACTTGCAATATGTAATTTTATATCTTTAAATTCAAAAACTAAAATACACCATATTACTCCAACTAAGCTTTGATACACGTTAGGTAATATTTTTTTTAACGCAAACAAATAACTATAATTTTTTTTATAAAAATAAAATTTAGACCAACTAAAATGCCAGTTTCTGTTTTCTTTAATTATATAATCAAATTTTTTTTGTGATGAACTAGTTCCTAAATGGTCAAATTTAAAATTTTTTACAACATACATATCTTTTTTATTTTTAAAAAGTTTTCTACATATATCTATAGTTTCAAAATATAAAAAAAAATTTTCGTCTAAAATTTTTTTATCCTTAAGTTTTGATTTATTAAGTATACAAAAACACCAGTCTATTTCTTTTACTCGAATGAATTTATAATTATTGATTTTTGGGACAGTTTGAATTTTAGAGATTGGAACGAAATTTTGATATATTTCTTGATTTCTGTAAATAGGTGCAAGTAAGGAAAAATTTTTGAATTTTATAAGTAAATTTTCAATTTTTTTAAAAAGTGTTTTTTCGATTTTTGTATCAGGGCTAATTGTAATTATAAAATTATTTTTACACATTTTATAAGCTTTATTAAATGCTGTCGCATAACCTAGATTTTCTTTCGGGATTACTACTTTTGAATTTTTATATTTTTTTTCAATTTTATATTTTGTTTCCATCTCAAGTGAGTTCTCAACAATTATTATTTCATGCTGTCTTGGTATTTTACTTAATAATTTTTCTAATAAGTGATAGCTTTTAAAGGAAATAATTATAAAAGATAATTTCATACTTTTTTTGGTAGCGAGGGGCGGAGTCGAACCGCCGACCCCAGGCTTATGAGTCCTGTGCTCTAACCAACTGAGCTACCTCGCCGTACAATGTTTTTGACTTATACTACTAAATTCTAATTTTGTCTCCATTATTAAAATTTATTGCTCTTGTTTAAGATCATTCTCCATCATTAAAGCAATCAATTTATTTATATTAGTTTTATTTTTAAACTTAATAAACCTTTTTGCTTTATTTATATTGCCAATTAAAGTGGCATTTTTTTTTAATCTAAAAAGTTTCTTGTCTATTTTTATGTATTTTTTATAGTCAAGACCAACATATTCAAAAGATTTTTTCAAAAAAAACTCAACAGTATAACCTTTACCAGAAGCTATTATAAAAAAGTCAGGGTTTTTTAATTGCATTATTTTGTATGCAGCCTCGACATAGTCTCCTGCATAACCCCAATCGATCTTTGAGCTAATATCACCCAAGACTAATTGTTTTTGTTTACCATAGAAAATTCTTGCTACAGATTTAGTAATTTTTCTAGTGACGTATTCCTCTGGTCGAAACTCAGACTCATGATTATAAAAAATTGCTCCGTAGATTTTCATATTATAAAGTTTTTTATACATTTCACATGCATAATAAGCGGACACCTTGCCTAAAGCATAAATACTTAAAGGTGTAAATGGCTCCTTTTCATCTTGTTTTTTCCTTTTACTGTTTCCAAATATATTAGATGACAATGGTTGAAAAAATTTTGATTTGGGTGAAAAATTTTTTATAATTTCTAAAATTTTAACTACAGATGCTCCTGTAACATCAAAAGAATAAGCGGGTAATTCAAAACTCCATCGCACGTGATCTTGATCAGCGAAGTTATAAATTTCATCAGGTTTTAAAGTTGCAATTATGTTTTGTATAGAAATTAAGTCTAGTAAATCACCATGGTGAATAGTAAAATTGGAGTTTTGAAGAATACTTTTTATATTTCCTAAATTTCCAGTAGCAGATTTCCTGACTAAACCATGAACTTTAAAATTTTTTTTTAACAAAAATTTAGCCAAGAAAGATCCGTCTTGACCCGTTACACCTAAAATTAAAATCTTTTTTTTCTTTGGCATTATCTTTTATAATTTTTAATTTTGGAAAAGGAACTATAAATTTTCCACCCCTTTTTAACCATTTTTTTTCTCTTTTTACGAATTCTTTTATAAAAGCCCAAGGTGTGACGAGAAAATAATCGGGATTCAATTTCCGTGCCTCATTCTCTGGAATGATTTTGATACCCGTACCAATAGTATATCTGCCCCATTTCGATGGTGTTCTTTCAGCAGCAAAAGGTATTTTTTTGTAATCTAATTTATAATATTGTAAAAAAGTGTTACCCTTAGTTGAAGCACCATATAAATAAATCTTTTTATTTTCTTTTAATCTTTTATTCACAAATTTTACTATTTTTTCTTTATTTTTTTTGACTCTTTTTACAAAATTTTTCATAAGCTTAAGAACATTTTCATTTTGAAGTTTTATACTACCTTTTTTATATTTTCTACAATATATACGATAGCTTCCCCCATTGATGTCGTTTTCCTCAATTTTAAATATTTCCATACCATTGTTTTCAAATAAATATTTAAGAGATTTTAGGGAATAAAATTCTATATGTTCGTGGCAAATATTACCTAAATCATTTTGCTTAATCATTGATTTCAAACACATTAATTGTGCAATAAAAATTCCTTCATCGTCGAGTGACTTTGTGGCATCGCTAATAAACTTATTGGGGTCTTCAAGATCATAAAACATTCCTATTGCTGTAATAATTTTTGGTTTTTTAATTTTTTTCTTCGTTAAAATTTTTAATAGTTCTTTGTAGGACCAAAAGTTGTTTATAACATGATTACAATTACTGCTAAGTTCTTTTTTAAGATTATTGGCTGGTTCGCAACCTATTGTGATAAATTTATTTTTTTTATAATATTTTAATAAAGTGCCATCGTTCGCACCTATATCTAATACTACATCTTTTTTATTTAATTTTATGTGTTTTAAACTCTCAGTATAAATATTTTTTAATGCATCCTTCATTATTTTGGTTACACCTGATTTATACCAGTAGAATCTTCTATACATTAATTCTTGAGGCGCGATGTGAGAAAGCTGAATAAGAGTGCAATTTTTACAATATAATAGATTAAGTGGAGATTTTACTCCTTTTTTAATATCTTTTTTCTTTACAAAATTACTTACGTACAAATTCCCGACATTAAACAAAGAAACTAAATTTGAGCCTTTACAAAGTAAGCATTTTTTTACTTTTTTTATTTGCTTTTTCATTTAAGGTAGTTATTACAATAAATAATAATAAAATGAAAACAAAAAAAATTCTTGTAGAGAGTTCTATAGGTGACTTGATAGACAGAATTACAATTTTAGAAATAAAAAAACTTAAAATTTCAAACAGAGCGGACTTAAATTTTGTTAATAAAGAATTGTTTATTTTAAAAAATATCTTAAGAAAAAATATTAAAATTAATAACAGTATTAAAAGACTCTGGAAAAGTTTAAAAAATACTAATATGAAAATGTGGGAGATGGAAGATCAAAAAAGGTTAACGCAAAAGCACCTGGAAAGGCTTTCCGAACTTGCAAAAGGTGTATATAAATTAAATGATGAAAGAGCTAAGCTTAAATTAAAAATTAATAAATTGACTAATTCAAATATAAGAGAAATAAAAAAATACGCTAAATATTAGTTTAATGAAAATTAAACTCTCAAAATATTTTAAAAAAAAACCAAAACCAGAATATGGGAGAAAATTTAACACCTACAAAAAAGCTCAAAATTTTTCAAATAATATCGGAGAATATTTTGATTATAGATTTACAAAATTTGAAGGTCCTAATAAAGTTGAATTAATTGATAGATTTTACATAGCAGCTTTATTGCCTGCTCTTTTAAACAAAAAGAAACCAGTGATTATTGATATAGGCGGTGGATCAAATCCGGCTTATAGTTACATTGAAAAGGCAACAAATATTAAAACTAAATGTATAGTCTTGGATACTCAAAAATTAGTAAGAATTATTAAAAATAAAATACCAAAAAAATTTAAATCAAATATAAAATATATTTCTTCTTTAAATGAGTTAAAGTTGAAAAATGTTGATATAGTTTACTTCAATAGCTCAATGCAATATTTAGAAAACTATGAGCAAATGATGAAAAGACTAATAAAATTAAATCCAAAATTTGTTTTAATAAGTTATACCCCCTTTAATAAAAGAAAAAAAAATTATTTTTCTATACAATTTGGAGTTCCTGGAAGTATTCATCCAATAATTTTTTTTTCGCCAAAAAAATTGATTATGTTTATGAAAAAGATGAAGTATAAAAATATATTCAAAAATAATTATAAAGTATCAAAATTTAATAAAGATTACTATTACGGGGATATTCTTTTTAAAAAGAAATAATTTTTATTAAGTTTTTTGATCTAGAATTTTAAAAAATTTTTCAAAATGAGGTTGAAAATAAAAATCGTAAGCATCTAAACCATGTATTTGACGTGCTGGGAAACCAGGGCAAGCTTCTAGTAATCTCGGGGATTTAACTGCTTCTGCTAAATCAATTCCAAGAGAAGAATTTCCAACAAAAAATCTTCCCGCTTTAATAATTTGCGTCATTTCTAAAAAGTCTTTACAATCATAAAATTCCATATTTTTAATTTCTTTTTTTAATTCATTATACTCATCTTTTGTTCCTACAAATAAAGTATCTTTATAATTTTCAATAAACTTGTAATTAATAAATTGATTTTGATATCGAAGAGATCTTAAAATAACTATTTTATTTACTATGCTCGGGTGGGGTTCAACATTTAAATAAGCTTGACTAATATCTGGCTGCACTCCTGCGATAAGGGAGCCATATCTTAAATTATCAAAAAGTAAATTAATTGGCAAATCTCTTACTAGATCAAAATTTATATCAATAGATTGGTTAGTGTATACATTTACTTTGTCAATATATTTTTGAGATTGGAGCAAAGGTAATAACATTTCATATATTTTTTTATTGATGTAAACATTTCCTGCTTGATGAGCGTGATGATATACCTCTAAAGGCTTATCTATATTAATATATAGTTCACACAAATGTGTTTTGGCTATCTCTTTTATTACAGGAAGAGTATTTATGATATCACCTATATGACCTGAATGTAAAAATGATATTTTTTTTTGATTTTTGATTTTTTTTTGAATTTGATAAATTTGTTCTTCATATTTCGACTTAAATAATTTAATTGTCAATTCAGTTCTGCTAGTATTTTTGAAATCTAAGTAGGCTTGTTTATCAAACAATTTATACCAATATTTTAAAAAATTATTTTTCATGAAATTAAAATTATAAAAAAATTTATTGGTGACACATTTTTTGTTGAGACCAGTTTATTGTTTAATCTTACTATGTAATATCTTTTTTTTAAATACGTCACTTTAATTGTTTTTCTAAATTTTCTATTGATACTTTTATGTTTCCATACTGATTATTAAAATTAGTTCCAACAGGTTCGCTAACAACTGATTTATATTCAAGTTTGTTATTAAATGCTAGATTTTCATACATTTTACCAGAAGTACTACTTTTTAACTCTACCACTTTAGTATTTGGTTCACAAAAACAAAAATTGGCAAAACCAGCACCATGAAGCCCTACAATTACTTTTGCACTATTTATAATTCTAATCTGCTCTTCAAAAGAATAATCACTTAATGATATAATTTTAAAGTCATATTTTTTTAACAAGTCTTTTACTTCATCTTCGTTAATAATAGTCCGTAACTTTTTATTATTTGAGGTAGAGTCTTTCCTGTCTATATAAATTTTTTTTGGATAGTCATTATTACCAAATAGAGTTTTGTCTAAACAAACTGATTTAAGCCATTGAGAGATCCAAATTGGAATGTTTTCAATTTCTACATCTGCATCATTGTTAATGCAATAAGGATGTTGAGTAATTATAATTTCATCAGTTGTTATATGTCTATAATTTTTACTCGATAATCTTTTATTTCTTGGTATTTTTAATTTATCTAGACTTTCTGTCTGAAATTTTTTTTCAATTTCTGGAAATAAAAAATAATCAATTTTTGAAATGTCTAAAACTTTTTCACAAATTTTAATTCTAGGTAGAACATCAAACAACCAATGAAAATAATTATCATTGCCGGCTCCTCCGGTAAGTAAAGATAATGTGGTGCCGCTTAATTTTTTTTTAAATCTTGGCGTGCCTTTTTTTAAAACAATATTTTGATCAGCACTCACGTTATTTACCGGTCTCAATTGAAAAGAAGGTCCCTCAACAATATTATTGTCTAAAATTATAGCTGCATCATGAACTCTATCAGTATACAATCTTCCTTCTTTAATAATAAAAACTTTATATTTATTTGTTTTTTGAAAACTAGACTCTAAAGTTTTAATTCTATGATTATCTTTTGATGAGACTACACCTTCAATTTTACCATGTATTAAATTAAAAATATTATAAAAAAATTTTTTAAATATTTTTTGAGCAGCTTTATTTATTTTCTTCAAATTAATCCTTATAGATTTAAAAATTCAAAATTTTTAACTGAATTTTTTATGTATTTAATTTGTTCCTCACTATTATTTCTATCAGCTGATTTCCAGCTTTTTATCGAGGATAAAATTTCAAATTTTTCCGCAAATTTTTTTTTAATATAAAAAGCATTAGTGCCTGAACTTTCTACAGCTATTAAATTAAAGCCTTTTGCTTCTAGTAAGTTTGTCATGGCATCTAACGATGCTCCAAAGCATCCATTATTTTTCCATATGTGATTTGGATCATAGGGTATAGTTTTTTTTACATTGTTTCCAATATAATGATTATACTCACAACAAATAACATTGATTTTGTCTACATCCAATTCTTTTAAAACCCAATAATCATTTCCATCGATGTCTAAAGAAAAAAAATCGATCATTTGACCATCTGAACTAGAAAATACTGTTTCGTTGATGTTGTCTTTTAATATTTTTTTATTTGTTATTTCAATTTTCGATTTAGGATAGAAAAATGAGGTTAATCTTTTTAGTGATAGACATTCATCTTTGTTTATATCAATTAATTTACCATTCCAACCATTTTTAATTAAATTCAAAGAATTACACTCATAATAACTAAAACCAATTTCAACAAAATATTTATTGTGAGGGATTTTACTAAATATATAATTAATTATCCCGTCCTCGTTATTTTGAGATGTTATTTTGAATTCAAAATCATTAATTCGATCTAATTTTTTTGAGAATTTAATTTCAGATTTTTCTTTTGTTACTTCTCTCTTAAATTTTTTAAATGTTCTTATGAATAACATTAAAGAGTAAATGTAATCAGGCAGATATTTTTTACCAAAACTGAACAATAATCTTGTAAAAAAATTTTTAGATTTTTTCATTAACTGTCCCTTTTCTTTATATATTGTATTAGTTCCTTTTTTAATATAGTTTGTTCAAAAAATATAACGATTTGAACACAAAATGAAAAAAAGAGCATTAATTACTGGAATTACTGGCCAGGATGGTTCCTATCTCTCTGAGCTTTTATTAAAAAAAAATTATCAAGTACATGGATTAATAAGACGTGTTGCTGCTGAAGATAAAACTCACAGGCTATGGAGATTAAAACACCTATTAAACGATATTAAATTACATCCTGCCTCGTTAGAGAGTTACGCAAGTATAGTACAAATTATCCAAAAAATTAAACCTCAAGAAATTTACCATTTAGGTGCCCAAAGTTATATCGATTATGCATTCAAAGACGAATTTTCAACTTTAAACACTAACATAAATGGGACTCATTATCTTTTGTCAGCGATAAAAGAATTTTCACCAAAAACAAAATTTTATTTTGCTGCTTCATCTGAAATGTATGGCAAGGTTCTAGAAATCCCTCAAAACGAAAAAACTCCTTTCTATCCAAGATCGACATACGGAATATCAAAAGTTGCAGGATTTGACTTAACAAGAAATTACAGAGAAGCTTACGGCTTGTTCTGTTGCAGCGGCATACTTTTTAACCACGAGTCTCCAAGAAGAGGTTTCGAGTTTGTTACAAGAAAAATCACGCATGCAGTTGCAAGGATAAAATTTGGACTTCAAAAAGATTTAAAACTTGGAAATATGGATGCCAAAAGAGATTGGGGACATGCAGAAGATTACGTAAAAGCGATGTGGATGATGTTAAATAAAAGAAACCCAGAAGATTTTGTAATAAGCACTGGTAAACAATATTCTGTTAGGGACTTTGCAAAGCTAGCGTTTAAAGCAGTAGATTTAGATTATAGAAAGTACGTCAAAATAGATAAAAAACTTGAAAGACCAGCAGATGTACAAACCTTGCTAGGAAGCTGCTCTAAAGCAAAAAAAATTTTGAAATGGAAACCTAAATATTCTTTTCAAGGTCTGGTTGACGATATGGTAAGGGCTGATTTAGAATTTGTCGAAAAATACGGATACTAAATATTTTTTATTATTTTTAATTTAGGCAACGGAAAAATAAACTTTGTTCCCTGCTTAATCGCAAGTTTCTCTCTTTTTAAAATTTCGCTTTTAAAATGCCAAGGTAGAACTAAATAATAATTTGGTTTTAATTTTCTAGATGCTTTTTCAGATATTATTTTAATTCTTGAACCTGGTGTATATAAACCGTACTTGTTCTTATTTCTTTCTGCGACAAAATCAATTTTTTTATGATTTATTTTAAAATACTGCAAAAGAACATTTCCTTTAGTAGAAGCACCATAACAATGAATATTTTGGTTTTTATTTTTTATAGTCTTAATCAAATTATTCAATTTTTTTTTCGATTCATTAATATTTTTTAAAAATTTTGTAAATGTTGAAACTTTATTCATTTGAAGTTTGTTTTCTAAGCTAATAGTTTTTCTAATGACTTTTTTATTTAAAGGTATTTTTGAATCTTTTTGACAAATAAAATATTGTTTACTTCCACCATTAATATTATTTTCTTTAATATCAAAAACTTTTAGGCCATTTTTATCAGCTAAATTTATTATTACTTTACTGCTGTAATATTCTAAATGTTCATGACAAATAGTATCAAACATTTTATATTTTAAAATTGATGCCAAATCAGCGAATTCTAATAAAAAAACTCCGTTTGGCTTTAACAAGTCTTTAACATCCTTTAAAAATTTATTTGGATCTTCTGCATCATAAAATACTGACAAAGCGGTAATGATTTTGAATTTTTTGTTTATTTTTCTTTTGATTTTTTTTAAAGAAAAAAAACTTGGTATTGCATATTTAATTTTTTTATAGTTCTGTCTGTATTTATTTAGTATTGGATCAATTCCACATTTAACAATATTTCTATTATAGCAATTTAATAAAGATCCATCATTACTTGCAATATCTAAAACCATATCTCCTTTTTTTAAGGATGTTTTTTTTGCTAAAGTTTTTGTTATTTTTTTTACGTGTTCGAGCATTGTTTTATTAATGCCAGTTCTATAACCATAGTCCGGACCATATAAATATTTTAAATCGTAATTGTGTGCTAATTGGACTAATTCACAATTTTGACAAATAATTAAAGTTATCGGTGTTTTTTTAATATTTTTTCTTAAGGTAGAAAATTTTCCAGTGAAACTAAGGTTTCCTAATGAGAATAATGTTACTAATTTATTGGACTTACACGATCTACACTGATTAATTCGCATTAAGAAGTTATACCAGTGCTTTAATTTTATTTAAACCGACTTTTAGATTGTCTAGGTGGTGATAAACTTAAAGTGTAAGTATTATTCCAAAAACAGTTACTGCTGATACCGCGGCAGCGCCTAATACTAAACTGTTCTTTCTCTCTTTTTTTTTGTCCTCATTCATCTTAGAAACTAAATCATTAACATTGACCCTTTTGCTAATTGAATTGGGATTTTTCAATTCAGAGTAGAAATTATTTTTATCAAGTTCCGAGCTCATACTTATTTGAATTAAAACACAATCTTGTACACAATGTAATAAAAAATAAGTTCATAGTGGGCGCTTTAAATAAAAATTACCTCAAATTCTTTATATCAAAATAATTTTAAGTCCGGTTTGGGTTTAAGCTGATATCGCTTCTTTTGGTGAAAAATATTTTATGTTGAAAGCCTCTGCAACTCCCTTACAGGTAATCTTTCCTTTAAAAACATTTAAACCTGCTAAAAAATTTTTGTCAGCTAAAAGTGTCTTTTTATAACCTTGGTCAGCTATTTTTATCAATAAAGGTAAAGTTGCTTTATTTAATGCCATTGTAGAAGTCCTAGGAACTCCCCCAGGCATATTAGCAACACAATAGTGCACCACATCATCAACGATATAAGTAGGATTAGCATGTGTAGTCGGTTTGCTAGTCTCTATACACCCTCCTTGGTCAATCGCGACATCAACAACTACGGAACCTCTTTTCATAGATTTTATCATTTCTTTTGATACTAATTTTGGTGCCTCTGCTCCAGGGATTAAAACTCCGCCAATTAATAAATCACATTCTGAAACAAGTTTTTTTAGATCTATTTTATTACTTTCTGCCGCTATTATTTTATCTCCAAACATTTTATGTAGTTGATTTAATCTATCTTTTGATTTGTCTACCACGTAAACTTTACTTTTCATTCCGGTCGCTATTATTGCTGCATTTTCTCCAACCACGCCACCACCTAAAATAACTACATTAGCTGGCTCGACTCCAGGTGCTCCACCTAATAATAAGCCTCTACCCTTTTGATTTTTTTCAAGTGAGTGTGCACCAGCTTGTATTGACATTCTTCCTGCTACAGCACTCATTGGTGCTAGTAAAGGTAGCCGGCCATAATCATCTGTAACGGTTTCATATGCAATGCATATTGATTTAGATTTAATTAATTCCTCAGTAAGTTCTTTTGCAGCAGCTAAATGTAAGTAAGTATAAATGATTTGATTTTCTCTTATCATTTTTACTTCACTCATTTGAGGTTCTTTTACTTTGACAATAATATCAGACTCTTTAAAAATTTCTTCGGCATTATCAATTATTTGAGCGCCGGCATTTTTGTAATCCTCATTTGTAAAACCTGCCTCGAATCCACCGTTGCTTTGTACTAAAACCTTATGATTTTTTTTCGTTAAAATTTTAACGCTATCAGGAGTTAAGCCAATTCTATGCTCTTGAAGCTTTATTTCTTTTGGTACTCCTATGATCATTTATGATTTGGTATAATTTGTAATACCTGTTCTTAATTTTTCGATTATCTCATCAATGTGTTTTTTTTCACAAATAAATTGAGGTGCAATAATTAAGCTGTCTCCAGTATTTTTAAAATTTACACCTGCATCGTAACAATGTTTAAAAGTTTGAAATCCTGCTTTTCCTGGTTTGTCTACCATTTTCATTTCTATGCCACCCATCATTCCATAACCTCTAATACTTACAACTTCTTTTAAATCTTTTAAAGAGTGTAGACCGTCTTGAAAATAAGGTGACATTTCTTTAGCTCTATTAAAAATATCTTCTTTATCAAAAATATCTTGAACAGCTAAAGCCGCTGCTACAGCAACTGGAATGCCAGAGTATGTATAGCCGTGAAATAATTCTGGAGTTCCTTCTGGATTTTTAGATGCATCTAACACTGTGTCATACATCTCCTCTTTTACTGCCACTACTCCCATTGGTACAACTCCATTAGTTGTTGCTTTTGCCATTGTCATAATATCGGGCGTAACTCCCCATTCTTGAGCTGCAAATGCTGAGCCTGTCCTTCCCCAACCCGTGATCACTTCATCAAAGATTAAAAGTATTCCGTGTTTGTCACATATTTCTCTAAGTCTTTTTAAATAACCTTTTGGAGGAACTAAGGTTCCAGTTGATCCAGCTATAGGTTCGACAATACACGCAGCGATATTTTCACCTCCAAAATTCATTGCAATTCTCTCTAGATCTTCTGCTAACTCAACACCTGTTTCAGGTTGTCCTTTTACAAATTTATGCTCAGGTAAGTGGGTGTGCCTCATGTGTTGTACGCCTGGCATAAGAACACTTGCAAAAGTTTTTACGTTATTTATCATTCCGCCAACTGTGGTAGCTCCAATGTTCATGCCGTGATATCCTCTTTCTCTTCCGACAAATCTAAATCTTTTTGAGTCTCCTTTTGCTCTGTGATAAGCGATTGCAATTTTTATAGCTGTCTCAACTGCAGTAGATCCACAAATAGTATAAAAAATTCTGTTAATTCCCTCTGGGGTTTTTTTTGCAATTCTTGTTGCTAATTCAAAAGATCCTCCAAATCCTTGATTAAAAGGTTGACAGTAATCCAACTTGTCTAACTGCTTAGAAACTGCTTCAGTTATTTCTTTTCTTCCATGTCCAAGAGGGTTACAAAATAAACCCGAGCTAGCATCAATCATTTTTTTTCCTAAATGATTTGTTAAATAGACCC
Organism: uncultured Pelagibacteraceae bacterium; assembly: GCA_902616675.1. GTDB lineage: Bacteria > Pseudomonadota > Alphaproteobacteria > Pelagibacterales > Pelagibacteraceae > Pelagilacustribacter. The sequence continues at coordinate 42,756 of CACMTV010000002.1, read as the reverse complement.
CTTTTGCGTCTGTTATAAGTCGAGGATTTTTTTTAAATGATTTGTTGTCTGAAAACGGCATCCAGTGCTCGTTTAAAGAGTTTGGAATGTTTGTTCTTTGTGAACTCATAATAATAAAATCTTTAGACTATTGCTTACCTAAAACAACTAAATTATATACAACTAATAGTGGTATTTAATTTTAAAATATATATCGTATAAAAAATAATGCAAATTAAAAAAACTAAGTTAATAGGTCTCAAGATAGTCACTAATAAAATCTATAAGGATTCAAGAGGTTATTTTAAAGAAGATTTTAAACAAACATTATTTAAAGGTTCTAAATTTATTTTTTCATGTACATCTAGGTCAAAGAAGAACGTCCTAAGAGGTCTACATATGCAAACAAAAAAAAAACAAGGTAAGTTTGTTTCTGTTTTAAAAGGAGCAATTTTAGATGTAGCAGTAGATTTGAGAAAAAACTCAAAAACATTTGGTAAGCATTTTAAAATCGAACTTTCTGAAAAAAATGGAAAATCAATTTTTATTCCTCCTGGATTTGCTCATGGATTTTTAGCTAGAGAAAAGGAAAATATAGTTCATTATTACAATACCAATTTTAGATCTTCTAAACATGAAATTGGAATAATTTGGAACGATCCTTCGCTCAAAATTAAATGGCCTATTAAAAATCCAATACTCTCAAAAAAAGATAAAAGAAATTTAACTTTTAAACAATTTCAAAAAAAATAAAATGAAATGCAAAATAACTGGAGATAAGCTAAGTCCTTTCATGTCTTTTGGCAAAATGCCATCTGCTAACGGTTTTTTAGATGAAAACAATTTTGATAATGAGTTTTTTTATGAAATGGAAGTAGGATTTTCAAGTAAAGTATCTTTGCTACAATTAAATGAGTTTTCAAATCCTGTAAAAGTACATAATGATAGATATCCTTTTTATACTAGCAGCTCACTAAATATGAAAAAACATTTTAACCAATTTGCTCATTGGTTAAAAGAAAAGTATCTTCACCATGGATCAAAACTTATTGAAGTGGGTTCTAATGATGGAACTTTGCTTGAAAATTTTAAGAATACTAATATTGAAGCAGTAGGATTTGAACCCTCTATAACTATTGCTGAACTTGCAAATAAAAAAAATATCAAAACATTGAGTAAATTTTTTAATACCCAAAACTTAGATGAGATAAAGAATTTCCACTCTTCAGTTGATGTTATATGTTCTGCAAATGTTATAGCTCATATTCCTGATCTTAAAGATGTTATCAAATGTGTCGATAAATTATTGTCATCTAAAGGTTTACTTATATTTGAAGAGCCTTATCTTGGATCTATGTTTTCAAAAATTTCTTATGATCAAATATACGATGAACACATATTTATGTTTTCCGTCAGTTCAATAAAAAAAATATTTGATTTGTTTGACTTTGAACTTATAGATGTTCTACCTCAGTTTACTCACGGAGGGTCAATGAGGTATGTAATTGCAAGAAAGAATAAACACAAAAAAAGTGAAATAGTTTCTAAATTTCTTGATGAAGAACAAGGTAAAAAATTAGACACAATTGAGTCATGTTTAGACTTTAAAAAGGCTTGTGAATTATCCAAAAAAATGACTATAGAAAAATTGAATAAATTTAAATCCGACAATAAAAAAATCTGCGGATATGCAGCTACAGCTAAAAGTACTACAGTTTTAAACTATTGTAATATTGGAACCGATTTAATTGATTATATTTGTGATACTACAACTGAAAAAATTGGAAAGTTTTCGCCGGGTAAACATATACCAATTGTTCCTATGAGTCATTTTAAAGAAAACATTCCGGATATAGCTTTCTTATTTGCTTGGAACCACAAAGAAGAAATTTTTTTAAAAGAAAAAGAATTTAAAAAAAATGGAGGTACTTGGTTTTCCCATGTTGCTTTATAGTAATCGAATAGTAGTTACAGGTGGTACCGGCAGATTTGCTTCATCTCTTAAAAAGGTTAAATCGAAATACTCGGTATTCTTCCCCTCGAAGTCAAATCTAAATATACTTAAAGAAAACTCAATTCTTAAATATTTAAAAAAGAAAAAACCAAAATACCTTATTCATTTAGCAGGTTTATCTAGACCAATGTCAGTGCATAATAATGATATTAAAAAGAGTATTGATTTAAACATTATTGGGACAGCAAACATTGTTAAAATTTGTGAAAAACTAAATATTAAACTTATCTATTTTTCATCAAGTTACGTATATCCAGGAAAAAAAGGTGGCTATAAAGAAGATGATCCTGTTTTGCCGATAAATAATTACGCATGGTCAAAATTAGGAGGGGAATGTTCTGTAAAACTATATAAAAATTCTTTAATTGTTAGAGCTTCTATGACAGAAAAACCATTTGTGCATAAAGCAGCTTTTAGTGATTTTTATACAAATTTCATATTTCATGAAGATATTGCTCCTAAAGTTTTTAAAATTTTAAAACTAAAAGGAGTAATAAATTTTGGAGGAAAGGCTCAAAGCGTATTTAAATTTGTAAAAAAATATAATCCTAAAATAAAAAAGATTTCCTACAAGAAAGTGTTTAACAAAACTTATCCGTCGAACACCTCTATGAATTTAAAAAAATTCAAAAAAATTTAAAAAAATTAGTATTAATTTCAATTGCAACCTGTAATTGATTATTTATCTAAACATCGCCTATTATTGAACACACTAGGTATTTACTTACGATTAAAATTCATTTTAAATCTTCATTAATTAACAAACTATATATAGGAGAACTATGAAAAAAATAATAAGCACAGTTCTTGGAATGGTTTTGGCTTTTTCTCTTTATTCTTCGGTTGCAAATTCTGCTGCTAAAGAAGTTAGAGTTGCGTACTTTTTAGAGTGGCCATCTCCTAATCTAGAGGACATGAATAAAAAAGCGTATTCAAAAGCACTTGGTGTGCCAGTGAAGTGGACTAATTTTACGAATGGTGTGGCGATGACAGATGCAATGTTAGCAGGAGATATTGATATCTCTTACTCACAAGGTTTAATGCCTTACATTAATGCTGTTAAAGCTAAAGCGCCTATCAGTTTAGTTGACGTTGCTATGGAATACGGTATGGGAGGAACAACATGTGTTACTTCTAATAAATCTGGTATTACAAAAGCGAACGCTTCAGAGCTAGAAGGTAAAAAAGTTGCAGTTCCATTAGGAACTATGGCTGAGTATGTTTTTACTGAAAGTATGAAAATAGTTGGAGCTGATAGAAAAAAAATGAATATTATTGCTATGGATCCTGAAGAAGGTGCAGCTGCACTTGTAAGTGGTGATGTAGTAATGGCATGTTTGTTTGGTGGTAATTCTATAAAGTCTGCAACATCAGTTGGAAAGAGACTTCTAACAGTAGATGAGGCACGTGCTGGTGGAATTATGGGTATTGATATTGTTTCTGTTACTAACAAGTTCATGAAAGAAAACCCAGGAATGTTAAAATCATTCGTTGAGTTAACTCATGAAGCTAACGAGAGATATAGAAATGGTGGAAGTGATATGAATGCTATGTCTAAAGAGTCAGAAATGAAAGTTGCTGACATGAAAGACACTTTAAGTGGCTTCAAATTCTTAACGCCAAAAGAAACAAAAAAATCTATGAAGAGTGGAAACCTTGCTAAGTTTTTAAAAGGATTTGACACTCCAAGAGGTACGGTAACTACTAAGTTTTTACCGTAGTTTAAGAAATCAAATTAATAGGCGCCAATTTTAACAATTGGTGCCTATTTTTTTAACTAAATATCTAATATAATTATTTTATGAGCGACTTAATTTCACAAAACTTAAATATGATTTTTAAAACTCCGAAAGGAGAGACTGTCCATGCGCTCAAAGATTTAAATTTTACAATTAAAAAAGGGGAATTGCTAACCGTCCTTGGTCCCTCAGGATGTGGAAAGACAACTTTATTAAATATTACAGCAGGATTTATAAGACCAACTTCAGGAAAAATTACTCTTAATAATAAAGAAATCAATGGACCAGGTGTTGATAGAGGAATGGTTTTCCAACAAGGTGCTTTATTTGAATGGTTAACAGTTGCTGAGAATGTAAATTTTGGTTTGAGAATGAAGGAAGAAGACGCTGTTCAAACACAAAAGAAAGTTGACGAATGGTTGGATATAGTTGGTTTAAAAGGTTTTGGTAATACTCCTACTTACCAATTATCAGGGGGTATGCAGCAAAGAGTAGCTTTAGCTAGATGCTTAATTAATGATCCTGATTTAATTTTAATGGATGAACCTCTTGGAGCTTTAGATGCATTGACGAGAGAAAAAATGCAGTCGCTAGTACTTAAAATTTGGAAAGAAACAGGTAAAACAATTATTTTAATAACCCACTCAGTTGAAGAGGCATTATTGCTTGGAGAAAAAGTTTACGTTATGGCTCCAAGACCCGGAAGAATTCATAAAGAATATAAGTTACCCTTTGCATCAATGGGTCTTAAAGGTGATTTGAGAGAAATCAAAAACAATAAAGAGTTTGTTTCAAAAAGAGAGGAAATTCTCTCTATGATTTGGGATATGGAGGAAGAAATAATGGGTAAAGACAATTAATGATCACAGCTTTTTTAACTTTTGTATTTTTCTTTGCTATCGTTGGATGTGTTTTGTACGGTAGAAAATTAATTAAAACAGAAAAAATAGATGCTGTTTTTGGAAATCCAGAAAGAGCACAAGGTGGAATTCACTGGGTAATTGTTGGAAGTAGTTTCTTATTATTAGTTTGGCTTTACTACTCTTGGGATATTGCAAAATCTTTTTTTCCTCGATCGGCTAATGAACTTTGTCAAGTCGGAAAGGTAAATGAGTCCCTTCTTTCTCTTAAATACCTTTTTCCAATCGAAGAGCGTCAACTTAAAAGTACTTCTGTAATTGAAACTGAAACAGAAAATTTAAATAAAATAATTATTGAAATTGAAAATTCAGAAAAAGTAAAAAGTCAAGATAGAAGCAAATTATTAAATTTTGTTTCGCAAACTAAAAATACAATTCCTTTACTGACTAATGAAAAACTTTTAAATAATGAGACAAAAGAACAAATTAAAATAATTAATAATAAAATTATAGATTTAACTAAAAATTTTAGAAAAAAAGATTACCCAAATGAGAGTGCTGAACAAGAAATAGAAAGAATTGAAGCTGCTAAAGAGGAAGGTAGTTGGAAAGCTTCAAGTACATCAATTGAAAACACCATTGAAATACCTTCGATACCAAAAACAAAACGAGGTTTAAAATTTCAAGCAGCTGCTGAGGAGCTTAATTTAATTAGCGACGAGTTCTTCGAGCTTCGTAACCATAATAGTCAATATACTTCAGCTTTGGAAAAACTAAAAAAAGAGATTAAAGATTTCAGAACTAATGTTGGCTCATCAGAGGAGATTGCTTCCTCTTTTGCAAAAGATATCTTGAAAATTGCAAGAAGAATTGAATACGCAAGTATTTTTCCACCAAATACTTTGAAAGACATGCAGCTTTCAATAATTAATTTTGATAAAGCACAGAAAAAAGAACAAGGCACTTTAAGATGGGTTGATATACTTTTATTTCCGTCTGGTACTATTATTTCTAGTGGACCAAGTTGTTCAGAGCAAGGATCAGGTAGATGGTTACCCAAACCTTCAGATACAATTAATAAATTTACATTAATGCTTAACCCTAATGTTGGTTACAAACAGATTCCTTTAATTTGGTATGAAATGATGGATGTAAGTAAGATTATAGGTTTCTTAATTCCTGACTGGTTTGCGGATGTTTTACCTGGTGAATACCCAGTTCATAATGAAAAGGGTGAAGTTAAACCCAACTTTAAAAGCAAAGTATTAAGTTTTGTAACAGGAGATTTCAGTTTATTTAAAATTCCAATACCAACAGGTCATATATGGGACTCATTTTTAAGAGTTTTCCTTGGTCTTGTGGCAGGAATTATTGTGGGCGTGCCATTAGGTTTATTCATGGGATTAAATAGATTTGCAAAAGGTTTTTTTGATCCTTTAATTGAACTTTATAGACCTGTGCCACCACTAGCTTGGGCACCATTAGTAATTTCAGTTCTTGGTATTGATAATCTTGGGAAAGTGTTCTTGTTATTTATGGTCTCGCTATCAATAATGATTATTTCGGCTAGAGCTGGGGCTTCAGGAACTCAATTATCTAAAATTCATGCCGCCCATTCTCTTGGCGCATCTAAATGGCAAATATTAAGACATGTTATTTTTCCAAACTCTTTGCCAGAAATTCTTACTGGCATAAGAGTGGCAACAGGAATGTGTTGGGGAACTTTAGTAGCTGCAGAATTTTTAGCCGGGACTACAGGAGTTGGGTTCGTAGAAAATGTCGCTAAAAAATATTTCCAATATGAAGTAATATGGATAACTATATTTATTATGGGAATGTTAGGTTTGTTATTTGATATTACAATAAGAAAAATTATTGATAAAACAATTCCTTGGCGAGGAAAAGGTTAGTCATTAATGAAAAGGCTTTTGATCATACTATTTATTTTTCTTCTTCCAGCGTCTCTCTTAGCTGACGAAAAAGTAAAAGAAAAAAAAGTAGCCAAATATATCATGGAAAACATTCAAAAAGATTATTTAGATTGTTACAGTTTCTATAAGGTTGCAGCAGAGAGCTTTAAAAAGGCAGGGAAAGATCAGGGAATTATAAAAAATTTAGAAAATAGTGCAGATGTTTCATTGAAGTATAACTATGATTTGGGGGAAATTATGGGATTAAATCCTGAAGTTATGGCTGAGATGACCAAGACAAAAATAGATGCATTTGTAAAAATGGCAAACAAAGATTTTTCATCTTTAGCAAAAAAATATGGTCTTATGTGTAAGAGTTTGGTCGAGAATCCAGAACAAAGAACAAATTACTGGGAACAAAAAGGTTCAAAAATAATTAAGTGAAAAAAAAAGTAATACTTTCAAAACTTCAGAGAATTTTTAAAAAACATAATCTTTCAAACAGTCACTCCAGAATTTGTGCTGATTATTTACTTAAAGCTGAACTTATAAATGCACAGTCCCATGGCTTAGCAAGATTAAAGATGTATTGCGATAGATTGAAAAAAGGTCTTATAAATTCAAAACCAAAAATAAAAATAAAAAAAATAAGTTCATCTATATCGCACATTAATGCAGACAACAGTATTGGTTTTGTTGCTGCTGATATAGGTATTAAAGTAGCTATTAACAATGCAAAAAAAACTGGAATTGGTCTAGTAGCTATTAAAAAAAGTGGTCATTACGGATTATCTAGTTTTTATGCCGAGCAAGCTGTAAAGAAAAACTTAATAGTATTTTGTTTTACTAATGCCCCTCCTGCATTAGCACCGCATGGAGCAAAAAAATCTTTGTTTGGAACTAATCCTATTTGCTTTGGAGCGCCAACAGGTAACACACCTTTTATATTTGATTCTTCAGCATCAATCATTAATCGAGGTAAAATTCGAAGAGCAGAAAAGTTGGGTTTTAAAATTCCTTTTGGCGTTGCTCTTAATAAAAAAGGAAAAATAACGACAGATGCTAAACAAGCTTTGCAAGGTACACAATTACCCATAGCAGGTTTTAAAGGTTCAGGTTTAGCTTGGATGGTTGATATACTAAGTGGTGTTTTGACTGGAAGCAGCCATGGTGGAAAAACAAAAGACCCTTTTGATGATTTTTCAGGACCACAAAACATGGGACATTTATTTATCACAATTAATCCTAATGTTTTCTCAGGAAATAATTTTTTAAAAGAGATGAAAAAAAATATCAAATTAGTTAAAAAACTTCCTAAAGCAAAAGGATTTAGCTCAATAATGTATCCTGGAGAAAGAAAAAATAAGATATATAAAAAAAATATAAATAAAGATATATCTATACCTTCAAAAATACTGAAAGAAATGGAAGACCTTGATGCTAACGAATAAAAACATAATTTGTCCTGAAAATCTTTTAAGAATTGCTAAAGGTAAAGGTCCTGTAAAAGCTGTAATAGTAAATGCTGTAAAAAAAGTTGCAATAGAGTCAGCAAAGCAAGCGGTTGAGGCAAATTTAATAACACCATTGTTCGTTGGAGATAAGTCGATAATCGAAAAAATTTCAAAGGAGATTAATTGGGATATTTCAAAATATGAAATTGTTCATGAGTCTGATGAAAATAGTACTGCTCCGATTGCTGCTAAATTAGCTAGTGAAGGTAAAGTAAAAATAATAGTCAAAGGTCATATTCACACAGATGTTTTAATGAAAGCTGTACTAAAAAGAGATTTAAATCTAATAGGTAAAAAAAGATTGAGTCATGTATGGCACATGACACTAGAAAAAAATGACAAGCCGTTCATCATTACTGATGGTGCGTTAAACGTGCTACCTAAATTAGAAACTAAAATGCATATTTTAAAAAACTCTGTAGATTTTGCAAATAGGATAGGTATTGAAAAACCGAAAGTTTCAATTTTATCTGCTACAGAAGAAGTTTTAGAAAGTGTGCCAAGTTCTGTTGAGGCTAAAGAATTAACAAAAAGAGCTAAAGAAGAAGGTATTAAAGCTGAAGTCTTTGGTCCTATGGCATTCGATAATTCAGTTTCCGAAAAAGCTGCTCAAATAAAAGGAATAAAAAATGCTGTTGCAGGAAAAACAGATATTCTATTGGTGCCTAATGTAGAAGCAGGTAATGGATTAGTTAAAATGATGATATTTTTTATGGGCGCTTGTGCTGCTGGAGTAGTTGTGGGCGGTAAAGTGCCAGTTGTTATTACAAGTAGAGCAGATGATACTCAAGCAAGGCTTGCCTCGATGGCTGCTGCTGTTGTTGCCCTCTGATGAAAAAACTTAAAAACTGGGATAATAAAACATGGCTATCATCTAAATCGTATATCTCCCAATTTAGTAAATTTCTCAAAACGAAAATTAATTTGAATAAGAATTCAAAAATATTGGATATTGGATGTGGTAGAGCAAATATTATTAGTTATTTACAAAAAAAATATAGATTTGATAAAAAAGCAATAGGAGTTGATATTGTCAAAAATAAAGAAATAAAAAAAAATATAATCTTCAAAAAAATTGATGCTATTCAATATTTAAGAAAAACAAATATTCTTTTTGATATAATCTTAATTAAGCAAACAATACATTTTTTTAAATTTAAAGAATTAAATGAACTAATAGATTTAGTTAAAAAAAGGTTAGCTCCTAATGGTGTTATTTTAATTTTTTCTCTCAAAATTAATCATAATGAGTTACCAGTTTTCAGAGCAATGAAAAAAAAATTAGATAAGAGCCTAGTACGAGATAAATATTTAATCAAAATAATTAAAAAAAAATTTGTAAAATATAAAATGAGTTGTTTTAAATTTAAAGTGACTATTTCAAGAAAAGAATATACAGATATGTTAAAAAAAAGATATATCTCTTGCCTTTTGAATCTATCGAAAAAACAAATTGAAAAAGGAATATATGAAATTAATCTTAAATTTAAAAAAAAAATCAAGTTCAATGATGTTTTAGATTGTTTGATTTATAAAAATTAAAATTTTCTCACTAATTTCAATGTTTTTTCAACAAGCCAATTTACTGATGAATAGAAAAAATTATTATTAACTTTTTTTATTGCTTCATCAAAAGAAATTATTTGTGAATTATTTTTAATAATAAATTTTTCAAATTTAAGAAAATCGTTTTCATTCCAATAATTTAAGTGTACTTGGGTTGATTGAATGCCGAAAGGTAAAAATATTTCTTTATAAAATAATTGAGGAATAAAATTCAAGTTGTGAATATTAAATGGCATTAAACCATAACCATCAATAATGTTTTTAATATTATTGTTTTTTAATGCTAAAAAAGTATTTAAGTCGTACGTATGATTTGGTGCAAAAAAAGATCTTATTTCAATATTTTCTTTTTTAAATATTTCTAAACTTTTACTAATTCTTAAAAACTGTTCATCATATGAGTGTCCAAAAAATTCTGATCTACCTCCATAATTAAAGAAATCTTTTTTTTTTGTTTCTTTGTCGTAGACATGCGTATAACCGTGCATAGAAATTTCCCACTTCTTTTCCTTCCATTTTCTTATTTGATCCCAAAACATATCATTTTTCTGATTTGATAAGAGTTCAGGATCTTGATTATTGCTGATAACACCTAATAAAGGTTTCACATTGTACTTATCAAATAATAACTCGCATTTTTTCATCAAAGGCCAGTTCATATTTTCTGCAATATCATCTAAACGGATGAGAATTCCTGTATTTTCTGATAAATATTTTTTTACAAAATTAATCATCTTTCGGATACATATTATATTATTATGAATTATAAAATAAGAAAAATATCTAGCATAAGTAAAGCTCTTCTTAATAATTTTTTTAAATCGGCATATCCCCACAGATATACAAATTTAATTGAACATTGGAAATGGTTTTATAGATTAGGTTATAACGATTATGAGCCTATTGTAATCGAAGTTGACTCTAGAATAATTGGTATGGCTGGACTTATTCCATCTAAACTTAGATGTAATGAAAAAATCTTAGAGTCTATATGGTTTACTGATTTTATTATTCTTAAAGAATTTAGAAACAAGGGTTACGGTTCAATTTTAACTAAAGAATGGATGAAGATATGTCCTACTCAAATTACTTTCTGTAATAACGAGTCTCTTAAAATATTTAAAAAATTTTCTTGGGAAAGTAACAACCACACTTACAGAAATGTCAAACCAATCAACATTTTGAATATTATACCATTAATAAATAAATTTAATTTTCAATCAAAGAGAAATAAATCTTTTGTATCTATTAATCCAAGACGTATTGAAAATAGTGACATTTCAAAACTTTGTAATTTAGAAAATAAAAAAAAATTTAATACTGAATCATTTTCAATTATTCACGATGAAGAGTGGTTTAAATGGAGACTAATTGATTGTCCATATAAATCAAATATTTATTTATTTGAAAATAATGCAGACGTGATTATTGGAAATATTTTTAATTATAATAAACAAAAAAGATTTAATATTATTTATAGTTATATAGATAATCCAGTTGATAGAGGAATATATGATTTAGTAATTGATTGGAGTTTTAAAAATGAAGTTGACTATATTTGGTATATTAATAATCAAGAAAATGTTTTTTTTAAGGAAGTAGGGTTTTTTAATAAGTTTTTTAGAAAAAAAATTAATTTTGCATGTTGGTCTGATGATAAAAATGTACTCTCAAATCTCAAAAAAGGGCTATCAAACTCACAAGGTTGCGACAGTGATATCGATAGTTCCCTTTTTCAAGATTAAATAATTTAATTTTACTTGCCTGGTTCCTTATAACTTGTTGCCATCTTTTGTGCTGTTTTAGCTATTCCGTTTAGATCGACATCTTCTAAAATAGTAAAATCTGATACTGCACCACTTGATACAGCAACCATTGCAGCAGCAGCAGCTTGTTCAAAAGTTCCTTCGATCTCTGCCATGAAATCATATTTTCCTCTTAGACCGGCATATCGAGTAACTTTTGCTCCTACTGAGGCAGCAAGTGCAGATGTAGCAGCTTTTCTATCTGTTGACGGGTTACTTACAAACCCACCAAGACCTTTTGCTGTGTAGCATCCTAATGTATAAAATTTAGCCATTGTTTCTCCTTTCTTATTTTTCCACCACAACTGTTCCAGAATGAGGATCTGTAACACCTAATTCGGGAGACAGTTCATCTAAAGTGTGTCTTAGCGTATCCAAGAAACCAATCATCTTTGGTCTTGCCTTAGCTATATCATCTTCAGAATTCCATTCACCAATCATAAAAAATTCATTGGGTTTAGTCTCAACGTACTTTGCAGAAATTTGTCCATCAAATTTTGGCATTTCATTTATTTTTTTTAAATATTCATCTCTGCTAGATGATTTTACTTTACATCTGACGATGTTCATAAATTTTGCCATTTTTCCTCTAGTATAATGTTTGAATTACTTTTTTAATTCTTTCAGCTCCATTAGGAATTAAAGCTTCGACAAAAGAATGGCATTTTTCGGTTTTAGTTTTATCGTATTTTGAACCGTAATGTTTATCAACTGCTTTGTTTACTTCGTCATCCCATTGTTTTTCTGGTATTCCTATTTCTAAAGCATATGCTTTTAAGACCTTTACAGTTGAGATGGATTTTTCTTTCATGCCGTATTCAAATTTTTCTCCTGAAGGTAGAAAGTAATTAGCCATGTAAATCCCAACACAATCCAATGCTTTTGATTTATCTTTATCACTCATTCCTGCATTAGCAGAGGTGAAGATTAAAAAAGTTAGTAGTAAAATAATTTTTTTCATAACTAATTTTAATAAATTTAACGATAAATTAACTATGTTTAAATGTGATTTCAGGTATGCAATTTGTCTACAACTATAAGATGAACTATGGAATAAGAATGATTTTTGGTGCTACGCAGGTCCCGTTATGTATTTCGTTAAATGCTTCAGAACCTTTTTTAAGATCTCTATATTCTATCCAACCTAGATCACCTAGTTTTTTATTAGAGAGAATATCTAAAGTATTTTTAAAATCGTTGTTTGTGTAGCAGTAAGTTCCAACAAGAGTAACCTCTTGAATAGTTAATTTTTTAAAATTAAAATCTCCTGTCGGTTGAGTTAATCCAATATGTATTATAGTACCCCCCGGAGCGATTGATTTTATTGCCTGCTGACGTGTAACTTCTAAACCCACAGACTCTAATATTAAATCAAAGTTATTTTCTTTTATGGATTTATCATCAGGAGAAACAAAACTAGCCGAAAGGTATTTTTTGCACTCATTAAGTCTTTTTTTATTTGGATCAGACATAATGATATTTTTGGAATTTTTTTCTTTGTTAAGAATTAAACCACAAAGAAGACCTATAGCCCCTGCTCCTTGAATTAAAATTTTACTTTCCGATAAAGGTTTTTTAAGATTTTGTTCAGCTAATAGAACAGCATGAAGAGCAACTGCTGTTGGTTCGGCTAGTGCCGCCTCTTTAATATTTAGTTTTTCTGAAATCTGAAAAATATTCTTTTCTGGAACACAAACTAATTCGGCTAATCCACCTTCTCTTTTAATTGGTGTGCTCATACCAATCATTGTTCTTTCAGGGCACAAATGTTCTCTATTATTTTTACAATATTCACATTTATCACAACTTATAAGAGGATTAACGACAACATTTTTATCTTTTAATTTGCCATCTAAAGCTTTGCCACTTATCTCGTGTCCAAGAATTAATGGTGGAACTCTTCTTTCATCTTGTCCATGGAAAGCATGCATATCAGATCCACAAATACCTGAAGCCTGAACTTTTATAATACTTTCACCAGATTTTGGTGTTGGGTCTTTTTCTTTTCTGTAATCTATTTTTTGTGTTCCAGTGTAAACTAATGCATGCATTAATTTGAGAAACCGTATTTCCTTAATCTTATGTCAGCTGTTCGCGCGTGAGCTTCCATTCCTTCAGCTCTACCTAGTCTTGCTGCTGTTGCTCCAACAACTTTTGTTGCCTCTTTTGTCATTCTTTGGAAAGTTAATGTTTTAATAAATTTTCCAACGAATAGTCCGCCAGTATACCTTCCGCCACCTTTTGTTGGTAATATATGGTTTGTTCCTGAACATTTGTCTCCGTAAGCTACTGTAGTCTCTTCGCCTAAAAATAACGAACCATAATTTCTTAATCTCTTTAACCACCAGTCTAATTTTTCTGCGTGAACTTCTAAGTGTTCAGAAGCATATTTATCACTCACTTCTGCCATTTCCTCATTAGTATCGCAAAGAATTACTTCACCATAATCTTTCCAAGCAGCAGTAGCATTTACTTTGGCAAGTTCAGGTAATTCATTTATTAACTCTGGTACTCTTTTCATTGTAAAGTCTGCTAATTCTTTATCCGTAGTGAATAACCATGCTGGAGAATTATATCCATGTTCCATCTGACCAACTAAATCAACGGCTACGATTTCTTTATCAGCTGTTTTATCTGCAATTATTGCAATTTCAGTGGGTCCAGCAAATTGATCAATTCCTACTTTTCCATAAACAATCCTTTTAGCTTCAGCTACATACTGATTTCCAGCTCCAACAAGAAAATCAACTGGAGGGTTTTTGAAACAACCATGTGTCATTGAACCTATTGCTGCAACTCCCCCCAAATTCATAATTACATCTGCACCACAATGATTAGCAGCAAAAATAATTCCTGGATTAGCTCCATCTTTATCTTTTGGTGGACTTGCACAAATTATAGTTTTAACACCAGCTACTTTAGCAGGAGTAATAGCCATCACAGCCGATGAAATATGCGCGTATCTTCCGCCTGGAATATAACAACCCGCCGTATCAACTGGAATTAATCTTTGTCCAGCGAATAATCCTTTGGACAGCTCAACTTCAAAATCGTTATTCATGCTTTTCAATTGATGCTCCGCGAATTTTCTAATTCGTTCGTGAGCAAATTTAACATCATCTTTTGTCTTTTGATCAACTTTTTTGATTGCTTCTTCAATTTTTTCTTTAGAGACAATTACTTCTCCCTCGTATTTATCGAATTTTTTATTAAGCTCTTTAATTGCCACTTCTTTACGTTTTGTAATATCATTTAGAATATCTTGCACAGCTGCCTGTGTTTTGTGATCGTCCGTTTCCGGAGTTTTAGAAGCTTTTTTAATATATTTAGTTGCCATAAAGTAAAGTTGGTAACCACAAAGCAATTTGTGGAAACAGTACTATTAATACTAATCCAAAAATTTGCAAGACCATAAATTGCATCATTCCGTAATAAATGTCCTTTAAATCCCATTCAGGCACAACGCCTTTTAAAAAATAAGCAGAAAGCGCTACTGGTGGTGAGAGCCAGGCGGTTTGAAGGTTGACGGCAACTAATATTGCAAACCAAGTTAAGTTAAAGCCAAGTGCCTCAACTAAAGGTAAGATTATTGGTATTATGATCATCACGATAGGAACCCACTCTAAAGGCCAACCTAATAAAAATATCATTACCATTATCATGGCTAAAATTAGATATTTATTCATTTCTAAACCTAATAGGAATTCAGTTAATAATGTTGGAGTTCCTAATCTAGCAAACACTGCACCAAAGAAATTTGAAGCTGCAACTAATACCATTATTAAAGCTGTAATTTCTAAAGTTTTAACTAGAGCTTCTTGTAATTTTGGTAAAGTAAGTTTCTTATAAGCAAGAGAAAGTAATAAAGCACCCATTGCACCACAACCAGCTGCTTCTGTTGGAGTTGCAAAACCAAATAAAATACTTCCAAGTGCTGCGAAAACTAAAGCAGCAGGTGGTACTAATCCTAATAAAAATTCTATCCAGACTTTAGTCATGCTTGTAGCTTGCATATCTTCTGGTAAAGGTGGACCTAATTTTGGATCCATCATACATCTTACTGTAGTGTAAGCTGCGTATAGTGTTGCAAGAAGAATTCCTGGAAAAATTGCTGCTGCAAATAAATCTATCACAGGAATTTCCATAATTGGTCCCATAACAACTAACATAATACTTGGTGGAATTAATATACCTAATGTTCCTCCAGCAGTAATAGTTCCTGCAGCAAGTCTTACATTGTAACCTGATCTATTCATTGATTTAGCAGCCATAATTCCTAAAATTGTAACTGAAGCTCCTACTATTCCAGTCGCTGCTGCAAATATAACTGAAACGAATAAAACTGCGTAATAAAGTGATCCTCTTACTCTTGCTAACATTAATTGAAATGCTGAAAATAGTCTTTCCATTAATCCTGCTTGCTCCATCATAATTCCCATGAAGACAAAGAGCGGGACGGCGGCCAAGGTTTGTTCGGTCATGACCATCGAAAACTGAAGTGTCATTAAATAAAACACAAGTTTTCCAAATCCTAAATAGCCAAATACAAAGCCCAAAAAAATTAAAGTGAATGAAATTGGAAAGCCAACAAATATTGCAAAAAGCATTACGCCAACTAAAATAAATCCTAATACTGCTGGATCAATTAATTCTGCAATCATTTACTTTCTCCTGGCCACTCACCTTTTTTTGCAGCCCAATAACTTTTCAATAATTCTGAAACTCCTTGGATAAGAAGAAAAAGTATACCAATTAATAAACAAGTTTTTATTGGCCACATATAAGGCATCCAAGTCGTATCCATACCTCGCTCTCCTCTTCTAATTGACTCGCCCACATAGCCAACGGTCATGTAGAAAAATACAAATAATCCTGGAAAGTAAAATAAAATGTATAACCAAAAATCAATTAGACCTTGATTTTTGACTTTAAAATTTCTGTATAAAAAGTCTGCTCGAATGTGAACTCCTCTTGAGAGAGCATAAGCTGCTCCAAGCATAAATAGAGCTCCATATAAAAATCTACTAATATCGTAAGCCCAAATTGTGGGCGCTAAAAATAATTTTCTCATTATGACCTCATAAGTCATTGCTAAAATTAAAGGCATTAATATCCAACAAACTATATTCCCAACCCACTTACTAAACTTATCTATTGATGTAATTGTTTTTGCCATCCACATAGGCATATCAGCTGGCATTTTGCCCGAAACACCTCGCCTTTCGGCAATCATTTCATCTGAGATATCTAATTTTGTTGGCTTATCATTCATAGTTCATTCTAAACAATTAGAGCGGACTTTAAAAGCCCGCTCTAATTTCTCTTTAATTATTTTATTACTTTAATGTTGCTGCGTGAGCCATTCCTAGCTTAGCATTTGACATTTGTGCACCACTCCAGAATGGAACAGCAATATCAGCAAATTCTTTCATTGATTTGTAAACTTTAGCAAAAAATTTATTTTCTGCTGCGTTTTTGTTCAATGTTTTCTTCGCTGCTGCCATATATTCTTTAAAGTAGTCTGTAGGAGTGTCTTCTAAAATTACTCCGTGCTTAGTAGTTAATTCTCTTAAAGCTTTTCCATTTTCATAGATTCTGTAGCTTAAAGATTTAGCTAATGAAGCGTTTGCAGCTACTTCAAGAGATTTTTTCTCATGAGCAGTCATTTTGTTGTAAGTTTTTCCAGTAATATAAAAGTCAGCATTTACTACTACTTGGTGTAAGCCTTGTAGATAGTAGTGTTTTAATACCTTTTGGAAACCAAATGTTAAATCTGGTTTAGGGCAACACCACTCTGCTGCATCGATAGTTCCTGCTTGTAATGCTGGTAAAATATCTCCACCACCCATTGCTACAGATGCAATACCGATATCTTTATATGTTTGACCAGGAATTCCTGGAGGAGTTCTGAATTTATATTTTCTAAAGTCAGCCATATCCTTTATTGGTTTTGGAAACCAACCTAAAGCTTCTGGTCCAACTGGTTGAAGCATAAATCCTTTTATGTCTCTTCCCATTTCTTTCCATAATTGGTCGTACAACTCTTTTCCACCACCGTACTGAAACCATGATAAAAATGCTAAATTGTCTATACCTACTCCACCACCTGCTACTGGCGAACCAAATAACATAGCTGCTGGATGATCACCTGACCAATAGTGTGTCCAAGCGAAACCACAATCGATTAATCCTTTATCAACTGCGTCTAATGTTTCTTTTACTCCTACAACAGCGCCTGCTGGTAAAATTTCAAATTTTAATGAACCATCAGTTAATTCTGTTACAGTGTCAGTAAAGTCCTTTAACATTTTTACTTCATCAGCTTTAGTGTTAAGAACGGTCTGACATTTTAATGTCTTAGCGTTTGCTGAAGTTATAGAAAAACCTACAAATACAGCTAAACCTAAAACAATTGATAATAGTCTTCTCATTTATCCCCCGTTAGGTTTGTTTATTTTTCGGTAGTATGTTGGATTGAATTGATAGAGTCAAACACTAGTCTTTAAACCATAGGTTGTAGTAGACTTATTGGTAATATTAAATTTTCTAATTTATAAGATAAATATCATGGAGGAATTCGATTATATAATCATTGGTGCAGGATCGGCAGGATGTGTTTTAGCAAACAGACTTACTGGTAAGGAAGAGAATAAAGTTTTGCTGCTCGAGGCTGGAGGTAAAGATAATTATCCATGGATACACATTCCAGTTGGGTATTATAAAACTATGCACAATCCTAAAGTAGACTGGTGTTTCCATACAGAAAAAGATGAAACCATGAATAATAGATCAATTAGATATCCAAGAGGTAAAACTTTAGGCGGAAGTTCCTCTATTAATGGTCTTCTTTGGATAAGAGGTCAAAGTAATGACTATGATAATTGGAGACAAATGGGAAATAGCGGATGGGGATGGAATGATGTTCTGCCTTATTTTTTAAAATCTGAAAATAATGAATTAGGTAAAAGTGAATTTCATAACGATAGTGGACCAATTATGGTTTCTAATAAAAAAATTAATCTAAAAATGTTAGATGAGTTTCAAAATGCAGCTGAAGAATGTGGAATTCCAAAAACTAATGATTTTAATACTGGAGATAATACTGGGATAGGTTTTTTTCAATTTACTACAAATCATAACAAGTCTTTACTAAAATTGAGATGTAGTGCTGCAAAAGGATATTTAAATCCTGTAAAAAAAAGAAATAATTTAAAAATCATAACTGAAGCGCACGTCCAAAAAATTAACTTTGACGGAAAAAAAGCAGAAAGTGTGAGTTTTTTTCAGGGCGACAAAGTTGTTACCGTTAAAGCTCGAAGAGAAATTATTTTATCAGCAGGTTCGATAGGATCACCTCATATACTTCAAGTTTCCGGTGTAGGCGACTCAAATAAACTTAAAAAAAATGGCATACAAACTATTCATGAATTAAAAGGTGTTGGTAAAAATCTGCAAGATCACTTAATGTTTAGACCAGTCTATAAGGTAAAAAATTTGAAATCGTTAAATGGTAAAATAAATAGTTTATTTGGTAATTTTTTAATTGGTTTAGAATATCTATTTAAACAAAGCGGACCTATGACAATGGGAGCAAGTCAAGTTTGTGGATTTGCTAAAAGTGACCCATCAAAAGAGACGCCTAATTTACAATTTCATGTTCAACCAATTAGTACAGATATTTTAGGCGCATCAAAACTTCACGACTTTGATGGTATCACTCCAACTGTTGCAAATATTAGGCCTTCAAGCAGGGGAGAAATTTCAATAGTAAGTAATGATAGTAGAGTAAATCCCAAGATTAAAATGAATTACTTGTCTACACAAGATGATCGAAGAGTTGCGGCTCAAGGATTAAAACTTGTAAGAAAAATTATGTTAGAGACTGAAACTTTTAAAAAATATGAACCAGAAGAGTATAGACCTGGTGTTCATATTACTGATAATGAAGAACTGGTAAAAGCTGGTAGTGAGTTTACCCAAACTATTTTTCACCCCGTGGGCACGTGTAAAATGGGTAAAGATGATAATGCGGTTGTTAATGATAAATTATATATGCATGGACTTAAGAATTTAAGAGTGATAGATGCTTCAATAATGCCAAATATTACTTCAGGAAATACTAATGCTCCAACAATAATGATTGCTGAAAAAGGTGCAGAATTTATTTTGAATAATCAAACTCAATGACAGAAGAATTAATAATTTTAATACAGATAATATTTATTGATCTGGTCTTAGCTGGTGATAACGCTATTATTATTGGTATGGTTGCCTCAAAGTTTGATCCTGACAAAAGAAAAAAAATAATTTTTTGGGGTATTAGCGCTGCAGTTATTTTAAGAATATTATTCACATTAATTACAACTTATTTATTAATGATCACCGGCCTAAGATTAATTGGAGGTATTTTACTTCTTTATATTTGTTACAAATTATACGTTGATGTAATTAAGGGCCAAATTGAAAAGAAAGATATTAAAGTTGATAATAGTTCATTTAGTAGAGCAATTTTTACAATTATTATGGCTGACGTTACAATGAGTCTTGATAATGTATTGAGTGTTGCAGGAGCAGCAAAAGGTCATTTTATGTTATTGATATTTGGTTTAGCTTTATCTATTGCATTAATGGCATTCGCAGCTAATTTGATAGCTAGATGGATTGAAAAATATAAATGGATTGGATGGTTGGGTTTATTGGCTATACTATTCGTAGCAGTAGATTTAATATACACTGATTTAAAATTGATTTTATAAATATGTATCTAAAAAAATATAATTTAAAGGGAAAATATTCATTAGTAACTGGAGCAGGTAAAGGTCTCGGAAGAGCTTGTGCTTTAGCTTTAGCTGAAGCGGGTTCAAATTTGATTTTAATTAGTAGAACACAAAAAGACTTGGACTCGGTATCGAAAATAGCCAAAAAATACAAAGTAAAAAGTAAAACCTATGTTTGTGATTTAACAAATTATATGAAGATTAAAAAAATAGTTGAAGAACAAAAAAAAATTGATGTTTTAATAAATAACGCAGGGACAAATATTCCTGAACATTTTTTAAAAATTCGTAAACAAGATATGGAAAAGGTTGTTAAGATAAATACAATTGCTGCGTTTAATGTTGCAAATTTAGTTGCATTGAAAATGGTGGAGACAAAAAACAGAAAAAAAATTGGAGGAGCAATAGTCAATATGTCATCTCAAATGGGTCATGTAGGAGGTCCTATAAGAAGCGTTTATAATATGACAAAATTTGGAATTGAAGGGTTAACAAAAGGGATGGCGATAGATTTAGCCAAATATAATATAAGAGTTAACAGTATTGCACCCACATTTGTTGTTACTCCAATGACAAAAAAATTCTTTAAAAATAAAAATTTTAGAAAAGAAGTTTTGGGTAATATTCCTTTAGGAAGATACGCAGAATTATCTGAAATATCATCTGCGGCAGTTTTTTTAGCTTCAGATGCAGCTTCTATGGTAACTGGAACTTCATTATTGGTAGATGGTGGATGGACAGCAAGATAATAAGATTACTAATCTTCTTTTTTTTACTACCTTTAAATTCTTACGCAACTGAATTTAAAGGAAGTTTTAAACAAGGTTCGTTTATTCTGGGAAAAACTAACCAAAATTCAGAAGTTTATATCGATAAAAAAAAAGTCAGAGTAACAAAAGATGGGTACTTTGCTTTTGGGATAGATAGAGACAGAAAAAATAATGTAATTATTAAAGTAATAAATAATGGAAAAACAGAGATTATAGAAAAAAAGATATTTAAAAAAAAATATATCATTCAAAGAATTGATGGTTTGCCTCCTAAACAAGTTACACCACCCAAAGAAGTTTATGATAGAATTAAAGCTGATAATGTTTTAATTGGTAAAGCTAGATCTATAAATAGTAATTTAACATTCTTCAAAAATAAGTTTAAAGCTCCACTAAAAAATTCAATTGTTACTGGTGTATATGGAAGTCAAAGAATACTAAACGGAAAGCCTAGAAGACCTCATTACGGATTGGATTTTGCCTCACCAGAAGGCACCCCAATTAAAGCTATGTTAGACGGTGTAGTTACTCTCGCAGAAGATGATCTATATTTTACTGGAGGTACAATCATCTTTGATCATGGACATGGGGTTAGTACATTATATATGCACTTAAAAGATGTAGATGTAAAAGTTGGACAAAAAATTAAACAGGGTCAAAAAATTGGTACAGTTGGAAAAACTGGTAGATCAACAGGGCCACATTTAGATATAAGATTAAATTGGTTTGATGTAAAATTAGATCCTGCAAGTGTTTTAAAATTAAATTAATCATTATTTAATTTTTTAATTAAAAGATTAGAAACAAAACGATGACCACTCTCAGATAAATGAACAGGATCATAATTTAAAAAAAGTTTTTTTTCCTTTTCTTGACAAAATTTATTAGTCAAATCAAAGAGATTTATTTTTAAAGATGAAAAAATTTCATTGATTTTTTTTTGTGGGTGCAGAAATTCCTTATTGCAATTTTTCTTTAATTGATAAGAGTAGGGCAACATGACATAGTCTACTTTAATTTTCTTTAGTTTTGAAAAGTTGTGTAATTCTAAAATTATATTCTTATATTCTTTTAAAATATTTTTGTTATTATAGTAATCTGTCAGAAGATCAAAGTGTCTTTCATCGGACTTTGTAAATTTCGATTTAAGTAAAACAAATAATGCTGATTTATTTCTTAAATAGATATTAATTTTCTGAAGAATTTTAATGTTAATTATTTCTGAATTATCCTTTTCTTGTAACTCAACATTTTTAATTACCCCTTTAGCAAAATGAATGTCGTTTAAACAAATAAACACTATAACTTTTGATATATCCTCAAAAGTTTGGTTGTATTCTTTAATTAAGTTAGAATAATCAATAATATTGTGTCCTGGTACAGAGGCATTATAAATATTTGAATTTATTTTATTTCTTAGAATTCCAACAAATGTTTTAATTTCATCAACGCCAACACCAAAGCTAACGCTATCACCTAACACTAATATTGAGGAACTATATTTATAATTAAAATCTTTTGATGGTATCCTAAATCCATATTTATCAGTGTAAGCCTTTTTTCCGAAAATCACTGCTTCAGTATTACTTTTATTTAGAACTATTTCGCCATCTAAATTAAATAAATTTCTATCTACACCTTGTGATTGTGATAAATTAAGTTTTCTAATTACGATTTCTGTGAAAAGTATTAATAATGAAAAAATAATTAAATTTATAATTATAATTCTCATCAAATTTAGAGTACTTAATCGATACTTTTTTGTGGTCTCATGTCCTCTTTTTTTATACCAGCAACTCTTACTGGTTTTTTCATAGCATCTCTTCTGAAAGGCTCACCTAATTCTTGGTTTAGTATAACTTCAATAAAAGTTGTTACTCCTTTTTTTTGGTCTTCACAAGATTGTTTAATAGCCTTTGTTGTTTCTTCCATAGTTTTTACTGTTACACCTTTTAAACCACAAGCATTTGCAACTTTGGCAAAACTTAATTCTGGGTCAAGCTCAGTTCCAATAAAGTTATTGTCAAACCATAAAGTAGTATTCCTTTTCTCTGCTCCCCATTGATAATTTCTAAAAATTACCATTGTAATTGCAGGCCATTCCTCTCTGGCGCAAGAGCTCATTTCATTCATGCTAATACCGAATGCCCCATCTCCTGCAAAACCAATTACTGGAACATCTGGACAACCAATTTTTGCTCCAAGAATAGAAGGAAAACCATAACCACATGGCCCAAATAAACCAGGAGCTAAATATTTTCTTCCTTTTTCAAACGTAGGGTAGGCGTTTCCAATAGCGCAGTTATTTCCTATATCGCTTGATATAATTACATCTTCTGGCATTCCCGCTTGTATAGCTCTCCAGGCCTGACGAGGGGACATTCTATTTTTATCTCTAGTCCTCGCTTCTTTGTTCCATACCGTTCCTGGATCATCGTCCTCATGATCTAAGCTCGATAGTTTTTGAAGCCATGCAGATTTTGTTTGATGAATTAAGTCTTTTCTTTTTTGTCTATCAGTATCTCCAGCATTTTTGGATAATTTATTTAATAATTGTTGTGCAACTAATTTAGCGTCTCCGCAAATTCCAACAGTTACTTTTTTAGTCAATCCAATTCGATCTGAATTCATATCAACTTGAATTATTTTTGCATTTTTAGGCCAATAATCTATTCCATATCCTGGTAGTGTAGAAAACGGATTCAATCTTGTCCCTAAAGCTAAAACAACATCAGCCTTAGCTATTAGTTCCATTGCTGCTTTCGAGCCGTTGTATCCAAGAGGTCCTACTGCTAAAGGATGGCTTCCAGGGAAACTATCATTATGTTGATAACCAGAGCAGACAGGTGAGTCTAATTTTTCTGCTAACTTTACACAATCTTGAATAGCGCCACCTATTACAACTCCTGCACCAGATAATATAACAGGAAATTTAGCATCAGATAATAATTTTGCTGCTTTGTTTATCGCCTCAGCTCCACCAGCTTGTCTCTCTAATCTAACAATCGGAGGCAAGTCTATATCAATAACTTGCGTCCAATAATCTCTAGGAACATTTATTTGAGCGGGAGCTGATCCTCTAATAGCTTTTTCAATTACTCTATTTAAAACTTCTGCAATTCTTGAAGGGTCTCTAACTTCTTCTTGGTAACAAACCATGTCTTTAAATAAATTCATTTGTTCTACTTCTTGAAAACCACCTTGTCCCATAGTTTTGTTGGCTGCTTGAGGTGTCACTAAAAGTAATGGTGTATGATTCCAATATGCGGTTTTAATTGGTGTTACTAATCCAGTAATTCCTGGTCCATTTTGAGCGACAACCATTGACATTTTTCCTGTAGCTCGAGTGTAACCATCGGCTATGAGACCGCCATTTGTTTCGTGCGCAACGTCCCAGAAAGTTATTCCGGCATCTGGAAAGATGTGAGATATAGGCATAAATGCTGACCCTATAATTCCAAACGCATGTTCAATACCGTGCATTTGTAAAACTTTAACAAAAGCTTCTTCCGTGGTCATTTTTGCCATAAAAAATCCCTCTAAATATATAATTAATCTTACTTCCAATATATCAAAATTTAGTCTATATCCATTAAATATTTTATGTCACAGCCTGATTTAATTATACATGATGAAAAAGACAATGTTGGTGTAGTCGTAATTGAAACCACAAAAAAAGGCCAAGATTGCAGCGCCTGGATCATGGAAAATGATAAAACTGTGAAAGTTAGCTCGATGAATGAAGTTCCATTAGGTCATAAAATTGCTCTTCAAGATTTAAAAGAAGGCGATACCATACTTAAATATGGTCACGATATAGGCAAAGTAGTTAAACCAATTAAAAAAGGTGAACATGTTCATGTTCATAATGTAAAAACAAAAAAATGGTAATTAAATGGATATCCCAAAGAGCTTTTTAGGTTATAAAAGAGAGAACGGCAGAGCGGGAACAAGAAATCATGTAATTATTCTTCCAGTTGACGATATATCAAACGCATGCGCTGAAGCTGTAGCCAATAATATCAAAGGCACGATTGCTTTACCTCATTCATACGGAAGATTGCAGTTTGGAGCAGATTTAGAATTACATTTTAGAACAATGATTGGAACTGGAAAAAATCCTAATGTTGCAGCAGTAATTGTAATAGGAATTGAACCTAAATGGACAAAAAGAATTGTAGATGAGATAGCAAAAACCGGGAAGCCTGTAGAAGGATTTCATATAGAAAGAACTGGAGACATTGGAACAATAATGAAGGCCTCAAAAAAAGCACAAGAATTTTCTCAATGGGCTTCTGAGAAACAAAGAGAGGAATGTCCTTTAAGTGATTTGTGGATTTCAGTCAAATGCGGAGAATCTGATACAACATCTGGCTTAGCATCAAACCCAACTGTAGGAAATTTAATGGAAAAACTAGAACCTTTTGGAGTTCATCTGTGCTTTGGAGAAACTTCAGAATTAACAGGTGCTGAAAAAGTTTGTGCAGCAAGAGGGGCAACTCCTGAAGCTAAAGAAAAATTTATGAAAACTTGGAGCGCTTACAACGATTTTATTTTAAAAGAGGCAACTAATGATCTTTCTGAAAGTCAGCCAACAGCAGGCAATATTGCTGGGGGTTTAACTACTATTGAAGAAAAAGCTTTTGGCAATTTTCAAAAAATTGGAAATTTAAAATTTATAGATGTCTTAGAACCAGCGGAAGAACCAAAGAAAGGTAAGGGATTATATTTCATGGATACTTCGTCAGCTGCAGCAGAATGTGTAACTCTACAAGCTGCAGGGGGATTTAATATACATTTATTCCCTACTGGACAAGGTAACATTATAGGCAATCCTATTGAACCGGTAGTAAAATTAACAGCTAATCCTTTAACAGCAAAACTTATGAAAGAGCACGTAGATTGTGATGTTTCAAAAATTTTATCTAGAGAGATGAACTTATCACAAGCAGGAGATGAACTAATTAAAACTATGTTAAGAGTTGCCAATGGTAGATTAACTTGTGCAGAAGCCTTAGGTCATAGGGAATTTGTTATGACTAAGCTGTACAGAAGTGCATAGTTCAATAAAATTATTTTATTTTTCTGGAAATTTAACTTCTTCTTTTTTAACTTCTTTTTTTCTAAAATCACTTAGCATTTTCCTAATGATTGGACTTAAAATTTTTCTCATAAATGCTATTAGTGCGCCAAGAGCAACGGCTAATAAAATTGCAAGCGTTCCGTATAAGAAAGGTGCTTCACTTGCAAAGTTTACAGTAAATTCTGCTAATGCGTTTAAATCTGTTTTAATAATTTTTTCTCCATTAAAATTGGATTTATCTCTAAAGAAAGAGTCGTAACCAATTGCAATAGCAACCGAAATCAGAAGCATTGCAAATAAAGATTTTAACTCTGTGCTATCTAAAAACTGGCCAAGCTTTTGACCTAGTTGAACACCAACTATAGAACCAAGTATAAGTGGTATAACTAAAAACAGATCGATAGATCCATAATTGAATGCGTGTAATATTGTTACTATTGCACTTATAAAAATTGTAACGAATAATGAAGTTCCAGGTATCAATTTAACTGGCATTCCAACGATATAAATCATAGCAGGAACCATTAAGAATGCACCACCAATACCCATCATTGCTGCTACAAAACCGACAACTAATCCTAATAAAACTGGAGTTAAAGCGCTTTCATATAATTTTGATTTCGGAAATCTCATTCTTATTGGCAATCCTTGTAGCCAATTATGTTCATGAAGTTTTTGTTTAATTGAAATTTTTTTTCTTTGTAAGACTTTTTCTCTATAAGTTTGGATTAACATTAAAGTTCCAACCATTGCGAGTAGATACATATATAATAAAGAAATTATTATGCTTATTTTTCCTATATCAGAAAAAAATGTAAACGTTGTTATTCCTAAAATTGTTCCTGCCAAACCGCCAGAAACAATCATTAATCCCATCTTGTAATCTAATGTATTTTTATACCAGTGTGTTAAAGAACCAGAGACTGAGGTTGCTAAAATATTATTTACTTCATTTGGTACAGCATAAACTGGGGGTATTCCCATAAATATTAAAAATGGTGTCATTAAAAAACCCCCACCTACACCAAATAAACCTGATAATATACCAACAGCTAAACTTAAGAATAATAACAAAAAGATATCAATATTGACCTGTGCGATTGGAAGATAAATTTCCAGCATACATCTAAGTATGCTTGAAAACTGACCTTGTCAATATTAATAAATTGTGGCTCCGAATACTTTCACCAAGTCGCCTTCGACTCCCAAAACTAATCTACCCAGAAATTCCCCTTTAACTGTATCACTTTTTTGCTTGTATAAAACAGTAATAAAATTATCCCTTCTTATACAACCTAAAACTTCTTGTTGTTCAGAAAGACTTGTAAGTAGTTTATTGCTTGCCCATTGTTTTCCTAATTCTACTTCATTAGCTCCATACAACATTTGAGATGAAAAATCTTTGGTAAAACCTCCATAATCTTTAATATTCGATGATTTAACTAAATTTAACCAAATAGGATTAGCAATTTTAATGATCTCGTCATCACTTTTCTCTAACAAGTTCATTTTAAATTATTAAGAGGCTTTCTTTTTCTTTTCGTCACCAACTATGTGATAAACAGGCATTTTTTCTAATGAAAATTTGCCGGTTTTAGGATCTCTTCTGGAAACAGTTAAACAATGCCAATTTTCATCATCTAATTTTAATTTATCCCCTCTATAATAATATCCTGGCCAACGAGTTTCTTCTCTAAAAAGAGTATGCTCAGTCACACACTGTGAAGTTAAAGTTCTATGTTTTAATTCCCAGGCTCTCATTAATTGGTGATAATCTTCAGCGCCTACATTTTCTAAATCTTCTTGTAACCAGTCTAATAATTCTAAACCTTTTTTTAATAAATTATCATTAGTCATATAATTAGCTGTAATCCCGCCTACATACTCATCCATTATTTTTTGAAGTCTTTGCAATCCTTGAATAGGAGAAATGTAACTCGGTGAAACTGTTCCGCCTGTAATCTCGTTTCTACCGATAGTATAATTGTCTAAAGGTTTATAGATGATATCTCTCAAATTATCACACTGCTTATCACTTACATTAATATCTTCTGCTTTTTTATCCTCTATATATTTAACTGCTGCTTTAGCTGCCAACCTTCCTTCTGTGAAAGAACCAGATGAAAATTTATGGGCACTTCCTCCAACAGTATCACCTGCTCCAAACAATCCTTCAACAGTGGTCATTCTATTATAACCCCAAAAATATTCAGGCGGAGCTATATCTTCTGGACCACTAACCCAAGCTCCAGAACAAGTAGCATGAGAACCCATGACGTATGGTTCGGATGTCGTTAGTTCAGGATTAGTATATTTAGGATCAATGTTTTGTGAAGCCCATACGACAGCTTGACCAACTGTCATACCTAAAAAATTTTCCCATCCAACTGTTTCTAAATGTGGATCTTGGAAAGCTTCTTTTGTAACCATGTGAATTGGTCCGCCTCCGGCCATTACTTCTTGTATAAATGCATGATTTCTTAAACAAGTTGGAGTTGGATGATGATCTATATATTCCCCAACTAACTCTTTTGTTTTATCGTACCATTTTTTCTCATAGTTCTCACCATTTGCATTTTGCGTGTAAGTTTTTAAGTGTAAAAAATAAGCGCCTACAGGACCATATCCATCTTTAAATCTACATAATACAATTCTATTCTCCATTTGAGTCATTTTAGCTCCAGCTGCGATCGGCAAGGCATAAGCAGATCCATTACTCCAAGGAGCATACCAAGTTCTACCCATTCCTTCTCCAACTGCTCTAGGTTTAAATATGTGTGAAGCTCCACCAGCGGCTACTATTACTGTTTTAGCTTTAAATACATGGTAGTCACCAGTTCTCATATTAAACCCTACTGCACCACCTACTCTATTTTCATTTTTTTCATCCATCAGTAAGTGTGTAACCATTATTCTATTATAAATTTTATCTGCAGATTTTTTTGCGGCTTCAGCTACAATTGGTTTATAGCTTTCACCATGAATCATAATTTGCCATTTGCCTTCTCTTTGGTATCTGCCAGTTTTTTTATCCTTCATCATTGGGAGACCCCATTCATCAAACATGTGAACTGTAGAGTCAACGTGACGAGCCATATCATAACCTAAATCTTCTCTTACAAGTCCCATAAGATCATTTCTTGCGTATCTTACATGATCCTCTGGTTGATTTTCGTTCCATCTCATTCCCATATAACAGTTTATGGCGTACAAACCTTGAGCTACTGCACCACTTCTATCTATATTTGCTTTTTCTACACAGATAATTTTTAAGTCTCTTCCCCAGTGTCTGGCTTCAAATGTAGCACCTGTTCCGGCCATACCTCCGCCTACTACAAGAACATCACAATTTTCGTGAACAGTTTTTCTTTTTGGCATTAATAATAAACTCCTTTTTTAAAAGAGTCTTTGCTTATAGTGGGTAAATCTTTCTTGGTATCTAATCCCTCTGGTTCAGAGTAAAGAACTTGAGAGTTCATTTCACCTTGCCGAGGTTTATCTCCCTCAGCTAATTTTGGAATAAATTTTCCCCATGGTTTTGTTGTTATGGGAGAGACAAAATCTTTTTCTGTTCCGTTTCTGAATTTAATTTTCCAAGAGATAGTTCCCTTTTCTTCTTCTCTTCTTACTCTTACACTGTGGCCCATAGGCGCAAAATCTGCATATCCTCTTACATCAATGGCATGATTAGGACATGCTTTTACACATGAATAACATTCCCAACAAAAATTAGGCTCAATATTTTTTGCTCTTCTGATAGTTTCATCGATGTGCATAATGTCTGAAGGACAAATATCTACGCAGTGCCCGCATCCATCACATCTCGTCATATATACAAAAGTAGACATAATTATTTTCTCCTAGTTTCTATAATAGCTTTAAATAATATACTAGTTTTATTAATCATGATGTTAATAATGTTTTGGTTGTTCTCTTTTAATACCAAGGCCAAATTGCTCTGGTGCGTCCGCTGGTGGAGGCAAATTGTCTCTGGACCCATCGGCCTCTGCTAAATTTTTTTGTATAGCTGCACCTGGTTTATAAAACATGTGCGCAAATTTAGACCAATAAACTCCACCAAATAAAGCTAAATTTGCAAGAATAAATAAAATTAAAAATAAATAACTCAATCCCGTCATTCCAGAAGATTGAAAATAAGACCAAGCTAATCCAAAAGTAGCACAAGCTAGTAAAGCTAAAACAAATAAATCAGCGGTAATAATTCTATACCAAGGATGTGCCTCTGCGGATACATCTACTCTTAAAAAGAACCAAAACCAATACCCACCTAAACATGTCATTATTGCCCCTACATGCCAGATAATTGGAATGTAAGATGGTGCTGTTACGCCATCAGAATATTTAAATATTAAAACTACAGATGCAATCCAAAAAAGGATTGTTCCATACATTCCAAGCACATGAGCTAATCTTCTCTTTCCAAATCCAAGTTCCGATGTAGTCGCGATATCACTAGCAACTGTTTTTAAAATTACGGCTGTTTTTTTTCCAGCGCTTAATTCTGTTTTTGCGGATTTTTTTGCTTTTTGAGCATTTCTAAAAAAATAAACTACGTTTTTTTTGTGTAGCATATCTAAGCCTGTTCCAATAATGATTAGTAATACCATCGCAATTACAAAAAATTGCAAGAAAGTTGCTGGCACTGTTTGTGAAAGTTCTGCAAATGGATTAATTGATAACATAAATAATTTTAGTAGTTTGATGTATACAGGTCAAGTGAGAACAATTCGCAATTATTTTAGCTTTCCATCCTTTCTCATTTGCTCTCTAATTTTAGTCGCTGAAATTTGCTGCGTCTTTTCGTCAAGAACTATTTCTTCGATTTTATAACCAACACCTCTTCCATAACAAATGTTTGTGAGATTTGGTACTAAAGTAACTTTAATTCTGCCTTGGTAATCTTTTAAAGCCTCTAAGATATTTTTTTTTACTGTTTCAAAATTAAAAGGATTGTCATCTACACCTTGTACGTCACGTACCATAATATTAACTTGACCAGTTTTTTTTAGTATCTCTTCAAATAATTTCTGATGACCAGCGTGCCAAGGTTGCCATCTTCCAAGCATTTGGGCAGTGGGTTTTTTGTTATCCCAGACATGACCATCGTTTTTCATTTGGCCTGTCATAAAGATTACTTAGGCTGCTGCTTGTATTTTGTGCTTTGTAGACATTCCGCTTAAGAAGTTCCAAAGATATCTAGCAGTCAACATAGAAGCTTTTTCTGCTTTAACTTTTTCTTCTTCTGTCAAAGCATCTAAAAGTTTTTCACACTCTTTTCTATGAATTACATCAGCAGCTTTATGAGCTTCAAAAAATTCAAGACCTTCTTTAGATGTAACTCCATAAAAGTTTTTCAACCCTCTTATTTTCGTTTCAGCTATTTCAGGAATTTGTCTTTCGTAAGTATATAAAGATGCTAAACCTTCTGCATATGATTTTCTTGCTTGATGGAAAAAGTTTTCAATCATATCGTTAGTAAACCACTCTCTTTTTACATCTTCGATTTTATCTTTGTCAGCACCCATTGCCAATGCAAAGTTTTTCCAAAGCTTAGGGTGATCCGCATTTGGATTTTCCTCGTCTTGAAGATTTTCTAAAAGAATTTTTCTTTTTTCAATGTCCTCACAAATAGAATGTGTAGCGCTGATATATCTTGGAAACGCTTTCACATGTTGGTAATATTGTTCTGCGTAATCTTTAATTATTTCTCTTGTTAATTTTCCTTCATTCCATGACTTATAGAATGGGTGGTTTAATAAATGGTACTGGTCTAATTTTTTGTTTAGCTCTTGTGAAAACATATATCTCCTTGGTTAATTAACATTATTAAAACTGTTTCAACTTAGAAACAGAATAATGATTTATCCACATTAAGTATACAAAAAAAGGTGCGATGTTCTCGTTTTGATTCACCTTTGATTCTAATTTAGACTCAAAATACAACCTTAAATTGTCGCCTCAGATCTCTGAATAGGTCTCTCATTTATAGGATAATGAACAATTGTTGCAAATATTGATAAGGCAATAGCCATGTAGAAAGCATAATCATAGGAACCAAATTGATCATAAAAATACCCTCCCAGATATGCTCCTATGAAAGCTCCAACTTGGTGACTCAAAAATACAATACCAAAAAGTGAGCTTAAGTATTTAGTTCCAAATATTTGGGCTACTATTCCATTTGTTGGGGGAACAGTAGATAACCATAGTAATCCAAAAGAAATTCCAAAAACTATAGACATTATGTTTGATGGTGGTGAAAAAATAAAAATAGCTATCGATACAGCTCTCAAGGCATACAGAATACAAAGTAAACTTTTCTTTCTATATTTAGTCCCTAAATAACCCATGCCTAAAGTTCCAATAATATTAAATAATCCTATAAGTGCTAAAATAATAGTTGCTGACCAACCTCCCATACCCCTTTCTTGCATGTATCCAGGTATATGCGTAGCGATCAAAGTTATTTGAAACCCACAAACAAAAAAGCCCGCATTAAGTAAAAGATATCCTTTATGAGAGAAAGCTTCTTTTAGTGCTTCAAAAAAAGTTTGATCTTTTACGACTGATTGATTTTGATCGATTAACTTTTTGGGAGCAAATATAAATAATGAAACTATTGAGCCAAATAAAATAAAATATAGAAAATATTTTAAAGTTTCTTCCCAGCCAAATTCTCCAAGGGAATATTTTGTAAACAGAGGTGCAATAAAATATCCAACTGATGCCGCAGCAGTAACTAGACCTGAGGCTATTGTTCTTTTCTCATTTGGAAAATGTTTGCTAACTTCAGAAACAGGCACACTAATTGCTGTAGCTCCTAAAGCAATACCGATTAAAACTCCAAGACTAATTTGAAAATAAATACCTGTGTTAGGCCCAGAATAAAGCATAAATATACCTGCTCCAAAAATTAGAAAACCAATAAAAACTGCTTTATTTCCTCCAAACCTATCTGCAACTAATCCAAACAAAGGAGAAAACATTCCCCAAAAAATCATTTGAATACCAATTGCGAGACCAAACTCTGTACGCGTACATCCTAATCCTTCTTCAAAAGCTTGAAAGAAAAGACCAAAGGTCTGTCTAAGACCCATAGAAATCATTATCACTGCACAAGCAGAAATGAGTACAATAAGTGTTAATCTATTGTTTATAAATTTTTCTGACATATTATCTGATGTATTTCATCGCATTTTTTAAATCATTAATAAGATCTTTAGGATCTTCTAAACCTATATGGAGCCTTACGATGTGCTCATCTTTTTTTAAATTCAAATAGTTTCTATTACCTCTCTCAACTATTTCTTGATGTAATGCCAAACTTTCAAATCCTCCCCAACTATATCCATATCCAAAAAGTTTAAGAGAATTTACAAATTTTTTAATAGAGCTTTTATTTTTTGCTTTAATCCTCAGGCCCATTAATCCTGAAGCCCCTTTAAAATATTTTTTCCACATTCTAAAATTGAAAGAATCTTTTTTGTAAGGGTAAAGCAATGTGACTTTTTTGTTTTTGGATAAAAAAGCTGCAACTTTTTTGGCGTTAGCTTGGTGTTTTTCAAGTCTTATATCTAAAGTCCGCAAACCTCTCAAAATTAGGTATGCATCATCTGGGCTTAATCTAAGGCCTGTAATTTTATTAGTTTTTTCTACAAGCTTAAAAGCTTTTTTATTTACTGCCAAACTTCCACCCATTACATCTGAATGGCCAGAATAATATTTTGTCGCTGAAACAATTGACATATCAAATCCTAATTTAATTGGTTTGAAAAAATATGGAGTAGCCCAAGTGTTGTCAATTACAGTAAAAACTTTTTTTCTTTTAGCAATTTTAATAATTTTTGATAAATCTTGAAATTCAAATGTATTGCTACCAGGACACTCTACAAAAATAAGTTTTGTTTTATTTGATATATTTCGTGAAATTGTTTTTAAATCGTGTGGATTATAAAATTTAGTTTTTATTTTAAAATCTTTTAGAAATGTTTCTGTGAAAAGACGAGTTGGAAAGTAAACTGGGTCTGCTACTAAAATTTCATCTCCTGGACGGACTACACTAAAAATAGCTAAAAAAACTGATCCAAAACCAGTTGGAGTTAAAAAAGTGTGATAACTCTCCTCTAACTCTGATAAAATTTTTTGTAAAATATGTGTTGTTGAAGTTCCTTGTCTTCCATAATCGAAATGACCTCCTCTCGGGTCTTTTTTGTATTTTTTTTGCATCTTTCGAATATCTTGTAAAGATTTAAAAATAATTGTAGACGCTCGAACCACTGGAGGATTAACTGACTGATTGTGGAAATCTTTAGCTGTATGTTTTAAAAATGTGTTTATAGACTTTTTCATAAAAAGAGTATAAGTGAAGTTTATATAAGTTTATTTAATTTAGATATAAAAAAGGAGGCAAAAGTATGGGTTACCCAAAAAAACACAGAGGTAGACGAAAGATAGGATCCAAAAAAAGAAGAGCAAGAAAAAGAAATAAACGTAAATAAACCAAATTAAATAATATGTCTGAAACCACTCAAATCCGTAAACTGAGTTTATGGATATTTTTTTTGCCATTAATCGCTATCAATACATGTCTATTTATTTCAGTTAATTATCATCTTTTTGAAAACACGATTTTTCAGGTTAATCAAATTGGTAGATCTGGTTTCACAATTCCTTATCTTGACGGCAGTGTCTCTATAAGCAGAGCTTCAAGAACTTTTCCGCAATATTTGATTTTTAAACCTTCTATGATAATCACTGGACTTCTTTTATTTTATTACTGGAATTATAATAATAATTTAATTTGTAAATTAAGAAATACACAGAATTTTAAATATAAATTTCGTTTGTTTGGTATTTTATCAGCTATATTTTTAATTATTCACTCAATTTTTTTAGGTGTTAAATTTGATATCCAACTTTACAAATTATTTAGAAGAGTTGTTTTGCTATTATTCATTATATTTGAATTAATAGCTCAAGGAATACTAGTTTATTACTTATATAATATTAAGGGTAAAATTTCTGAAATAACAAATAAAAAAGTTTTGATAATTAAGATATGTTTAGTTTCAATTTTAGTAATAGTAGCTTTAGCAAGTTTGCCAATACTAGTTACAAAAGGAAATACACATTTTAAGCATGCGCTTGAATGGAATTATTTTGTTGGTGTAATAACTTTTTATTTATTGACATTTTTTTTCTGGAGGAGAACCACATAAATTTCTAGGCTTTCGCCCAGAAATTTAGTAGTTTTGGTTCGTCGTTGTAGGCGCTACCGCCGAACCCACCCGATCAACCATTTTAGCGCTACTCAGTTGACCTTTCTGCCCTTTAAGCTTGAACCTCTCGGTTTTTCCTTAATTGGCCAGTTAAGAGTTGCCTCTTAATTAATTTCATTAAATCATATAAAAAAAAAAATTGTATCACTTAATAGTTGTCTGATATTTGGTTGTGGATTAGGTGGATAAATTTTTATTGTATGTCTTATCTATCCATCCGCCACCTAAAACTTTATCCCCAGTTGTATCGTTTAAATAAAATACACACGCCTGACCAGGAGAAACACCGCTTTCACCATCTAAAATATTGACCTCGGCTTTATCTAAATTTACTTTTACTTTTGCTCTTAAAAGTTTTCCAGTAGATCTAACTTTAATTCTTATTTCATTTTTAAATTCTTCCTCGTTACCTAAAATATTTAATTCTCTTAAAATTATTTTATTAATTTTTAATGCATCTTTTGGGCCAACAATAATAGTGTTATCAAGGTTATTTATTTTTATTACATAAAGAGGATCTTTGTCAGCAATTTTTATCCCTCTTCTTTGTCCTATAGTGTAGTTAATTATTCCGTCATGTTGTCCTATTACTTTTCCTTTAATATCTATGATTTTTCCAGGATTGAAAGACTCTGGTCTAAATTTTTTAATTACAGAGCTATAATCACCATTAGGTACAAAACAAATATCTTGGCTGTCTGGTTTTTCGGCTACATTAAGATTAAGTTTTTTTGCTATATCTCTAGTTTCTGTTTTTTCAATATCTCCTAAAGGAAATCTTAAAAAATCAAGTTGCTCTTGAGTTGTGCTAAATAAAAAATAACTTTGATCTCTTGAGAAGTCCTTAGCTCTATACATAGCGCTTTTTCCATTAGTTTGAACTCTTTTGATATAGTGACCAGTTACTAAAGCATCTGCCTTAAGATCTTTTGAATATTTGAATAAATCTCGAAATTTTACTGTTTGATTGCATTGAACACAAGGTATTGGAGTTTCTCCCGCTGAATAACTTTCTATAAAATTATCTATAACTTCATGCTTAAATTTTTTTTGATAATATAAAATTTCGTGATTAATGTTTAATTGTTCAGATACTCTTTTTGCGTCCATGATATCTTGTCCAGCACAACATTGTCTTCCCTCCTTTGAAGGCTTAGCATCATCATACAATTTTAAGGTAATTCCTGTTACATCGTAGCCTTCTTCTTTCATCAAGCCTGCGACTACAGAGGAGTCTACGCCTCCAGACATAGCTACAACTACTTTTGTTTTTTTTTTTGGTTTATTTATTCCTAGTGAATTGATCATATAAAGTATATATATTATATATATTATTCATTTTCCATAATGCAATTTGATCTTGAACCAGGTGATTTTGTGATAAACCCTAAAAATAAAGAATGGGGCACAGGACAAATACAATCAATTATAAAAAATAAAATAACTGTAAATTTCCAGAATAGTGGTAAAAAAGTTATAGATGTTAATCATATAGTTTTAGAAAAGGTTCAGATAAATGAAATTTGATTTTAAAAAAATTACAGAGGAATTGATTCCTGTTTTTGATACAGCTGGATTAGAGTCAATAAACTTATATAAAAAAGGATTAAAAATTGAGATTAAAGAAGATGGATCACCAGTAAGTAATGGGGATTTAAAAGTTAATGATTTAATAAGTAAAAAAATAAAAGAATTAACACCCGAAATTCCTATAATTTCAGAAGAAACCGTAAATATAAAAGTGAAGAATAAAAATTCTATTTTCTGGTTGATAGATCCAATAGACGGCACAAAAGAATATATATCCGGCAAAGATGAGTATACTTTAAATGCTGCGTTAGTGGTTAATAAAAAACCTGTCATAGGTTTAGTAGGCGTTCCTAAAAAAAATCAATTATTTTTTTCTTATGGAGCGGGTAAGAGTTTCGTTCGACAAAACGGTACTGAAGAAGTGATAAGCTGTAAAAAGAAAAATAAAAGGACAAGTATAATTGCAGTTTCCAGTTCGAATAAACCGTCTGAAATTATAATGGATAAATTAAAAGAGTACAAAGTTTCTTCTATTACAAAGGTTGCAAGTTCATATAAATTTTGTCTTATTGCTGATGGTACTTTTGATATTTACGCTGCAAAAGAAAGGGCGAATGAATGGGACTATGCAGCTGGTCATGCTATTGCAGAAAATGCAGGAGCAATTATAACAACACTCGATAAAAAACCTTTTTTATACGGAAAAGAAGATTATAAGAACCCAAGCTTACTAATTCTTAGATCAAAAAATTTAAATGATTAAAACAATTTTAATTATAATTGTATCCGTCGCAATATTTGGCTTAGTAATTTTTGTTTTAGTAAGAAATGCTTTAAAAAGAAAAATAGATCAGTTAGTTGAAGAAGAAAAAAAATCAGATAATTTTGATTAATTTTTGAAACTCCTCTAGTTCTAAATTCAAAACTCTTTTTGATAAGTCATAGTCAAATCCTGCTCTAGCAAGAACTCCCATATCCTTTTTATAAAAGAGTTCTCTATTAGCATTGGGTCTTATAGCACCTATACGTCTTCTTTTACAAAGTTTAAGTGCTGACACAAAATCAGGCTCTATCTCTTTATTTTTAATTTTTTCTATGCTCTGTTTAATAAATTTTTGATCTATTCCTTTCATTCTAAGTGACTGATTGATTTTATTAAGAGAATAACCTCTTCTTAATAAGGATCTAGATTTTGAGTCTGAATATAATTCGTCATTTAAAAATTTATTTTGTTCCAGATTTATAAGAACTTGGTCAATCAATTCTGAAATTTCTTTTTTTGATTTTGAAGTTTTAAATTTAATTAAAACTTTTTTCATTAAGAAGACTTTAAGTTGCTGTTTAGATGGACTATATTTTTCAATATAAGAATAAGCTAGGTCCTTTAAAGTAGTGCTTAGATCATCAAAATCTTTTTTATTAGATGTGGGATTCATCATGTTAATATACTATATTATTTTAAATGATAAATAACTTTCAAGAATACCTTACTTTAGAAAATATATTTCTAGCTTCAAACTGGGGTGTAATTCCTTTTTGGTTGCTAATATTATTTTCACCCAATGGCAATTTATCGCGTTTTTTAGTTCACTCCATTTTAATTCCGCTTTTACTTGGTAGCGCCTATGTATTTATAGTGTATAAAATTTATCAAGATGGTAATTTTCTGGATGGATTTGGACTTTATTTAGGAATTGAAAATCTTTATGCAGTTTTCTCAAATGAAAATTTCCTTTTAATTTTTTGGTTACATTTTCTTTCAATAAGTTTATTTACTGGAGCATGGATTGCACGAGACTCTACAAGACATTTAATTCCAAAATTTTTGACTGCGATTTCTTTAATAATTACTTATTTTACCGGCCCACTTGGAATTTTTGTGTATTGGTTAATAAGAATTTTCTTTGCAAAAAAAATTTCTTTAAATGAATAAGTCTTTTGATTTTTATTTTGATTTCATTAGTCCTTATGCTTTCATTGCGCATAACAAAATAAAAAAGATTGAAAAAGATTATATGTTTAAAATAAATTATCAGCCTATTCTTTTAGGAGGGTTGCACAACCTTCATGAAATAAAAGCTCCTGCTTTTATACCTTCGAAAGCTAAATTTATGATACGAGATTGTAAAATGGTCTCTGAAAAAAATAAGATTAACTTTAAATTTAATTCATATTTCCCAATTAAAACTTTAAATTTAATGAGGGGAGTATTTGTAGCAGCTGAGGACGGTGTAAAAGATTTATATATTGATAAAATGTTTAAAGCTATTTGGGTGGATGGTATAAATATGAATGATGATAGTGTAATCGAGAAAGTTTTAAAAAATATTGATATTAACCCAAAGACTTTTTTGCTAAGAGTCCAAAGTCAAAATATTAAAGATCAGCTTAGATCTAGAACTAATGATGCCTTTAAAAAAGGAATATTCGGAGCACCAACTTTTGTAGTCAAAGATAAGTTGTTTTGGGGTCAAGACAGGCTTCAGTATGCGGTTGCAGAGGCAGTAAAATAATTATTTTTTTTCTTTTTTTATTACCTCTAGTCCTACATTTTTTAATGCATCAAATCCACCAGATGCATTAGCAACGTTTTTAAATCCCATTTCTTTTAGAGCTTTAGTAGCGAGTGCTGATCTAAATCCCAAAGCACAGAACAAAACGATATTTTTCATCTCTCCAATTTTTTTTTCTTGGAAATAAGAACTTTGTGGATCTAACCAAAACTCTAACATTCCACGAGGAATATGAATTGAATTTTTAATAGTACCTTCTTTCCATAATTCTCTGATATCTCTTATATCTATCAATGTTATATCCCCTTTTTCATATGAGGACTTTACTTCATCGGCGCTTAAAACTTTTATTTCCTTGTTTGCTTCATCAACAAGCTCTTTAGATGACTTTATATTCATGATAGTAAGATATTAGATTAGGATTAGATTGCAATGAGACAAATAGAAAAAACTTATAAAAAAGGTGTTCTAAGAAAACTCTTTATCAAAATATGTAGATTGTTGGGTTATGAGCTTATTGACCAAGCAGATATGTCATTTATTACCTCATTAAATAAAGAAAATGCATCAATAGTCGGTAAAAAATCGATAACTTTACCCTTAGGGGAAATAAAAATTAAACGAAAAATACGTAGTCTAGATATTATCTTAAAAACATGTACAGGAGTTAATTTAGTTTCCCAGAATAAAAAGAGAATATTTGAGCACAAAAAATCAGAATATACTTTTAGAACAATTAATTCACTGCTTAAAAGTTTAAAAAAATCTAAACAGAATATAAATAATATTGATTTCAAGATTACAATTATAGACGCCGGATCTTCAAAAGAAGACAAAGAAACAATGCGAGAAATCTTAGAAAAATCAAAATTAAAATTTAATTTTATTGAATTAAATTTGAGTGATTATTTAGAAAGAATAAAAGTTATAAAAAAAGATAATCCTCAAATTGAAAATAATATGAAATCGACAATGGCAAGTATTATTAAATCTTTTGAAATATCAAAAAATTCTGATGATTTGGTTTATTTTGTTGAGGATGATTACATTCATAGTGATGATTGTATTTCTGAGATGTTATCGGTCTATGAAAAATTTTCAACTATTCTTGAAGATGAAATTTTTATAGTTCCAGTTGATTATCCATATTTATATCAAAAAAATCAGTCTGCCAATTTACTTATAGGTCAAAAATATCACTGGAGGTCTGTAAGAGAGTCATTGTTAACATTTTTAACAAGTAACAAAATGATAAATAAATATTATAATGAACTAATAAAAATGGGTGAAATTGAACATGAGCCCTATGAAACAATACTGCATAATATTTATGACAAAGAAAGATGTTTTTCTCCTATTCCTTCTCTAGCGCTACATTGCACTAACGTGAATTCTATATTTGGATTATCTCCAACAATAGATTTTAAAAAGTTATGGGAAGACAGTAAATTGTAAATAAGGCCCGATTTCTCGAGCCTTATTTAATTTACAATCTATTAGAAAATTAATCTCTTATCGAATAAGCTGACACGCCGACTTCAGCTTTATCTGTTCCTAATCTTTCAGCAGATTTACTGATTCTTAAACCAACTGTTTCTTTAAGAATTCTAAAAACTGCATAGGATAATACAAAACTAAAAACACACACTGAAATTACACCGATGAACTGTGTTGAAAAATTTGTATCGTTGTTACTCAATGGTACAACTAAAGTTCCAAAAATACCTGCAAACATATGTACTGGAATAGCTCCAACAACATCGTCTAAGGCTTTACTTTCTAAAAATTTAGTTCCAAAATACATTATAACCGCACCCATTGCTCCAATGCACATAGCAAGTATTGGACCAGGTGTTAGTGGCTCAGCTGTTATAGCTACTAATCCTGCAAGAGCACCGTTTAACATCATAACAATATCAGTTTTGCCGTTTAATAAACGAGTTAAGGCTGCACCAGCTACTGT
Source organism: uncultured Pelagibacteraceae bacterium (assembly GCA_902616675.1). GTDB lineage: Bacteria > Pseudomonadota > Alphaproteobacteria > Pelagibacterales > Pelagibacteraceae > Pelagilacustribacter. The sequence goes on along the minus strand of CACMTV010000002.1, from coordinate 1,434 downwards.
CCCTGCCGCTCCAGCTAAGTGAGTATTAACTGCAATTTTACTAATTGCATTAACATCATCAAAAGTTCCCATAGCTAATTGACTAAATCCATTAAACCCAAACCATCCAAACCATAATAAGAATGTTCCCAAAGTTACAAGTGGAATACTAGAAGCTGCAAAAGGTTCCATAGATCTTTTTTCTCCTCTCGGACCAAATCTTCCCTCTCTGGCCCCTAATACAATTACTCCAGCTAATGCAGCAGCGCCACCACACGCATGCACAAGTGTGGATCCAGCAAAATCTGAAAAGCCAGCTGTACTTAACCAGCCGCCACCCCACTGCCAACCCATTGAAATTGGATAAATTAATCCTGCCATAAAAGCTGCAAATATGAAGAACGGCCAAATTTTAATTCGTTCTGCTACTGCACCGGAAACGATTGACGCTGTTGCACAAACAAACATGGTTTGAAAAAACCAATCGGAATGTCCAGAATAACCAGTTCCCATTTCAGTACCATCACTCCATATTGAGAATGAACCGATATAACCGCCCTCAGGAATTCCATATGCTAAATTATAACCCACTAAGAAAAATACTATTGAGCAAATTGCAAATTTACCTATATTTTTGGCTGCTATTGTAGAAACACTTTTTGTTGTAACAAGTCCACTTTCTAACATACAAAATCCAGCTGCCATGAAAGCGACCAAAACGCCGCCAATGTAAAACGCCAATGAATTGAAAATATATTGACCTTCTTCAGACATTGTAGTTTCTGCAAAGCTTGATGTTGTAAAAATTGATAAAAATATTAAAGTTAAAATTAAACTTTTTTTCATTATTCCCCCTCGTTGACATGCGTATTTCATTTTTAAGTAAGTTGTAAAATAGTGACTATGGCATAACACATATGTCAAATTTGCATAAAAAAAAGGCCCAGCGGGGGCTGGGCCTTAAGTTTTCTCCAACTAACGAGGGAGGAGATAAGTTAGAAACGTTATTAGTCTCTTATACCGTAAGCTATTACACCAACTTCTGCTTTATCAGTTCCTAGCCTTTCAGCTTCTTTACTAATTCTTAAACCAATTGTGCTTTTAATAGCTTGGAAAACAATTAGTGAGACTACAAATACGAATACAACAACTGAAATTGTTCCTAAGAATTGAGCTCCAAAAGAAACATCTCCATTTGTTAATGGCACTGCTAATGTACCCCATACACCAGCTACTAAGTGAGCAGGTATGGCTCCAACAACATCATCAATTTTTAATTTGAACAATAGTTTTGTTGAGAAATACATTAATATTCCTGCTATTGCTCCGATGAAAATTGCTGCTAATGGACTTGGTGTCAACGGTTCAGCAGTAATACCTACTAATCCTGCGATAGCTCCATTTAACATCATAACCACATCAGTTTTACCACCAATCAATCTTGACATTGTTGCA
>CACMTV010000001.1 GCA_902616675.1 uncultured Pelagibacteraceae bacterium | reverse complement strand
ATTCCCCAAATATCTAATGTTGCTGCAAAACCAAAAAAAATAATCAAAATTTTATTAGCTTTTACAACCCAGTTTAATAAATCTTTTGATAAAAGTTCCTCTACCCTTCTTATAAGATAAGTAAGTGGTTCAACAATTTGATGTATTAACCAAAATATTAAAATTGTTATTAATGATCGGTTAATGTTATCAACGAAAACCAACATTTTACCATCAAATTCCATATACGAACTTGCAACAAATATACCTAAAACAATGGGAATAAATTTTATTGGACCTGTTGAAGACTTTACTAAAGCGTCGTCAAACTTGTTTGAAGTTTTAGCAACGTAATTTTGTAATCTTCTCAAGATGAAATTTGAAATTAAACCCCTTAATAATAAAAATAATAAAAAAATGACAATACCAATTCCAATTTGTGTAAAATTAATTCCAGCTATACCTTGCTGCCAAATTTCAATAAATAGATTTTTAAAATTTTCCAATACGTTCATGTTATTCTTTCAAGTTCTACAATTTCATTTCCAGGATTAAAAATTTTGTTTTTTTTCCACCCAGCCTTATTCAAATAATCTACAATTTTTTTACTTATACACATAACAATTGATTGTGTCATCATTGGAGCTAAAGAATAATTAGCAACTATACTGTTAAAACTCTCTGCGCTTCTTAAGGAATAAACGAATATTACGTTGGGTGGATATTTTTTAATTAAATCAATATTTGCATCATTTAAAGAGGTTATTTTCTCTGAAAAATAATTGATAAATTTCTTTACTCTAAATCCCTCTCTTCCAAGTTCTTTATCCAATTCAAGCGTTATTTGGTCTCCACAAATGTAGGCTAATTTATCATTTTTCTTAAGCTCTTTTGTATTTAGAATTAGGTTCTTAAGCGCATTTACGTTTCCACTTGCAGATATTGTTTTTGTAAATCCATTTAATCTAGCAATTTTTTCAGTAACAGAACCAACACAAAAACATTTTATGTTTTTCTTTTCTCCCTTAATACTCAAATTTTTTACGGCATTTGAGCTTGTAAAAACTAAAGCATTAAAATTTTCTATATCTATTTTTTCTAAATTTGCACTTTTAATTTTCAAGGTCGGGATATGTATAATTTTATGACCTAAATTGAAAAGTTCTTGCATCAAATTTTCAGTATCATTCAATGGCCTTGTTAAAATTATATTCATCTTTTTTTTTTATATTTGCCCTCAGATTGTTTTAATAGATCTTGTCCAGCAGAAATTCCTAGTTGTTCAGGAAATTTTTTATCTCCTGTTTTTTGAATTGAAAATGATTTAAGACCATCATCTGAAAACAGCTGTGAGATAATGGTAATATTATCTCTATCTATTTTTGCGTAAGCACCCACAGCTGTATGGCAATCTCCTCCTATAGTTTGTAATAAACTTCTTTCTGTTAAGGCACAAATTTTTGTATTTTTATCATTGATTTTTTCTAAAATTTTTTTGTTTTCAAGATCATTTTTTCTACATTGAACAGCTATAATTCCTTGTCCAGCTGATGGAATAATTTTTTTTTCTGAAAATATTTCTTTAATTTTGTCTTCCAGATTAAGCTTTTGGATACCAGCTAAAGCAAGTATTACACCATCATATTCACCATTTTTTACTTTAGAGATTCTGCTATCGATATTTCCTCTAATGTTTTTAAATCTTAAATTTTTAAAATGTGTTTTGAATTGAAGCTCTCTTCTCTTTGAACTTGACCCAATAATAAGCTTCTCATTATCGAGCGATTTATCTTTTTGAAGAACTATTACATCTCTTGGATCATTTCTTTTAATGTAAGCACCTATCATTAACTCATTTTCTTCAAAAGAATCCATGTCCTTTAATGAATGAACAGCAATATCAATTTTTTTTTCGGATAATTGCCTTTCAATTTCTTTACAAAAAATATTTTTGCCACCAATATCTGAAATTTTTTTATCATGAAATATATCTCCTGATGTTTTAATAGTTTTAATTTCTATTTCTATTTTTTGATATGATGCTGATAAAAATAAGTTTTTTACTATTTCTGCGTAAGAAAGTGAAAGTTTACTACCGCGCGCACCAATTATAATTTTTTTATTCATTTAAGTATTTTAAAGTTTATTTTATAATATCTAATCTTATGAGAAAAAAACTAATTTTTTTAGGTATAGAAACTAGCTGTGACGAAACAGCGGCCTCAATAGTTCAAGAAAATTTGGATGGCAGTGCGAAGGTCTTGTCTTCAATTGTCTCTAGTCAGGTTAAAGAGCATAAAAAATTTGGAGGAGTAGTACCGGAGTTAGCGGCAAGATCTCATATTGAGAATATTGACTTTATAATTTCAAGAGCTCTTAAAGACGCTAGAATAAAACTTGAAAAAATTGATGGTGTGGCCGCAACGGCAGGACCAGGTCTAATTGTTTGTTTAACGGTTGGGTTAAATGTTGGTAAAGCTTTAGCGGGTTTCAGCAAAAAACCATTTGTTGCTGTTAACCATCTTGAAGGACACGCGTTAAGTCCAGCTTTAAGTAATAAAATTAAGTTTCCCTATTTACTTTTGTTAATTTCTGGAGGTCATACTCAATTTTTAATTGTTAAAGATGTAGACGATTATAAGCAATTAGGAACTACAATAGATGATGCATTGGGTGAAGCTTTTGATAAAACTGCAAAAATGTTAAATCTTGGATACCCGGGTGGGCCTGCGGTTGAAAAATTTGCGAAGCAAGGGGATAAAAATTTTTATAAATTACCAGAGCCTATAATTAATAAAGCTGGATGCAACTTATCATTTGCAGGATTAAAAACAGCCGTTTTGATTCAGTCGAAGAAAATCAAGGAAAATAAAAAACTTAGGTTAAATTTAGCAGCATCATTTCAAGAAACCATAATTAAAATCTTAAATAAAAAAACTAAAGTTGCTTTTAGTGAGTTCAAAAAATTTTCTAATAAAAAAAATAATGTTTTTGTTGTGGCAGGTGGCGTTGCTGCTAACCAGAGCATTCGAAAAAGCTTAGAAGAACTCTCAAAAAAAAATAATTTTAAACCAATTTTTTCTGATCTTAAATTTTGTGGAGATAATGCTGCAATGATTGCTTGGGCAGGAATACAAAGATTTAAAAGAAAGTTATTAAATGATCTTAACGTAGAACCAAAATCAAGATGGCCGCTAGATAAATCTGCTCCTTATATGAAAGGGCCAGGTTTAAAACTTTGAAAAATTACTGGTTAATTAAATCTGAGCCATATGTTTGGTCTATTGATCAACAAAAAAAGGCTGGTGCAAAGGGTGCAACGTGGGATGGGGTAAGAAATTATCAAGCAGCTAATAATTTAAGAAAAATGAAAATTGGGGATGAGTGTTTTTTTTACCATTCGAATGAGGGTAAGGAAATTGTAGGGATAGTGTCAGTTATTAAAAACGCATTTATTGATCAAACTGATAAAAAAAAAAGATTTGTTGCTGTTCAGGTTAGGTTTGAAAAAAAGTTAAAAACACCGGTAACTCTTGAAAATATAAAAAAAACTAAGCAAATTTCCCATTTACCGCTTATAAAGCAGAGCAGATTATCAGTTATGCCTATCGACTTTAAAAGCTGGAAAATAATTTGTAAGATGGGTAAAATCTAGAAAAAAAATAAAGAGGGTTTGTCGTGGCTAAAAGATCGAAAAAAAAGAATAAACAAAAAAAAACTAGATCTAAAAAAAAATCTAGGAAAGTGAAAAGACCTAGAAGAAAAACAAGAAAAACTAAGTCTACAAGGACAAAAGGTAGAAGTTCAAAAAAAAATATTATTGTTAAGGATGAAGAAGGAAATTCAGTTATAAAAGTTTCTGACGCTTGGTCAAATCAAGCTTTAATAAATAGCTCTAAATATAAAAAAAAATATAATTTATCTGTTAAAGAAAATGATAAATTTTGGAAAAAAGAAGGAAAGAGAATTACTTGGATCAAACCATATACCAAAATCAAGGATGTAAAATATAGTAAAGATGAAGTAAAAATAAAATGGTTTTACGACGGTACTTTAAATGTTTCAGCAAATTGTATTGATAGGCATTTAAAAAAGAATGGAAAAAAAACTGCAATTATATGGGTAGGTGATGATCCTGCAGATACAAAAAAGATAACATACAAAGAATTACATAAAAACGTAAGTAAAGCCGCTAACGCCCTAAAAAGTGTAGGAATACAGAAAGGTGACAGAGTAACTATTTATTTAACAATGATACCAGAGCTAGCATATACAATGCTTGCTTGTGCAAGAATTGGTGCTATTCATTCTATTATTTTCGGAGGTTTTTCACCAGACTCTATTGCCACAAGAATTAATGATTGCGAGTCTGATTATTTAATTACAGCTGATGAAGGTGTGCGCGGAGGAAAAATTATACCTCTAAAAAAAATAGCAGATGAGGCTTTGTCTCAGTGTCCTAACGTAAAAAAATGCATAGTAGTAAAGAGAACTGGAAATCAGGTAAGTTGGGATGATGACAGAGATGTTTCTTATGAAGAATTAATTTCAAAAGTATCTGCTAAATGTGATCCGGAAGAAATGAGTGCGGAAGATCCTTTGTTTATTCTTTACACATCAGGATCAACAGGAAAACCTAAAGGTGTTCTACATACATCTGGGGGATACCTTGTTTATGCATCAATGACACATCAATATATATTTGATTATAAACCAAAAGATATTTATTGGTGTACCGCAGATATTGGTTGGGTAACAGGGCACAGCTATATCATCTACGGCCCACTGTCTAATGGTGCTACTACAATTATGTTTGAAGGAGTTCCGAATTACCCGGATAGTTCTAGATGGTGGCAGATTGTAGACAAATATAAAGTTAATATTTTTTATACTGCCCCCACAGCTATCAGAGCTTTAATGAGAGAGGGCGATCAGCCTGTAAAAAAAACAAGCAGAAAATCCCTAAAATTACTTGGTACCGTTGGAGAACCTATCAATCCAGAAGCCTGGATGTGGTATTATAAAACTGTTGGTGATGGACGTTGTCCAATAGTTGATACTTGGTGGCAGACTGAAACTGGAGGAATTTTAATTGCTCCACAGCCTGGTGCAATAGATTTAAAACCAGGTTCTGCTACAAAACCTTTTTATGGCATTAAACCTGTAATAGTGGATGAAGCTGGTAAAACTCTCAAAGGTGCTTGCAAAGGAAGATTGTGTATGTCTGCATCTTGGCCGGGGCAAATGCGAACAGTTTATGGTGATCATAAAAGATTTATAGATACATACTTTTCTCAATTTGATGGAAAATATTTCACAGGAGATGGCTGTAGAAGGGATAAAGATGGTTATTATTGGATAACTGGAAGAGTCGACGATGTTATAATTGTTTCTGGACACAACTTAGGAACTGCCGAAATAGAGAGTGCTTTTGTAGCTCACCCAAAAGTAGCGGAAGCTGCAGTAGTTGGATATCCTCATGATATTAAAGGAAATGGACTTTATTGCTATGTTACTTTAAATGCTGGGGAACAGCCTGATGGTGACTTAGAAAGAGAGTTGAAACTTTGGGTTAGGAAACAAATTGGACCAATAGCAACTCCAGACTTAATTCAATTTGCACCAGGTTTACCAAAAACAAGATCAGGAAAGATAATGAGAAGAATTTTAAGAAAGATTGCAGCTAACGAACATAGTGAACTTGGTGATACCACTACATTAGCCGACCCGTCTGTTGTTGAGTCATTAGTAGAAAATAGGCAAAATAAAGATTAATTATTTTAAGTTTACGGTAATTTTTTCTAGATCTGCGACTACTAACATCCATTTATTTTTTATAGAATTGATTACTATTTCTTTATCGAGTTCTTTAAGTTCATCAGCAATAGGCGCCCAATGAAATAAAGCGTTACAGCTATTTAGGAACGGACTATTGTTAGAATACTCTTCAATATTAAAATTTTTTAGTTTTTCTTTAAATTTAATTTTATATTTTTCACAAATATCTTTTGGTAGACCATTTTGTATCTCATTATTCAATATATTTTCGTATATTTGAGTCGGATCTAAACTTTCAATATTATATTTTTTTTTGAAAAAAGAGATGGAAAAAAAAGTTAAATCTGCAACAGCCTCAGAAAAAATATTCCATTTAGATTTATTGACCGATTGTACAAACACATCATCGGTGAACATCATATATTGTTTTAATCCCATCCTAGTTTTTAAATAACCATATAGAGTTGACTGTGTTACGAATGCTGATTTTTCTTTAATAAAAGTTAACAAATCATTCTCGCTGTTAATTTTTAGAAATCTTTTACTAATTTTTTCGTACGGGAAAAGATAATCCCTTACTGCTGATAATACCTCAGATATGGCTTTAAGATTCAATTTCAAGTTGTATGCTCTTTTGTCTCTTTTTTTTTCCTTATTTTTAGGGATTTATAGCACTTCAAAATAGGTTTTTTAACTTTTAATTACTCTCAAAATAGGTAGGATCACAACCAATAAGTTACGTTAACGTAAATATAGGGGGAAATATGTCAAATAAAGAAAAACATTGGCAGAAAACCAAGGGTCACATGATAATGACGTTGTGTCTTTGGGCTTTCTTCTCAATGGTAATTTTCCTTTTTGGATATGAAATCAATTCAATGAGCTTTCTAGGATATCCGTTAGCTTATTACATGACAGCACAAGGATCACTTCTTGCGTTTGTTATCATTATTTTCTGGTTTGCAAACAAACAAGAAAAGATTGACGAAGAATTTGGTTTCGGAGAGAAGGAGGATTAATGTTTAAAGGTGGATTTATACAAAACCTTCCTAAGATTTATGGTTTGTATACCGGAGGCTTTATAGTTTTCATTTTGATGATGGCTATTGCAGAACAAGCCGGTGTAACAGCAAAAACAATTGGTATTTTGTTTGTTGCATTTACCGTGGCGATATATGCCTTAATTGGTTATTTATCTAGAACGGTACAGGTAGACGCATACTATCTTGCAGGAAGACAAGTCCCAACAGTGTTTAATGGAATGGCGACAGCGGCTGACTGGATGTCAGGTGCTTCGTTCGTAGCATTAGCAGGTGGTGTTTACTTCGGTGGTTATAGTTATATGGCCTTCCTAGTAGGTTGGACAGGCGGTTATGTGCTTGTATCAACTTTATTGGCACCATACTTAAGAAAATTTGGATGTTACACAGTGCCAGATTTTATAGGAACAAGATACGGTGGAAACGGAGTACGTTTCTGCGCAGTGTTAGTTCTTGTATTAGCTTCTTTCACTTACGTGACAGCTCAGATAAATGCTACAGGAACTATTGCTGCTAGAGCATTAGGTATTCCGTTTGAAGCAGGTGTATGGGTAGGTTTAGTTAGTATCTTACTATGTTCAATGTTAGGTGGAATGAGAGCTGTAACATGGACACAGGTTGCACAATATATCGTATTGATTATTGCTTACCTAATTCCAGTGTTCTGGATTAGTAACAAAATCGGTGCAGGTGTATTCCCACACTTAATGCTAGGTGATGAGGTAGCAAGAATAACTGAACTTGAAGGTCAATTCGGATTAGCAAAAAATAGTGCCGCTGACATGAAAGCAGCTGGTGTTCCAGGTGGATTAAAATCTATCGCGGTAGCACATGCTGGAGTAGGTGCAGGTGGAATGGCAGTATGGAAATACATATCGCTAGCTATCTGTATGATGGTTGGAACTGCGTCGTTACCTCATATCTTAATGAGATACTTCACAACTCCTTCTGTAAAATCAGCTAGAAAATCAGTAGCTTGGTCGCTATTCTTCATTTTCTTGCTTTACTCTTCAGCTCCGATGCTTGCAACTTTGTCTAAAATTTCATTAATGGATCCAAACTTACCTACAGGTATTATTGGAAAATCTATTGCTGATGTTCAAAGTATAGAGTGGGTCAAACAATGGTCTTCTCAGAAGCAAGTGTTCATTGCTGACTTTAACGGTGACGGCATACTACAGTTAAACGAGTGGTTCATGAGAACAGGTGTAGTAGTTCTTGCAACTCCTGAAGTTGCTGGATTACCATATGTAATCTCTGGACTTGTGGCTGCCGGTGGTATGGCTGCTGCGATGTCAACTGCAGATGGATTAATTCTTGCGATAGCAAACGCATTATCACATGACGTTTACTACAACATGATCGATCCAAAAGCGGATGTTAGAAAAAGATTAATAGTTGCACGAGTACTATTAGTCGTAATTGGTGCCGCTGGTGCATACATTGCATCAATGCGTATCACTAGTATCCTTGGAGCAGTTGCATGGGCGTTTGACTTTGCGATGTCAGGCTTATTCTTCCCACTTGTACTTGGAGTATGGTGGAAGAGAGCTACTAGAGAAGGTGCAATAGCAGGAATGCTATCTGGACTTGCGGCTGGAACAGCTTATCTAATTTATGTATATCCTAAGTTTTTAGGAAACCCTGCATGGTTAGGTATTGACCACTTAAGATTTGGTCTAATTGGTGCTCCAGTATGTTTAGTGGTTATGGTTGTTGTAAGTTTAATGACCAAAGCTCCTGATGCTGCAACACAAAGAATGGTTGATGAAGTTAGGGTTCCTAGCGGAAAATCTATTCTTGGTAGAGCGCACTAAGGTAAAATATTAAATGATTTAAAGGGGCGATTTATTCGCCCCTTTTTTTTTGTTTCAATAATGATAATGTAGGTCATGCCAATTTGGGTTTACGTTTTAGATTATATTTTAGGAATAGTGATGTACACTCTAATTGGAAGAGCAGCTATGAATATCTTCCAAAGAGAGGACTCGAACTTTTTTTTCATGAAAATTTTTGTCAAATTCACAAATCCAGTACTGAAAATTTTTGATAAAGTTACGCCTGAATTTTTAGCAAGACCGATTGTTCCATTATATGTTGCATTTTATTTCTATTTAATAAGATTTTATTTAATGCCATGGTTATTAGGTTATGGGTCTATGGGAATGTTATCTTTTCCAATAGACCACGAATTCTCAAGAGAACTATACAGATTATTTAGCCCGGACAAATAATTTTTTTGACAAGATTATTATATAAAATATAAATAAAACATATGTCATCTAATATAAAGATTTCGCCTTCAATTTTATCAGCTGATTTTAGTAAACTAGGTGAGGAAATAATCTCATTAGACAAAGCAGGGGCTGATTATATACACGTAGATGTAATGGACGGACACTTTGTTCCTAATATTACTATTGGACCAGAAATTATAAAAAAACTTAGACCTGTAACTAAAAAAACTTTTGATGTTCATTTAATGATTGAACCAGTAGATAAGTACATTAAGGACTTTGCAGATGCAGGTGCAGATATAATTACGTTTCATCCCGAGGCAACCCCAAATATAGAAGAAACAATTAATTTAATAAAAAAATTTAATAAAAAAGTTGGAATATCTCTAAAACCAAAATCAAAAATTAATCTTATTGAAAAGTATTTAGAAAGAATAGATTTAATATTGATAATGAGTGTAGAACCAGGATTTGCAGGTCAAAAATTTATACCAGATGTATTAACAAAACTAAAAAAACTTAAAGAGATAATTACTGAAAAAAATTTGAACATAGAACTCGAAATTGATGGTGGAATCAACTTTGAAAATTGTAAAGCTGCAATTAATGCTGGCGCAAATGTTTTAGTTTCTGGTTCAACTATTTTCAAACAGAATAATGGGGATTTAAAAAAAAACATTAGCTTATTAAGATCGAATTAAAAATGATCAGTTTTAAAACTGCTTATTATTATATTCTGGCAGTTAAAATAAATTTAATAAAATTTTTTAAAAGAATTTATTTTACAACAGGACTCTACAAAAAATCTTTAATTTCTAAAGTTCCAAATCAATTCTTTTTTTTTCCTAATCCGTTTTTAATGTCTTTTTTTTCTAATTATAGAAAGTTTGCTTTTCAAATTAATGATCTCGATCCTAATAGTTTCTGGAGTAAAAGTTATTCAAAAAAAGAAAGTAGGAATCTTCACAATTTTCTGTGGTTAAGTTCAATTGACCGAAAAGATGATGCTTCTACTCTCAGAAAAATTATATCTTTGTGGAACCAAAATAATCTTAAATACAAATCAATGGTGTGGGAGACAAGTATTATAAGTAAAAGAATAATGAGTTGGATTTTAAATGCAGATATAATTTTGAAAAATTCAAATTTTGCTTTTAAAAGAAATTTTATTGAGTCAATTATCATTCAAACAAATCATTTAAGAAAAAATTTTAAATACGAGATAGATCACCAAAAAAAAATTGAGGTAATAGCTACATTAATTTTATCAGGATTGGTTTTTAAAGAGTACGAGGAAAATTATGAGTATAGTCTAAATGAGCTAGAAAAAATAATCGCAACATTTTTTGATGAAAAAGGTTTTCCCTTAACAAGAAGTCCAAACGATTTACTAAATTATACAAAATATTTTTTACTAATAAAAGAAGTTATAAAAGATGCTCAAAAATATGTTCCGGAAACTTTGGAAAAAATGCTTGAAAAAAATTTAGAATGTTTGAAACAGATTACTACCCCAACTAATTCATTGCCTTTATTTAATGGTTCTGTTGAGAACGATTTAACTAATTTTTATGATTTTATAAATCATTTCAAAATTAAAATTAAAAAACCAAAAATTAATTCAGGAAACATTCATATTATTAAAAATAAGAAAGATGTTATTTATTTTGAAGCAGGTGATCCTCCAATGAAAAATTATTCATCTTGTTACCAATCTGGTCCTTTATCTTTTGAATATTTTTTTGATGATCAAAAAATAATTACAAATTCTGGATTTGGAATAAATATATCAAATAAGGCAAGATTTTTAAGTCGGTTTACATCTTCGCAATCAGCATTATGTTTAAATGATACTTCCATTGTGGGATTTGAGACAAGTAAAATGATGAACAAGGCCTATGGGTTTTTAATTAAAAGAGACTTTAAGATTTTAAACTTAGAACATAAAAACGACTCAAATAAAGTCCAAGTAGAGGCTGGCCATAACGCATACCTCAAAAATTTTGGCTGCATTCATAATAGATCTCTTAGTATTGATAAAATCAATAACAAAATTGTTGGACAAGATAAACTAATACGAAAAAAATTAGATACAAAAATTAAGTATGATATACGTTTTCATCTTTATCCAGGTATTACAGCTGTTCAGACTATTGGTGGTAATACCTTGCTTATTCAAATAAATAAAAACAAAGCTTTGATGTTTTCTACAAATGAAAAAAGCTTAAAAATTGAAAAAAGTATTTTTTTTGGAGGTCAGAAAGTGCTAGATAATTATTGTATATTAATTTCAGGAATAATGAATGATGATGAAAAAACCATTAATTGGGAAATAATGAAAAAAATATAAGATGGGTAAAATTAAAAACGCTCTAATATCAGTCTATGATAAAGAAAACCTCAGTGATATTTTAAAGGTTTTAAAAAAAAATAAAGTAAAAATTATTAGCTCTGGAGGGACATATAAAAAAATAAAAAAGCTAGGTTTTCAATGCAAAGAAGTTTCAGAATATACTGGATTTGAAGAGATGCTAGATGGAAGAGTAAAAACTTTACACCCAAAAATTCATTCTGGAATTCTATTTAAAAGGAATAAAAAAATACACAGGAAGCAAATGCAAGAAAAAAAAATTGAACCAATTGATTTGGTAATCGTTAATTTCTATCCATTTGAAACTGTAATAAAAAAAACATCGAACAAAAGAAAGATTATTGAGAATATTGATATAGGGGGTCCTAGTATGGTTAGGGCGGCTGCTAAGAACGCTGAAGATGTAACAATTATTACTGATAAACAAGATTATTCAATATTAATAAAAGAATTAAATAAATTTAATGGAAAAACAACTTACAATTTTAGAAAGAAAATGGCTAGCAAAGCTTTTAGCTTAACAGCCTATTATGATGCTATTGTTTCAGAGTGGTTTAACAGAGATATCGGTCTAGAATTTCCAGAAAGAAAAACTTTTTTTGGGAAAAAAATTAATGAATTAAGGTACGGCGAAAACCCTCACCAAAAAAGTTCAATCTATATCAACAGCATTAAAAATGATGATATAAATTTGAAACAATTAAGTGGTAAAGAATTAAGTTATAACAATTACAATGATGTATTTGCTGGACTAGATATATTATTTTCTAATTCAAGTTCTCCGTCTACAGTAATTATTAAACACGCTAATCCATGTGGAGTATCCTCCAATAAGTCTGCGTTTAAATCTTTTTTAAAAGCTCAAGCAAGTGATCCCATAAGTGCATTTGGAGGAATAGTAGCCTGTAATTATAGGATAAATAACAAAATTGCTAAGGAAATAAATAAAACTTTTTTTGAAGTAATTTTAGCAAAAGGTTTCGAAAAAAAAGCTTTAAGGATATTTAAAAAAAAGAAGAATATGAGAGTGATTGATATTTCAAAATTTGAGTATGAGTCTAAAACAACAAGTAAATTTTTTGATAGCGCTTTTCTTTTACAACAAAAAGATAATTTAGTTTTTCATAGAAAAAAATTGAAGTGTGTAACAAAAAATAAACCGTCTAGAAAGGAACTAAAAGACATAGAATTTGCTTTTAGAATATGTAAATATGTAAAATCTAACGCAATAGTAATTGTAAAGGATAGTTCAACAATTGGTATTGGTGCTGGACAGCAAAATAGATTAGACAGTTGTAAAATAGCTACTCAAAAAGCTAGAAAATTTCAGCCTAAGCTTCTTCTCAATTCTATAGCTGCATCAGATGCTTTTTTTCCTTTTGCAGATGGAATCAAAACTTTAATAAATGCTGGAGTGAAAACTATTGTCCAACCAGGGGGATCAATAAGAGATAAAGAAGTAATAGATACCGCAAATAAAGCTAAAATCAAAATGCTATTTACAGGGATAAGACATTTTAACCATTAGTTAAATTTTATCAATTTTAGCTGCTAGCACGAAGTCACTCTCAGCCAAACCGTTAATAGCGTGTGTAGAAATTTTAATTTTAGCATAGCCCCAGCCAAAAGTAATATCAGGATGATGGCCCTCTATCTCTGCAATTTTGCCGACACTAAGAACAAATTTTTCACTTTCTAAATAGTTATTAAATTTAAAGTTTTTTTCAATGTAATAGTTTTTTCCTTTATCTTCTAATACATCCCATCCATCTATTTTTTTTAAATATTTATGTATTTCTTTAATATCAAACGCAGGGATACCACCCTCGCAAGGTATACATTTTTTATCTGCCAAATCTTCCATGTTTAATCTTTAATATTTGTAAGTAACATACCAATTTTATTTGGAGCGGGCAAAGGGACTTGAACCCTCGACCTTCTCGTTGGCAACGAGACGCTCTACCACTGAGCTATGCCCGCAATTAATAAATAGTATAATTAATTTAATCGTTTACGTAAACAGATACTCTTTGATTATTTTTATCTGCTACAAATTTTCTTATTAAATAAAGTAACTGACTTACTGAAACAGAGCAATTTTGAAGCTTATACAACGTTGATTATTACAAATTGACATCACTTAATTATTAATCTTATAATTAAATATGGACAAAAAATTTCCTAAGCAAATACCAATTTTTCCATTAAATGGGGTGATTTATTTTCCTAAAACAAATTTACCATTAAACATTTTTGAGGAAAGATACCTTGAGTTGGTGAATGACTCTTTTAGGAATAATAAACTAATGGGCATGGTTCAATCAAAAAAAGAAAATAGCTTGGTATATAAGGTTGGCTGTCTTGGTAAGATAAGTGATTATCAAGAAACATCTGATGGCAGAGTTCTTATAAACTTGACTGGACTTACTAGGTTCGAAATTACAAAGGAAGTTACGAATAAGAAAAAATACAGGGAATTTGAAGTGGATTATAAAAAATTTTACAAAGATGTTCTCGATAATGAGAAAATGGCTGTTACTTACGATAAATTAAACTTTATGGAAAAGGTAAAAAAGTTTTTTGAGAAGAACGGGCTTATGATCAATTGGAAAGAATTCGAAAAACTGGATGAGGCGCAAAAAATAAATACCCTTTCAATGATAGCGCCTATTTCAAACGAAGAAAAACAAAAACTTCTTGAAACTATAAGTTTGTATGAAAAGACAAATACTTTGTTAGATATAATTAAGTTTTATTCATACGAAAACTCTTCAGATAAAGAAACAATACAATAGATTAAACGTATATTTTTTCAGCCAATCCGTAACAAAGAATAGCGCTCATAATTACTAAAATTAATGGCGCATATATTCCATCATCTTTTGTTTTTTTAGTTAAACCTGTCTTGTCGATTCTTAAAGAATAAAAATTTATTATTAAAATGGAGACATTAATTATAAAAACTAAATTAAAGAAAGCCCAAGTGGCATCTAAACCTCCAGATCTGATAAATGCGATATAAATTGCCATTAAAACTATTCCTACCATAAAAGAACCCGCAAACCTCGTTATTAAAGTTGCAGTTTTATCGACACCTCTGTTTTTTAGAAATTTTTTGGTGTCAAAAACTAGTTGGTAAGCGTAGCTACCCACTATAATAAAATGAGCTAAATATATAATTAAATAAAATGCGTTATTAAATTTGTCTAACATTTAAATATTTTATAAGAAAACAAATAAAATTACAAACTAAGTTTAGTTTGACTTATTCATAGAGTTGAAAAAATCTGAATTATTTTTTGTGTCTTTAATTTTTGATATTAAAAATTCTATACCGTCCATCGTGCCCATAGGGCTAATTATTCTCCTTAAAACATTCATTTTTGACAAATCATCTTTTGCAAATAGAAGTTCTTCTCTTCTAGTTCCTGATCTTGTAACATCTAAAGCTGGATAAATTCTTTTATCTGCGACTTTTCTGTCCAGTATTAATTCTGAATTCCCGGTGCCTTTAAACTCTTCAAATATCACCTCATCCATTCTACTTCCTGTATCTATTAAAGCTGTTGAAATAATTGTGAGTGACCCACCTTGCTCTACGTTTCTTGCGGCACCAAAAAATCTTTTTGGTCTTTGTAGAGCGTTAGCATCTACACCGCCAGTTAAAACCTTGCCTGAGCTTGGCACAACAGCATTATAAGCTCTACCCAGCCTAGTAATAGAATCTAATAAAATAACTACATCTTTCTTATGCTCTACGAGTCTTTTAGCTTTTTCTATGACCATTTCAGCCACTGCAACGTGCCTAGAAGCAGGTTCATCAAAAGTAGAAGATACGACCTCACCTTTTACAGATCTTTGCATATCTGTAACCTCTTCTGGTCTTTCATCTATTAATAGAACCATTAAATATATTTCTGGATGATTAGCAGTAATAGATTGAGCAATATTCTGTAGAATAATAGTTTTTCCAGCTCTAGGAGGAGAAACTATTAGAGACCTTTGTCCTTTACCAATTGGGCTAACAAGGTCAATCAGTCTAGCTGTATTATCTGGTTTCTTTTCTATCTTTGTGGTTTCAACTTCCAATTTAATTCTTTTGTTTGGGTATAGCGGGGTAAGGTTGTCAAAAGCTATTTTATTTCTACCTTTTTCCGGTTCGTCAAAATTAATTTTATTTACTTTTAACAATGCGAAATATCTTTCTGCATCTTTAGGAGCCCTCACTTCTCCTTCTACAGTGTCGCCTGTTCTTAATCCAAATCTTCTAATCTGACTTGGGCTAACATAAATATCATCTGGACCAGGCAAATAATTCGACTCGATCGCTCTCAAAAAACCAAAGCCATCTTGTAGAACCTCGAGCACTCCTGTGGCACTAATTTGTTCATTTTTTTCGGCTAATTTTTTTAATATGGCAAAAAGAATTTCTTGTTTTCTTAATGTGCTTGGGTTTTCAATTCCAAGTTTTTCTGCCTGAGATATTAAATCTGCTGGACTTTGTTTTTTTAATTCTTGTAAGTTCATTTGATTGGTTGAATTTGAGGTAAGCTATTTAAATATAAGTCTTTTTGATAAAATTTCAAGTGTTATAATGGTTTAAAAACTACAACAAAAATGATGATAATGAGCAATAATGTAGGCACTTCATTGATTATCCTAAAAAATCTTGAACTTTTAGAATTATTGTCAATCTGGAAATCTCTTAAAATAGCAAGTAAATAGAAATGATAACCGGTTAAGACTATAACTAATCCAATTTTGATTTTCATCCATAATAAAGCGAGACTCAAAATGCCTTGAGAGTGAATGAGGAGAATCCCAAAAACCCAAGACAAAATCATTGCTGGGTTCATAATGTAAAAATATAATCTTTTTTCCATGAGTTTAAAAGTTTCTGATTGACTTCTATTTTCTACTGTTTCTGCGTGATACACGAAAATTCTGGGCAGATAAAGTAACCCTGCCATCCAAGAAATTACTGCTATTAAATGGAGTGCTTTAAAAGTTAAATATGCATTCATCTATAAAACTCTTTTGATTAATTTTTCCAGTAGATTTATGTGATCATCATTATCATTTAAGCAAGGAACGACATCAAAATTTTTTCCTCCTGACTTTAAAAAGCTTTCTTTTCCTTGAATAGAAATTTCTTCAAGTGTTTCGACACAATCAGAAGAGAAACCAGGACATATTACGAGAATGTTTTTTTTTCCTTGTTTTGGTAATTCCTCTAAAGTTTTATCTGTATAAGGTTTTAGCCATGCTTCGGGGCCGAACCTAGATTGAAAAGTGGTTTTTATTTCAGTGTCTTTAAAATTTTCTGTGAGAAGCCTGGTAGTCTTGTGACAGTAGCAATGATAAGGATCTCCTTTATCAAAATATTTTTGGGGAATGCCATGATATGAAGCAACCACTAAATCAGGTTTCCAATTCAATTCTTTTATTTTTAGATTTAAGCTATTTGAAAGTGCGTTAATATAAAGTGGCTCAGATTCATAATGAGGTATTATCTGTAAACTGGGCTGCCATCTCATTCCCATTAAAACTCTGTATACTTCGTCACAAACAGTGGCAGTTGTAGCTGCAGCATATTGAGGGTAAAGTGGTAAAACAACTAACCTTTCACAACCAGCATCATGAAGTTTATTTACTTTATTTTTTATACTCGGATTTCCATAACGCATAGCATAATCTACTATTAAGTCACTATTACTAATTCTGTCCATTAATTTTTTTGTTTGCATAATTGTATAATATCTTAATGGTGACATATCCTCTTTTTTCATCCATATCTCTTTATAAGCTTTTGCAGTTTTTGATGGTCTAAAATTTAAGATAAAAAGATTGAGAATTATTTGCCAAAGAAAAGGATTAACCTCTATAACTCTTTTATCAGATAGAAATTCTTTTAGATATTTTCTTATATCTAGCCATTTAGTAGAGTCTGGTGTTCCCAAATTAACTAGGAGAACTCCTGTTTTACCGAAATTTATTTTTGGGTGATCTGTGTTCATTTTGTAATTAGGTTCACCTTATCTACAATTTTTTTTACAATATTAGGGTTTGTTTCTGGAAGGATACCATGACCAAGATTAAATATGTAGAGATTATTCTTGAAAATTTCTAAGTACCTCTCTGTTTCTTCCAATACTTTTTTCTCACTTCCCAAAAGAAGTTTTGGATCCATACCACCTTGAATACACACATTTGAAAGATTTGTTTTTGCCCACATAGGATCAACTTCTTGATCGATGTTAATTGCGTCAGGCTTGACTTTCTCAACAAACTTTTTATAATTACTTTTTAATCCTTTAGGGAAGCAAATTGAAGGAATTGCAATTTCTCGACAAAAGTTTACTAAATTTTTATTTGGTGTGAAGCAATATTCCTCTAGATCGTCTTCTTTTATAAGTCCTGCCCAAGAATCGAATATTTGCACTACTTCAACTCCTGCCTTTTTTTGTTGCATTATATGAAGTTTTAAAACTTCTTCTAATTTTTTTAATACTGTTTTTATTTCTTTTTTATTACTAATTATTATTTTGTTACTTAAATTCTTATTTTTTTTTAAATTGTACAAATAAATTATTAGTGTCCAAGGTGCTCCAACAAAACCTATAAGAGATTTGCTTTTTTTTATTAATTTTTTTGTTTGTTTGATGGCTTTATAAATAGGATCTAATGTTGTTAAAAAATCTTTGTTTTCAGTATTCAATAGTTTATTTATATCAAGATTCGTGCAGCATGGTCCTCCAATTTCTCTAAATTCAATTGTTTGCTTAAGCGCATGGGGAATTACTAAAATATCTGAGAAAATAATTGCAGCATCAAGGTTAAATCTTTTTAAAGGTTGTAAGGTTATTTCGGTAGTTAATTTGCTATTAAAACATAGTTCTAAAAAATTTTTATTTTGGGATCTTAATTCTCTAAATTCCGGCAAGTATCTCCCTGCTTGTCTCATAAACCAAACAGGCACGCAAGAGTTATCTTTATTAACCAAACATTTTAACAATTTACTCATAAATTAAATAATATATTAATAAGTAATGTTATTGTAATAGGTCATGTTAGTATCGACTATATTTAATTATACCTAGTTTTAAACATTTTATACCCATTTACTGGTCATAATTTACTCTTATTTAAAATATAATTTGAATTATACTCACACTTTTAAATATTTATGTATAAATTAATTCACATAGAATAAAATGTAACAAATATGTTAACTATTGTGAGTAATTTTATTTTAAGATGAACTTTTTTGTACAATATAACTTTATTCAATATTTACTAACAAAATTATGAACGAAAAATACAATGTATATCTTATATCAGATTCTACCGGTGAAACCCTTGATAGAATATTTTTATCTTTGCAGTCTCAATTTAAAAATTTTAATTATGAGAAGAAAGAGTTTTTTTTTGTAAGGACAGAACAGCAGGTTGATAAAATTATAAGCGAAGGAATTAAAGGACACAATCCAATTATACTTTACACAATAGTTGAGACGAAACTTGCAAAATATTTAGCAAGCAGAAGCGAACAATCAAATATTCCTTGTTTTGGAGTATTAGGAAGCTTAATTTTAGCTTTTTCAAAATTACTTAACCAAAAAGCTATTCATAAACCAAGTGCCCAGCATGTACTAGATGATGATTATTACAAAAGAATAGAAGCAATCCAGTTTACAATGTCCCATGATGATGGAAAAAGAACTGAGGACCTATCAAATTCAGATGTAATCTTATTGGGTGTTAGTAGAACTAGCAAGACGCCAACATCTATTTATCTTGCTAACAGAGGTTATAAAACTACAAATATACCATTAGTGCCCAACCAAGACATACCAACAGATTTAAAAAGTAAAAATTTAAAATGTTGTGTTGTTGGACTTTTTGCAGACCCAGACAGATTATCTGATATTAGGCGTAATCGAGTAGCACTAATGAAAGAAAATAGATCCTCAAGTTATATAGATATTAGTTCTATTCAAAAAGAAGTCGAAGACTCCAAAATTCTTTTTAGAAAATACAATTGGCCCACGATTGATGTTACAAGAAAATCTGTTGAAGAAACAGCCGCATCTATAATTAAAATAATTGAAATAAAAAGAAATAAATGAAAATTATTTTAGCCTCCAAAAGTGGCGTTAGAAAAAATATTCTTGATAAAAACGGATTTGAAACAATTGTTTCACCGTCTAATGTAGACGAAGATCAAGTTAAAGAGGCGCTTATAGAAAAGGGAGCCAATCCAGAGATCATTTCAAAAAATTTAGCTGAATTAAAATCTATTAAAGTTGGTACAAAATTTCCTGACCAACTTGTTCTCGGCGCGGACAGCGTTATATCCTTAGGCTCAAAGTTGATTAACAAGCCTATTTCAAGAGAGGAAGCATTTGATATTTTGAAGTTATTAAATGGACAGAAACATTATTTAATAAGCTCAGTTTGCATTTCCAAAAATAGTTCAATGATTTGGAATTATACGGACAGGTCTGAACTTAAGATGAAAAATTTATCTGATAAAGAATTAAAATCCTATTTAAATGAAATCAAAACTGAAACGTTATTGGCTTATGGAGTTTATCAAATCGAAGCGGGAGGACTTCATTTATTTGAGTATATTAAAGGTGATAAAGATTCTATAATGGGCTTGCCAGTAAAACAAATTAAGGAATATGTCAAAAACTACAAATTATGAAAAAAAACAAGTTTGCAATAATTGGTAACCCATTATCACATTCACTTTCACCAATTATGCACAATTATTGGCTAAATAAATATAATATTAATGCTGAGTACGAATTGTTAGAAATAGAAGAAAAAGAAATAGAAAATGTTATTAATAAAATAAGAGATAAAGAAATAATGGGTATCAATGTTACCCTGCCCTATAAAAAATCTGTAATTCCATTTTTGAGCAAAACTATTAATGATGCTAATGAAACTCATTCTGTTAATACGATAATGCTGGATGAAAATCATAGCTTAATAGGAGAGAACACTGACGTATTCGGTTTTCAAGCGGCGTACTTGAAATCGATATCTAATCAGGAAAAAAAAAACAAAAAAGTTCTAATTCTCGGAGCCGGGGGCGTTGCTCCATCGATCATCCTAGCCTTTTTAAAATCCAATATTCTAAATATTTCAATTACAAATAGAACTTATGAAAAATCTCTATTTTTAAAAAAAAAATTTAATAGTATTAAAATTATAAAATGGGATGAATGTGCAAGTCAGTTTGGCAAATTTGATATAGTAGTAAATGCAACAAGCTTAGGCCTACAATCGAGTGATGAGTTTAATATTGATTTTAGCGCTTTTAAAAGAAGTATGATTTTTATAGATACCATTTATAATCCTTCACAAACTAAGATGATAAAATATTTTAAGTCAAAAAATATAAGATCATATAATGGAATAAACATGTTTATTTATCAGGGACAAAAATCTTTTTATCTGTGGAATAAAATTAATCCTGAAATCGATGATGACTTGATAAAACTTCTAGAATCTAAACTAGACAAATGAAAATTGGAATAACAGGCTCTTTATCCTCTGGAAAATCTTCCGTGGCTAAATTATTGTCCAAAAACAAAAAATTACTTTTCAGCGCAGATAAAGCAGTAAAAGATTTATATTTTGACAATTATTTTAAAAAAAAGATTAAAGCAAAATTTAAAATAAAAGGAAAAAATATCAAAGAAGAAATAAAGTTAAAATTATTAAAAAAGGAAATAACTCTCAAAGAATTAGGAGCAATAATACACCCTTTTGTGAGAAAAAAAATGCGAGAGTTTCATAAAAAAAATAAAAAAAAGGAGATTATTTTCTTTGAAATTCCTTTACTAATAGAAAGCAAACTTATGAGTTTTTTTGATTACATAATCCTAGTTGTAGCTCCTAAAAAAAATAGATTAAAACGTTATATTAAAAATGGTGGTAAAAAGAAAATGTTCTACCTCTTAGATAAAAATCAATTCTCTGCAAAAAAAAAAATTAAATATTGCGATTATTTAATTGTTAATAATAAATCTAAAAACTATCTTAAAAAAAAGGTAAATGATATAATTAACTAATGTCTGAAATATTTTTAGATATCGAGACTACTGGTTTATCTTTTAAAGATAGCCACAAAATTGTAGAGATAGCTTGTATCGAAACCAAAGAACTAATTCCAACTAAAAGAGTTTTTCATAAGATCATAAATCCTGAAAGAAATGTTCCTGACGAAGCATTTAAGGTTCATGGTTTCTCTACGGCCTATTTACAAGACAAACCCAAGTTTATAGAAATTGCTGATGAACTTTTGAGTTTTATCAACGGCAATGATTTAATCATACATAATGCATCTTTTGATATTCCATTTATTAACCATGAGCTTAAATTAATTAAAAAAAACCCTATTATAAAAAATAAAATTATAGATAGCCTAGAGTTAGCAAGAGGAAAATTCCCAGGGACATCAAACTCATTAGATTCTCTGTGTAAAAGATTTAATGTTGATCTTTCTAGGAGGACAAAACATAATGCAGTTCTAGATTGTGAGCTATTACGTGAAGTTTACATCAACCTTCTCGATGCCAAAGAACCTAAATTATCTTTTACTAATAAAATTGAACAAAAGATAAAATTTAATAAAACATTAAATTATTCAAAAAAAATAATTGAAATTTCAGAAGAAGAATTAAAAAACCATAAATTATTTTTAAAAAACGAGCTTAAAAAGAATTTTTTTTAATTTTGTCTTGATAAATAAAGTTTTTTAAAATCTACATTTGGATCAATTTTAATTTCTTTAAAGCCTGAATTTTCAAAAATAAAAACAAAAACTTTCCTTAACTCCGGGTAAATTTCAGTTGGTATTTCTACTAATATAATTTCTTCTAACTTTTTTTTATCTGTAAAATTTTTATCTAATTCTATCAAGGTTGAAAATGTAACCAGCGCAATAATTTTCTCTAAATTATTATCTTTTGGTTCTAAAGCCAGTGTTGTTTGTATCTCTATAATATTTTCTTTAAACCTGTTACTTTTAATGTCTATTTTAAACTTATAATTCGAAATATCTTTTGTAAGTGAAAAAAATTTCTCTGGTTTTGAGATATCAAAATTTAATGTTTTAATATATTTTGCAATTATTTTATAATTCATCCTTTTTATCTTCTATAATTTCAGCATCAATAGTATTATCACTTTTAGTTTTTACCTCACTTTTTCTCATAATAGGATAAAGTATTAGTTTTCTAGTCAATGGGATAAGCAATAGAAAGCCTATGCTATCAGTAAAAAATCCTGGCAAAATGAGAAATATTGCGGCGATAGCAATGGAGGCTCCAGATAATATCTCATAAAAAGGTAACTTGTTTTGGTACATATTTATAAGTCCATTTTTTAATGTCTTAATTCCTTGAATCCTCGCAAAATAAACACCCACCACAGCAGTAAAAAATATTAGTAAAATCGTATTTATTGCTCCAATATTTTCCCCGATTTTAATAAAAATCATTATTTCTATTATTGGTATGGCAATAATTGATATTAGTATTGTGTTCATTTGTCTGATACAAAAATATATTAATAATGTATATTTAGCAAACAATGAGTAGCAACTTTGGATATATTGATATCATTTTACTAGCCATGATAGCTGGTTTTATAATCTTAAGATTGAGAAGTATCTTAGGGAGAAAAACTGGTCATGAAGATAAAATGTATCCTAGGTTTTCAGAAAAAAAATTTGAAGAATTTCGAAAAAAACAAGAAGTTAAGTTTAAAAAGTCTAATCCAAATGAGCTTGAAGGAGAAGAAAAAGAGAAGTTTATTCGTGGTGCGGAGATAGCTTACGAAACAATTATTACTGCATTCTCAAAAGGAGATAAAAAAAGTTTAAAAGGTCTTCTTACACCTAGAATGGCTACTAATTTCAATCAAGCCATTTCTGAGAGAGATGATAAAGGCATCAAGTCTGAATTAACATTTATAGGGATAAAAGAGTCAAATGTTGAAAAATACGAAAAGGTTCAAGATAATATTTTTGCTACAGTAAAGTTTGTTTCTGATATAATTTCTGTTAAAAAAGATAAAAGTAATAATGTAATTGAAGGCAATCCTGACCGAATAAAAACAGTAACAGATCAATGGAAGTTTTCCAAAAAAGCTTCAAGTGACAGTCCTAATTGGTATTTAGCAGAAATTTTAAGTTAGTGAAAAAAAAAGATTTCTTATCTAAAAAAGATAGAAAGGATTGGGAAAATTTTTTAAAGGATAAATCTAATATTCCCGATAAAGATCAAGTTAACCAATCTAAAAATCAGGATCAAGTATACAAATATGATTTACACGGTCTTACTTTAAGTGAGGCGAACAAAAAGGTGAAAGAAATAATAATATCGTGTAGTGAAAAAAATTATAGAGAAATATTGTTAATTACCGGAAAAGGATTGCATTCTAGAGACGATGATGTTTATAAATCTTCTAAACTAAGCAAACTAAGATACTCAGTTCCAGAATATATAAATTCAGAACCGGAAATCTCCAAGTTAATAATATCTGTTGTAAATCCCTCCCAAAATGAAGGGGGAGATGGTGCTTTACTAATTAAATTGAAGAAATTATAGAATAAATTTAGATAAATCAGTATCTTTAACTAAGTCACCCAAGTTTTTCTCAACAAACTTTTTATCGACAACTATTTTTTCACCCGCTCTGTCCGTTGCATTAAAACTTATATCATCAAGAACTTTTTCTATAATAGTATGCAATCTTCTAGCACCAATGTTTTCTATTGAAGAGTTTACCTCTGTTGATATTTTTGCAAGCATCTCGATACCATCATCTTTAAATTCTAGATCAACATTTTCTGTTTTCAATAGTGCTTTATACTGTTTGATTAAACTATTATCTGGTTCTTTTAATATTCTTATAAAATCTTTCTCATTGAGTGCACTTAATTCAACTCTAATGGGTAATCTTCCTTGTAGCTCTGGAAGCAAGTCAGAAGGCTTTGCAAGCTGGAAAGCTCCCGAAGCAATAAATAGTATATGATCAGTTTTAATTGGTCCGTGTTTCGTATTGACGGTTGTGCCTTCTATTAGCGGCAAAAGATCTCTTTGGACTCCTTCTCTCGATACGTCTCCGCCCACTCTATCCCCTCTAGCGGAAACTTTATCAATTTCATCTAAAAAAACTATTCCATTATCCTCGGTTGATTTTTTTGCTTCTTGTACAATTTTATCTTCCTCAATCATTTTATCTGACTCTTGAGCAACTAAAATTTCATGAGACTCTTTTACAGTCATCTTCTTCTTCTTTCCCTTTTTGTTTCCCATGGATTTTCCGAATATTTCTCCAATGTTAACCATTCCAACATTTGCACCTGGCATACCTGGAATCTCAAAACTAGGCATAGATGAAGCAGTATCCATTACCTCTATTTCAATTTGGTTATTGTCTAAATCACCATTTCTTAATCTTTTTCTAAAACTTTCTCTTGTTGCTACAGAAGCTTTATTGCCAACTAATGCATCAAGTACTTTTTCTTCTGCTAATAATTGGGCTTTTGCGTTAACTTCTTTTCTTTTTTTCTCTCGTTCCATTGCGATAGCAATTTCTACTAGGTCTCTAATAATTTGTTCAACGTCTCTACCAACGTATCCTACCTCAGTGAATCTAGTAGCCTCAACTTTTATAAATGGCGCCTCTGCTAATCTTGATAATCTTCTAGAAATCTCGGTTTTTCCCACGCCAGTCGGACCTATCATTAAAATATTTTTTGGTAAAACTTCATCTTTCATTTCATCAGACAACGCTTGTCGTCTCCATCTATTTCTTAGAGCAACTGCTACAGCCTTTTTTGCTTCTTTTTGACCAATTACATACCTATCTAATTCTGAAACTATTTCTCTCGGAGATAATGCGCTTACCTTGCTTTGCTCTACTTTCACTTTACCTTTGACTAAATTTAAGTTCGTAATTTTTTTTGATCCTGACATTTTATAATTTTTCCATTGTGGTATTGTTATTAGTAAAAACACAAATTTCTGATGCAACTTTAATTGCTTTCTTGGCTATATCCTCGGCTTTCATGTCAGTTTCCATTAAAACTTTTGCAGCTGCAAGTGCATAATTCCCCCCAGATCCTATTCCAATAATCCCATCTTCGGGCTCTAAAACGTCTCCAGTACCAGAAATAATAAAACTTTTTTCCTTATCAGCTACTGCCATTAAAGCTTCTAATCTTCTCAAATATTTATCGCTTCTCCAATCTTTTGCTAACTCAACAGCGGCTCTTGATAGATTACCAGCATGTTTTTCGAGTTTAGCTTCTAATCTCTCAAACAAAGTAAGTGCGTCAGCAGTCGATCCTGCAAAACCTGCAATAACATTTCTTTTCTCAATTTTTCTGACTTTTTTTGCTTTGCTCTTAAGAACTGTATTTCCTAGACTAACTTGACCGTCTCCAATAACAATGGTTTCGTTATCTTTCCTTAAAAGAACAATCGTTGTTCCATGCCATTTTTCAGCTGTATTCATGTTATTCTATGTGGAGATTAATTTTATTTCTTCAATAGACATTTTGTGTTTATTGATAAAAAGCCTAATTATATATATATCATAAGGTTAATTGGCTATTTTATGAAAAGAAAAGCAAAAATATTAAGAAAAACAAAAGAAACTAGCATTTCTGTTGCGGTTAATTTAGATGGCAAAGGTAAATATAATATTAAAACTGGTATAGGTTTTTTAGACCACATGCTAGAGCAGCTATCTAAACATTCTTTAATAGATTTAGAGGTTAAAGCTAAAGGTGACACTCATATTGATTTACATCACACCACAGAGGATACCGGTATCGCGATAGGAGAAGCTATCAAAAAAGCTGCTGGCAACCGAAAGGGAATTACAAGATATGCTTCAACTATGATACCAATGGATGAAACATTAAGTCGTGTTTCCATTGATGTATCAAATAGACCTTACTTAATTTGGAAAGTGGACTTAGCTGTTGAAAAATTGGGTGAAATGGATACTGAACTTTTTAAAGAGTGGTTCCAAGCATTTTCTCAATCAGCAGGAATTACTTTACATATCGAAAATATTTACGGTGATAATAGTCACCACAAAGTTGAGTCTTGTTACAAAGGTTTAGCTAGATCACTTAAGGAAGCTTTAGCTATAGATAAAAGAATTAAGAATTCTATACCTTCAACAAAAGGCTCTATTTAAATTTGATGAACGTCACAATTGTTGACTACCAATCGGGCAATATAAGCTCAGTCATTAACTCTTTCACAGAGGTTGCTAGAGGTAAAGTTAATCTTGAGGTAACCTCAGACATAAAGAAAATTAAATCAAGTGATAAAATTGTTTTACCTGGTCAAGGTTCATTCAAAAGCTGTGTAGATTCTTTAAATAGTATTTCTGGATTAGTAGACACGCTTAAAGATTTTGTAATGACAAATAAGAAACCCTTATTAGGAATTTGTGTAGGATTACAAATGTTCGCAGATATCGGGTATGAAGAAGCAGAAACAAAAGGACTAGGATGGATACCCGGAAAAGTTTCTAAAATTGATAATCAAAAAGGAAAATTTAAACTTCCACACATCGGTTGGAATGAAATTGAAATTCAAAAAGAAAGTAAAATATTTAAAGATATAAAAAATAAATCTCATATGTATTTCGTACATAGCTATGAGTTTATTCCTGAAGATAAATCAGTCATTTCAGCAACAACAGATTATTCATCAAAGATTGTATGTGCAGTCGCTAGAGAAAATTTATTTGGTACTCAATTTCACCCAGAGAAAAGTGATAAAACAGGATTAAAAATAATAGATAACTTTATAAAACTTTAATGAAAATATTTCCTGCAATAGACATAAAAGAAAAAAAATGCGTGAGATTGATCAAGGGAGACTTCGAAAATAAAACTGAATATAAAACTTCACCTATTGATCAAGCAGGAAAATACAAAGATCACGGTTTTAAAAATTTACACATTGTTGACTTAGATGGAGCGCTAACAGGTAAGACAGTTAACCTAGATGTTATTCAAGAAATAGTAAGCAAGTATGATTTGAAGATTGAAATAGGTGGTGGTATTAGATCTATAGATAGCATTAAGCAATATATCGATGCAGGTGTGGAGAAAGTAATTTTAGGAAGTGGCGCTATTAAAAATAAAGAATTTTTAAAAGAAGCTTGCAAAAAGTTTAAAAATCAAATTGCATTAGGATTAGACGCAAAGGATGGCAATCTTTCCGTGTCAGGTTGGAAAGAAGATTTAAATGTTAAAATCATAGACTTTCTTAAAGAAGTCAATAACTATGGTGTGAGCAGAATTATTTATACAGATATAAACAGAGATGGAATGAAGACTAGCCCTAATTTCGATGAAACTGTGAAAATTGCAGAACTATCTAATTGTCCTGTTGTTATTTCGGGTGGAGTGTCTTCAATAAACGATATTAAGAAAGCAAAAGATTTAGATAATAAAAAAATTGAAGGTATAATTGTTGGTAAAGCAATTTATGATGGTGATATTAAGCTTGGAGATTTAGCGAAAGAGATAAATTAAAATGGTTGCAAAATTATCCACGATCAGACGTAAAATAAGAAATGGGGAAAAACTTGGTTTTTCAGAAAGAGCTAGAGCAGTAAACAAAGGATTGTTACCAAGCAAAGCAAAAAAGAAAAAAAATGCTAAAAAATAGAATTATACCATGTCTTGATGTTAAAAATGGAAGAGTTGTCAAAGGTATTAACTTTGTTGAATTAAAAGATGCTGGTGATCCAGTGGAACAAGCTAAAATTTATAGTGATGGTGGTGCTGATGAGATTTGTTTTTTAGATATTACCGCTTCTAATGAAAATAGAGATACAATCATTGAGATTGTAAGAAAAACCGCGAAAGAATGTTTCGTTCCTTTAACTGTCGGAGGAGGCGTAAGAACTATTCAAAATATCACTGATCTATTGTTAGCTGGAGCAGATAAAGTTTCTATTAATACAGCAGCAGTTAAAAATATTGATTTTGTTAAAGACGCTTCTAAAAAATTTGGATCTCAATGTATTGTTGTAGCAATTGATGCAAAAAAAGTTTCAGAAAATAAATGGGAATTATTCACACATGGAGGAAGAAAAAAAACAGGTATTGACGCTATAGAGTATGCTAAAAAGATTGAATTAAATGGAGCTGGAGAAATTCTCTTAACCTCAATGGATAAGGATGGGACTAAATCTGGTTATGATGTTGATCTATTAAAGGCAATTACAAAAAGTACCAATATCCCCGTCATAGCATCTGGTGGAGTTGGTAAATTAGATCATTTATACGATGGTATAGTTAAAGGTGGGGCAAGTGCAGTACTTGCAGCTTCTATTTTTCATTATGGAGAATTTACTATTAAAGATACTAAAGAATATTTAAAATCAAAGAATATTCCAGTAAGATTGTAATATGCTGAAAAATTTGGAAGATTTAATAAAAACTATTAGGGATCGAAAAAATTCATCTCCTGATAAATCCTATACAAATAAACTTTTGAATGACAAAAATCTGTCTGTCTCTAAAGTTAAAGAAGAATTAGCCGAGTTGATTGAGGCTGTGGAAAAAAACACTAATAAAATTCACGAAAGTGCTGACGTGATATATCATCTTTTAGTTTACTTAGAGGCTAATAATATTAAAATTGAAAGTGTTATGGAAGAGCTAGCAAAAAGAAAAAAATAATGCCTTACGATAAAAATAATATATTTGCTAAAATCTTAAGAGGTGAAATACCTTGTAAAAAAATCTTTGAAAATGAATACGTTTTGTCTTTTCATGATATAAATCCCCAAAAAAAAATTCATGCACTTGTTATACCCAAAGGGGAATATATTGATTTAGATGACTTCAATAAAAAAGCAAGCGATAAGGAAATTACTGAATTTCATAAGGCTGTAAGTCATGTTTCAAATCTATTGGGGGCTACTGATAAAGGATATAGAGTACTTTCAAATATTGGTTCTGACGGAGGTCAGGAAGTCCCACACTTGCATTTTCATATATTTGCTGGAGAAAAAATTGGAAAGATGGTTGCATAATATGAAAAAAGTTCAAAGATATTTTTTAGATTATGAATTTTTAAAAAATGAAAAAATTATTAATATTACAAATGAAAAATGTGCAAAGATTATTCTTAACGATAAAAAAAATTATGAGATAAATAAATTTTTTTATAAGCAAATTGGAAAGGACCACTTTTGGCGAGACAGACTTATATGGACTGATAAACAATGGCTCAAATATTCTTCTAATCCATTTTTAGAGACCTGGATACTTGAGGATAATAATAAAAATTTGATGGGATATTATGAACTCGAAAAACATGAAAATAAGGAATTTGAGCTAATAAATATGGGTATATTAACTGAATATAGATCTAAAGGTTTTGGATCTTTGTTGTTAAATCATGTGCTTAAAAAATCTCTCGAAAATAAGGCTAGTAAAGTTTGGGTTCATACTTGTTCGCTAGACCATAAATATGCCTTATCAAATTATCTATCAAAAGGTTTCAAAGTTTTCAAGAAGGAACAAATTGATTTTGTGGCTTAACTTTTGTTAGGTAAAGAAAAGATATCATCATTAACTATTTGATTAATTGAAGTAATCTCAATGTTAAATATTATTTGATTATTATATTGATCAGAAGAAATCCAACCTGCTAGTAAAAAATTTTTTTTATTAAACTTAATTAAAGTTTTGTTATCATTCTTATCGATAAAAACAATATTAATATAATCATCTATAAATAATTCACTTACATTTATAATGTTTATTAATTCACTTTTACTAAGAATACTTATAAAAGTAGATTTTGATAATGGATAAAAAAGTGTTTTTCCATATCTCTTTTGCGTAATCGCCATCATTTTATTATTTATAATTAGCTCTTTTTTGTTTTTATCATCGTAATCACATTTTAATTTCTTTGGAAATACAAGAGCACATTGGCCCCTTTCTACTTTTTCGTTTGTTTTTTGTGAAAATTTAAATTGAATATTATTTATTTCGTTCAATTTGTTTATAATTTTGGATTTTTCTTTAGCATCTGAGTTTGTAAAAACAAAATATAAACAAAAAAAAATAACAAATCTTGATAGTATCAACCTTACAACACCTCTCGTTTACCGACATGATTTGCCTTGCTAACTACACCTTTTTCTTCCATCATATCAATAATTCTAGCTGCTCTGTTATATCCAATTTGTAGTTTTCTTTGTAAAAAACTAGTCGAGGCTTTTCCTTCAGACTTAACAATATTAATAGCTTCGTTGTATAGCTCATCCTCTTCTCCTTCTGATGCGCCATAAATATCCTCTGTAGAGTTGGATATTTCAGTAATATCTTCAACATAATTAGGCTCTCCCTGGGCGCGTAATACACTACTAATTTTCTCTATTTCTCTTTCTGAGACATATGGACCATGAATTCTAATTATTCTATTAGCTGATGACATAAAAAGCATATCCCCCTTACCTAATAACTGCTCTGCTCCTTGTTCCCCAAGTATTGTTCTACTATCTATTTTTGAACTCACTTGAAAAGAAACCCGTGTCGGAAAATTTGCTTTGATAGTGCCAGTGATTACATCAACACTAGGTCTTTGGGTTGCCATTATAATATGAATCCCAGCAGCTCTTGCCATTTGCGATAATTTCTGAATGTAATTTTCTATTTCCTTTCCAGCAACCAACATGAGGTCTGACATTTCATCCACCACTACAACGATATAAGGCATTTTCAATTTGTGTTTCTCATTGTATCCATCAATATTTCTTACACCCACTTTTGACATAAGTTTATATCTGCTGTTCATTTCTTTCACTGTCCATCCTAATGCTGCTGTTGCTTTTTTTGCGTCAGTAATTACAGGAGATAATAAATGAGGAATACCCTCATAGGCTGAAAGCTCTAACATTTTTGGATCAATTAAAATTAATTTACATAACTCAGGACTTAATTTGTATAATAAGGATGTAATTATAGTATTCACACAGACAGATTTTCCTGATCCTGTAGTTCCAGCAATTAATAGGTGAGGCATTGAAGTTAAATCTCCTATTACAGGAACTCCAGAAATATTTTTTCCTAAAGCTATTGGCAGCTTCAAGTCCCGACTTTTAAACCGCTCATTTGAAATAATTTCTCTTAAAAAAACACTTTCCCTATTTTCATTAGGTATTTCTATTCCTACAGTATTTTTACCTGGAATAACCGCTACCCTTGCAGATGTTGAACTAGTATTCCTCGCTAGATCATCAGATAAGTTTATAATTTTTGAAACTTTAACTCCAGCAGCAGGCTCAAACTCATACAAACTTACAACAGGTCCATTATTAATTTTCTTAATTTCACCATTAATTCCAAAGTCTTGTAAAATCCCCTCCATAAATTTTCCATCAGGTCGATTTTTATTCATTTCTGAGGGAGATAATTTAGAGTTATTTTTTTCTAATAAATCAATAGATGGTAGTTGAAATTTTTTTGATTTTTCAATTACTTTTGCCTGTTCTTTAGCAAAGAAAAAGCTTTGTTGAGTTTCTTTTTTGTCTTCATTCACTGTATCGTCAACCTCAAGTTCATCAGTAAAACTATCAGTATTTAAATTTTTCTTTTCACTACTGAATGAAAATAACTTTAAGAAAATTTTTTTAAGATTGATATCGGAGCTTAAAATAAAAAAAATAATAGTTAAAACAACAAGAGCAAACGTTGAATATTGATTTTCAATTAACGGGGTATACTGATATATAAAATTATATACTAACTCACCAACAAAACCTGAATTACCATTATCAAGAAGCCAAAAGGAGTTATTAAAAGTTATATGTATAAATGTACACCCAAAGATTAAATACAATGTAAGAAAAAATATTTTAAAAATAATATTTTTTAATTCCTTTTCAAAGATTAATCTTAAGCCCCAAGAAATTAAAGTAACTAAAATTAAAAATGAAATAAGACCAAAGCTTTGCAATAAAAAATCTGAAATTTTACTTCCGTAAATACCAAGTAAATTTTTTACTTTTGAGGCTGATTCACCGTATATTAATGAAGGGTCAGACGGTGAATAGGTCGCAAATGATATTGTTAAAGCTATTCCTAATGAAATTAGTATTAAACCAACAAACTCAAAGGTTCGCTTTTTTAAAAAATTTGTTAAACTATTTAAAAAGTTTGTATTCATATCGAATCGTAATACTTACTTTTTATCACTATTATGAAAAAACATAAAATATGCATTGTTGGAGGTGGTTTAACTGGTCTGATATCTGCACTTGTTTTAAGTGAAAAAGGATTGGACATAGATTTAATAGTGGAAAAAACAACGTCTAAAATCAAAGATTTGAGAGTAACAGCAATATCCGAGAAAAATATGACATTCTTAAAATCCACTATAAAAAATATCAATCAAAAATTATTTTATCCCGTGAAAAAAATTAATCTTTTTTTTGAGAAAAATAATCAAACAAAAAACTTTTTGAATTATGATGAAAATAAAAATTTGATGTTTTTTTTTGAAAACAGATTGACTAAAGAACATTTTGTTAAATTATTAAAAAAAACCAAAATTGAAGTTCAAAAAAAAACAGTAAAATCAATCGATCTAGCGGAAAATAAAGTTTCTACTAATCTTTCTTCAAAATCTTACGATCTAGTAGTTTTATGTTTGGGGTCGAACTCACCAATTTATCAAAAGATAAGTGGTAACAGGGAAATTCAAAAAAATTACAATGAGCATTCTATAACTTGTTCTGTTAGACATCGGATTAAAGATATTGGAGCCCAACAGTTTTTTTTGAAAGAAGGACCGCTTGCAATACTACCCTATAGCAAAAAAAAATTTTCTGTTGTATGGAGTATTGAAGATAAATATTTTTTTAAAAATAAAAAAAATATTTCAACATATCTGAAAGCTAAACTCTCTAATTTATTAAAAACAAATAAAATATCCTTAGGAGATATTCAAAGTTATCCTCTAAAATTATCATTAAAAAGAAACTATTATAAAAAGAATGCAATAATTTTAGGAGATGGATTGCATGTAGTTCATCCTTTAGCAGGACAAGGGTTCAATCTAATTTTAAGAGATATTGAAAAATTGAATGAACTAATTTCTAACAACCTTAGATTGGGGTTAACTATAAAAGATTCGAATATTCCAAAAGATTTATCAGACAGCAGGAAACCAGAAAACCTATTAATGGGTCTAGGGATTGACACAACTAGAAAATTTTTTAAAAGTAATAAATATTTAGATCCAATAAAAGAAAACATTTTAAATAACTTTTCCAAATCAACATTACTAAAAAAAATTACTAAAAGAGTTGCAAACCTAGGTTTAAGCTAATGAATATTTTTGCTTTGTCTTCTGGTAGAGGTCCATGCGGTATAGCTATTATTAGAATGTCGGGACCTGATACTTTAAGTATATGCAAACTGATTTCTAAAGAAAAAAAGATTAAAGAAAATGAGATAAACCTCTGTAAATTTTTTGATCCAAACAATGGTACTATTATTGATCCTGAAGCTTTAATCTTATGGTTTCCAAAGCCAAATAGTTTTACTGGTGACGATTTAGCAGAATTTCATGTTCATGGAAGTAACGCAATTATTAGTTATTTTCTTAAAGTATTATCTAGTCAAAAAAACTGTAGAATGGCTGAACCTGGAGAATTCACTAAGCTGGCTTTTCAAAATAATAAAATTGACCTATTAAAAGCTGAGAGTATTGGGGATCTAATACACTCTGAAACCGAACTACAAAGAAAACAAGCAGTAAATTTAGTTAATGGTCATGCTTCCAAATACTACGATGATTTAAGATCAAAATTGATAAAGTCACTTTCTTTTATTGAGGCTAAAATTGATTTTGCTGAGGATGACCTTCCTGAAAATGTCTTAAAAGAAGCTCATAAATCAATTAAATCGATTCACAGTGATATAAGTAAAATTATTAATGATAATAAAGTAGGTGAAAAAATCAGAGACGGATTCCGAGTATCAATCGTTGGCGAAACCAATGTTGGAAAATCATCTTTATTAAATTTATTATCAAAAAGAGATGCAGCAATAGTTTCTGATGAAGCTGGAACAACTAGAGATATCATTGAGACGTATCTAAATTTAGATGGTTATCCAGTTATTCTTGCAGATACAGCTGGGATCAGAGAAGCAAAAAATGATATTGAAAAAAAGGGAATATCATTAGCGTTAAGTAAATTTAAAGAAGCCGATTTAAATATTGTAGTAATTGATAATTCAAACAAAAAAATTAGTGACAAAATAAGGTCTATGATTAATAAAGACTCAATAGTTTTACTAAATAAATGTGATGTCCAAGCTAAAGAAAATCATAAATTTAATGTAGATGCCGTATTAGCATCTGTAAAAGATAATAAAAATATTGATAAGTTAATAAATTTAATCAAACAGAAACTTAATAAAAAATTTTCATCAAATAACAGTGCTTTAATTACAAGAGAGAGACATAGAGTAAAGCTAAATGAGTGTTTGAAAGAGATAGATAAGTTTCTAAAGAAAGATCAAAACAAAGACTTAGAATTAGCTGCTGAGGATCTAAGAATGGCTACACGACACCTTGGTAGTATAGTTGGCAAGGTAGACGTAGAAGAAATACTTGGATCTATATTTAAGGACTTCTGTATAGGCAAATAAAATAGCTCTTGTATTATTAATTAAGAGCGGTACATTCACCTCATGACTAAAGATAGCTATGATGTAGTAGTTATAGGTGGTGGACACGCTGGATGCGAAGCTGCTGCAGCTTCCGCTAGAATGGGCGTCAATACTGCACTTTTTACACATAAAATTGAGACTATTGGTGAGATGTCGTGTAATCCAGCTATAGGTGGACTAGGCAAAGGCCATTTGGTTCGTGAAATTGATGCACTTGATGGTGTGATGGGTGTTGTCTCTGATAAATCAGGTATTCAGTTCCGATTATTGAACAGAAGCAGAGGTCCAGCAGTTAGAGGACCGCGAACTCAATCAGACAGAGCGCTTTATAAAGAACACATGCAAAAAATTTTATTAAATTATAAAAATTTAACTGTAATAGCTGATCCAGTAGTTCAATTTTTGTTTAATAATAATCAGGTTGAAGGATTCTTATGTCAGAGTGGTAATGAGATCAGATGTGAAGAACTCATTTTGACGACTGGAACATTTTTAAATGGATTAATACATATTGGTGAAACTCAAATCCCTGCGGGTAGATACGACGAAAAACCATCTACCGGTTTAAGCGAACAACTTGCTAAATTCAAAATGAAAATAGGTAGACTTAAAACTGGTACACCTCCTAGGCTGGATGGGTCTACAATTAATTACGATGATTTAGAAATGCAGCCAGCCGATAATGATCCTTACTTTTTTTCTTTCTTAACGTCTAAACTAGAAAACAAACAAATTTCTTGCGGCATGACATATACAAATGATGAGGTTCATAAAATTATTAGCGATAATATAAATCGAAGTGCGATGTACTCTGGTAACATTAAAGGTGTTGGACCAAGATATTGTCCGTCAATTGAAGACAAGATTGTAAAGTTTAAAGAAAAACAAAAACATCAAATCTTCTTAGAACCAGAAGGATTAAAGGACAATACTGTTTACCCAAATGGTATATCTACATCTTTACCAGAGGAGGTCCAACTCAAAATATTAAGTAAAATCAAGGGTTTAGAGACCGTTAAAATGAAAAGGGCTGGTTATGCTATAGAGTACGATTATGTAGATCCCAGAGAGCTAAATCCGACTTTAGAGACAAAAAAAATTAAATCGCTATTTCTAGCAGGACAAATTAATGGAACTACTGGTTATGAAGAAGCTGCTGCTCAGGGACTAATTGCAGGTATAAATGCTGCTCTTAAAATTTTAAGAAAAGAAGAATTTATTTTAGATAGATCCGAGTCTTATATTGGAGTGATGATTGATGATTTAATTACTAAAGGTGTATCAGAGCCATATCGTATGTTTACATCTAGAGCAGAATATAGATTATCTTTAAGAGCAGATAATGCAGATCAAAGATTAACCCCATCAGGTATAAAAATTAATTGTGTGGGAGAAACCAGAACAAAAATATTTTTAGAGAAACAAAAAAAATTAATACAGATTTTAGATTACCTTAAATCCAATTTAATATCTCCTAATGAAGCTAGTAAGTACGAAATTAAAATAGCTCAGGATGGTGTGAAAAGATCTGGTATTGAGCTGATGTCACAACGAAATTTAAATATGGCAAAAATAAGGCAGATATGGCCTTCAATACCATCGTTTGGAGTTGATTTGGATGATCAAGTTGAAATTGATGCTCACTATTCAGGATATCTTAAAAGACAGTCCCATGATATAGCCGCTTTCAAAAAAGATGAAGGTATAAAAATACCAGATAAGATTGACTACGATATTTTCAGCGGTCTCTCTAACGAGATCAAATCTAAGTTAAAGACAGTTAGACCTAAAACATTGGGACAAGCATTAAGAATCGATGGAGTAACTCCAGCCGCAGCGATTATTTTGCTCGGTTACATCAAATCCAGAAAAAAAAGGGCTTCAGCTTGATAAACGAGTCTAATGTTAAAAGAATATTGCTAAAAGATTTAAATTTTGATGCTCCTAAGATAAAAAAATTAGATAACTTTGTAAAAAAACTCCTTATTTATAATAAGAAACACAATTTCATATCCAAAAATACCGAAAATGAAATATGGGATAGGCATATATTAGATAGTGCACAGTTAATTAAATTTATAGATGATAAAAATTGCTCAGGTATAGCTGATTTAGGCACTGGTGGAGGTTTTCCAGGTATCATTTTAGCTATATACTTTCAAAATTTTAATTTTCACGTAAAACTGTATGAAAAATCACCAGTAAAATCTGCATTTTTATCTAATATTTCAAATATATTAGGTCTAGGCTGTAAAATTATATGTAATGATGTAAATTCAGTAAAAATTGATTCAAATTATATTGTTTGTAGAGCTTTTCGAAAATTACCCTATATATTGAATATTTCACGTGAAAACTGTGTAAAAAAACATAAGATTATTGTAATGAAGGGAAGAAATGCACAAATAGAGGTAAATAATACTTTCCAGCTTAAGAATTATAAGTATAAGTTAGTAAAAAGCATTACAGATAATGATTCTAAGATAATTATTGTGAATGTAGAATAGATTTTGTGAAACCAAACATCATAGCTGTTATAAATCAAAAGGGTGGAGTTGGAAAAACTACCACGGTAATAAATTTGGCAGCATCACTGTCCATTATGGGTCTTAATAATCTGGTTATAGATTTAGATCCACAAGGTAACGCTACTACAGGTCTTGGAAAGTCAAACAATGATGAGGATAAAAATATTTATAATCTTCTTATTAAAAAAATTAGTCTTAAAGAGGGATTACAAAAAACAGAAATAACAAATTTAGATATTGTTGGATCTAACGTAAATCTGTCTGGCTTGGAAGTTGAAACTGCAAATGATGAAAATAGAGCCTTTATTTTAAAAGAAATATTAAAAAAAAATTCTGAAATTATAAATGATTATGACAATATTTTTATAGATTGCCCTCCTGCACTAAGCTTACTAACGATAATGGCTTTGGTATCAGCAAATGAAATATTGGTGCCGTTACAAACAGAATTTTTTGCGTTGGAGGGAATAACTCAATTAGTAAAGACGATAGATAGAATTAAAGTAAATTTAAATCCGTCTCTTAATGTAAGAGGAATCTTATTAACCATGTTCGATAAAAGAAATAAATTATCATCTCAAGTTGATAAGGAAGCCAGAAATTATTTTAAGAACAAAGTTTATAAGTCTGTAATTCCAAGAAATGTAAGATTATCAGAGGCACCTTCACATGGAAAACCTTGCGTTACGTATGATAGATCTTGCAGTGGAAGTAAAGCATATTTTAAATTAGCTGAAGAATTTATGACTCAAACAAATAAAATTGGGAGCGCTGCTTGAAATCAAAAAAGAACAAAGGTTTAGGTAAAGGATTATCTGCACTTTTTGGAGAGCAAAAAAGTGTTGAAAATACTAGTAATATAGAGGTGGGTGCACAAAAAGCCTTAATTGGTGAATTAGCAAGAAATAAATACCAGCCTAGAACAATATTTGATGAAACTAAAATAGATGAGTTGTCTAGATCAATAAAAAAAAATGGTATGATACAACCGATTGCAGTTAGAAAAAATAATTCTTCATCTGAACCATATGAGATAGTAGCAGGAGAAAGAAGATGGTTAGCTGCTCAAAAAGCTGGTCTACATGAAGTACCAATTATAATTTTAGACTTGAATGATAGCGAAACATTAGAAGTTGCTATTGTAGAAAATATTCAAAGAGAGGACTTAAATATAATTGAAGAAGCCAAGGGTTATAAAAGATTAAACGAAGAGTTTGGATATGATCAGGATAAAATTTCTACTATGATGTCAAGAAGCAGAAGCCATATTAGCAATACTTTAAGACTATTAAATCTACCTAAAGACATAATAGCTATGTTAGAACAAGGAGAACTGACAGCAGGTCAAGCTCGTCCACTTATTGGAATGCCAAACGCATCATCTATTGCAGAAGAAATTGTAGCAAAGAAACTTTCAGCAAGATCTATAGAAAATATTAAGAAAAAAAAATTGAAATCTTTTACTATTGATCCTAATGTTTTTGATGCACAAAGGGATATAGAAAGATCTTTGGGATTAAAAATAACAATTCAAAATAAAAAAAATAATTCTGGTAAATTAACTATAGAATATAAAAATACGGATCAGTTGGAGCTTGTTACAAAATTACTTAAAAATAAACCCAAGAATTAGTACAAATATTCGTAATTGAATTTTTTACAACTGTTAATGTATTTAAAGTACTGTTATTTTTTATCTTTTGTTCAGTTTTTCCTAAGTATTCTAAAGCTCCAATAACCCTTTGTTTATCCCACTTTTGTAACAGCTTTAGAAACACTGGCTTATCTTTCCAAAACACTGGAGGTTTCATATTGTTTATAGCATTATTATAGTTTGAATTGTTTATGTTTTGTCTATGAATTTCTAGTAGTTTTATCAATCTGTAATTAATCATATTTAAATAAAAATAAGCATCCTCATTTGTAAAATTAAAATTACCTAAAAGGTCATTAAGTTTTTTTTTATCTCCATCTAATGCCGCATCTCTTATGTTTTCGAACATTTCATTTCTATCTGAATTTAATAAAACCTCTAGGCTGCCTTCAGAGAGAATTCTTTTTTCATAAAATGACTTAATCTTTTCTATATTGTTGATTATTGTTTTTCTGTTTAAGTTTGAATAACTTATAATCATGTTTATCGTATTTGAATTAACATTCTTGAAGTCTTTAAGTTCATTTTGAACTAAATTCCTTAAAGTAATATCATTGTCATTGTAACAAGGTACAATTGCAAAATTTTTTTCTTTTTCAAAAAGATTTCTTATTTTTGATCTTTTATCCAATAAGTCTGCTATAATTATTACTCTTATGTTTTCTTTAACATTCATCAGACTTTCTATTTCAGAATAGATCTTTTCATTCACTTGATTAACAATTATTATTTTTTCTTCATTGAATAAGGAAATATTTTTTACTTCTCTCAATATTATGTTTTTATTTTTTGCGATATCTTCAAGGTAAAGATTAATTATTTCAGCGTTTTTGTTAAGATTTACTATTTTTTT
Organism: uncultured Pelagibacteraceae bacterium; assembly: GCA_902616675.1. Classification (GTDB taxonomy): domain Bacteria; phylum Pseudomonadota; class Alphaproteobacteria; order Pelagibacterales; family Pelagibacteraceae; genus Pelagilacustribacter. The sequence goes on along the minus strand of CACMTV010000001.1, from coordinate 265,892 downwards.
TTTAAAGACTTCTTTAAGTCCAATGTTTTCACCATAAATAAGTATAAACTTATAATTGAGAATACTTTTTATATTTCTCTCTAATTCAAAACTTTTAAGTATCATCTTAGCTATAGTAAATTCTTAATTGATCTAATATCTCATCTATAATTCTATCTATCAATGTGTTACTTGCTGCTTTTAAATTATTAACAGTGTTTGAGTAATTATCATCCACATCATAAGTTTGATTGGCAACAAAGGTCCTTTTAATCTCTCTCGCTGTGTTAAGTTCAACTATTTTTACATCAGCTGATAAAGATAAGTTATATTTTGTAACTTTGTTTTGTATGTTTTTTTCTTTGATAGTTTTGCCTTTAGTTAAATTTATATAGATTTTAATTTTATTTGCGCTATCTTTGTTTGAAAATCTCTTAATTTTTTTTTGAATTACAAAAGACTCTCTCCTATCTCCATTTATTTCAAATTCTTGAATAAAAATCTTTTTTTGGTCAATAGAATTCATTTTTTGATACGAGCAAGCAGTAACAAAAAAACTAACCAATAAAAAAGGTATAATAACTATAGTTTTAATTTTATTCATGATTCAATAATAAAGTTTATAATTCTATCTTTTACAAAAATAATTTTTTTTATAGATCTATTTGAAAGCTTTCCCTTCACTTTAAGATTGCCTTTACACAATTTCTCAACAGATACTTGATTGATGCCTTTTTCTATTTCAATAACGTCTCTTGTTTTTCCATTTATTTGTATAGCCATTTTAATTTTTTCTTTTAAAATTAGTTTTGTGTCAACCTGAGGCCAGTTTTTAATTTCTTTCTCTCCTAACATCTCTAAACATTCATAGGCTATGTGAGGTGTGAAAGGAATTAATATCTTCATTAATTTTGATAAATTTTTCTTTAGAATTTCTCCACTAATATTTTTATTTAAATAATCATTAAATAAATTATAAATCTCATAAACATTAGCCACCACTACATTTAAATTAAAGTTATTAATAGATTTTGTAATTTTGTTGATATAAGAATTCATCTTTAAATCGAAATCTTTATCTAGAGTATTTCCTTTCTCAGATCTTTCATTAACAATAAAACATAGATTATAAATTTTTTGTAGAAATTTATATGCTGCATTAACTCCTTGATTGGACCATTGTATGTCTTTTTCCGGTGGACTATCGGAAAGTATAAACCACCTTACGGCATCAGCTCCATATGACTTAATCATACTTTCAGGATCTACAACATTTTTCTTAGATTTAGACATCGACTCTGATGGTCCCACTTTTACCTCAGTTTTATCTAGTATTTTTTGATATTTTCCATCTGAGTTTTTTTCAACTTCTGTAGGGTTCAACCATTTTCCATTCAAATCTTTATAGGTTTCATGACAAACCATTCCTTGGGTAAATAAACCTTTAAAAGGTTCGTTGTCCTTAATTTTATTATTATTTTTTTTTAAAGCTCGCATAAAAAATCTTGAATAAAGCAAATGTAAAATCGCGTGCTCTATCCCACCAATATATTGGTCGACCGGCATCCAATAGTTAACCTTCGTGATATCAAAAGGTTCAGACTTTGATTTTGGAGAGCAGAATCTCAAAAAATACCATGAGGAATCTACAAAAGTATCTAGAGTATCTGTTTCTCGTGTAGCAGGTTCACCAGTTTTTTTATAAACAGTATTTTTCCAATTTTTATGATTTTCCAATGGGTTTCCACTTTGATTTAGATCAATGTCATCTGGTAATTTAATTGGTAATTCGCTTTTTTCTACAGGAACAATAGTGCCATCTTTTAAATGTATCATTGGTATGGGACAGCCCCAGTATCTCTGTCTTGAAATTCCCCAATCCTTAAGTCTAAAAGTAATTTTTTTTTTTCCAATTTTAAGCTTTTCTATTTCTTTTATAATCTTATTTTTAGCTTGTTCTACCTTTAGTCCGTTAAGAAATTTAGAATTGACAATTGTACCATCACCAACAAATGCTTCTGATATTTTGTTAAAATTTTTAGGTTTTGAAGGATTGTCTGAAACTACTTCTTTTATTTCAAGTTTGTATTTTTTTGCAAAATCCAAATCTCTTTGATCATGTGCAGGACAACCAAATATTGCTCCAGTTCCGTAATCCATTAGAATAAAATTAGCAACAAAAATAGGTAATTTTTTACCTTTTATAAAAGGGTGAGCGGCAAATAGCTTTGTATCAAATCCAATTTTTTCAGCATTAGCTAAAGCCTCTTCTGTGGTTCCAACTTTTAGACATTCATTTTTAAATTTAATATATTTTTCATCCTTTAAAAAATTAGAGCAAATAGGATGATCAACCGAGACAGCTAAAAAAGAGGCGCCAAATATAGTATCTGGACGTGTTGTAAAAACATTAATCTTATTATTCTCCCCTTCAATATCAAATTTTATCTCGCACCCAATTGATTTACCGATCCAATTCCTTTGCATAATTTTAACTTTATCGGGCCAATAGTTTAAATCATCTAATCCTTTTAATAGGTCTTCTGAAAACTTTGTGATGTCAAAAAACCATTGTGAAAGTTTTTTTCTCTCGACAACCGCACCGGATCTCCAACCTTTGCCGTTCACAACTTGCTCATTAGCTAAAACCGTTTGCTCCACTGGATCCCAATTAACATAGTTTTCCTTTCTTTTTACAAATCCTTTATTATAAAAATCTATAAATATTTCCTGTTGATGTTTGTAATATTTTTCATCACAGGTAGATACTTCCAAATCCCAATCTATAGAAAGGCCCATGAGTTTGAGTTGTCTCCTCATTTCGGCAATATTTTTTTCGGTCCAATTTTTTGGATGTAATTTGTTTTCTTTAGCAGCGTTTTCTGCTGGCAAACCAAAAGCATCCCAGCCCATTGGATGCAACACGTTATATCCATTCATAAATTTAAAACGAGCGATAACATCGCCAATAGTATAATTTCTCACGTGTCCCATATGAATTTTACCTGATGGATAGGGGAACATTTCAAGGCAATAAAATTTTTTAGAGCCTTTACTATTGTAAAGCTTTTCTTTTTCAAAAGTTAATTGCCATTTTTTTTCAATTGCTTGAAAATTGAGTCTTTCCATAGCCTAAATTTTTATTTTTTTTGTTGTTTTTCTAAAATAGCCGCTTTTTTTAAAATTGATGCTATCAACTCATCTTGTATTCTAGATTTAAATAATTCAACATTGCAATTTTGATTAACTGAACATTTTTTTCTATGAACTGTAACTTTAATACTATTACTTTGAACGGTGTTAGATAAAAACCTTACCGTAACTTTAAGCGCCTGATCTTTATTAGAATTATCTGTGTACCAATCTGAAATAATTACTCCTCCAGAGTAATCTACAGTAGAAAGTGGTAAAAAATCTAAAATATCTAAAGTAGCTCTCCACATTGGATTAGAAGTGCTAAACTCATAATTAGTGCCTTTAGTATTGCCTAATGCTTTACTAAGAGAGACACCACGACCTTCAGCAATATTTTTTTTAGCTCTCTCAGGACCTGATATAGGAACTTTTCTAGTGTCTACTTTTTTAAATCCTCCACATGAAACAATTGATGAAAGAAGAAAAAAAAATGCAATTATTTTGATAAAATTTATCATTTTATGACTTACAACCTATTAAATAGCATTGTTTGATCAAAATCCAATGAAAATCACGAAAACAAAGGGTTTTTGAGTGTGATATTTATACAACACTAGCTCATAATATGACTGATTCTTATAACTTTTCATACAATTCAACCTTAAAAAATAAGATAAAAGCTCTGTTAATTATAATTAACGTTTTAACAAAAGGAGAAACAATGAATAAATTAACAAAACTATTGTTCTCAGTTATTTCTTCAGTAGCTATTGCTACATCAGCTTTTGCTGGTGAGTTTACAGTTTCTGGTGGCGTAAAAGCTACATACACAGTATTAGGAAATACAGGAACAACTGGTACGAATGCGATTGGTAAAGGACTTGGTATATCAAACGAGTTTACTTTATCAGCGTCAGGCGAACTAGATAACGGTATGACATGGTCATATGCACAAGATATCGACGGTGCTACAGTACAGGACGATGCTAGCTTAGCATTTGGAACTGACTTCGGTACGTTTAAAATTTGTGTATCTGAGTGTGGTCTATCAACAAAATACGCTTTTGATAACTCTGCTTACGGTATAGGTTCTGATAATGGTTACGGTGGTGGTGCCGCTTCTGGTACAACTATGCAGTATGGATCTAACATTAGTTCATACAATAACGTTCAGTACCATGCTCCAGCAGACTTACTACCTTTAGGTATGACGTTTAAAGCTGGTATGACACCAGGTGGTGCAGGTGGAAGTGCAAACGCTTCATCTCACTCTGTAAATGGTGACGTAAACGGCGAGATGACGCAATACGCAGTAACAATGGCTCCTATCGATGGCCTAACATTAGCAGCATCATATTATGATTTTGGTGATATGGGTAACGCAGATGGTAGACAGTCAGCAGAAGGTGGTTCGTACTCAGCTAAATATTCTCTAGGTCAATTCTCAGTTGGATATGGTGAAACATTACATGCTCCAGCAACAAGAATGGGCGGTGCGACAGCTACAGCAGCAACACAACACTATGAAAACGACGGTTATTCAATCGGTTTCGCAGTAAATGACAACTTATCTATTTCTTTCACAGAAGAAAATTCTATAAAGAAAAACAAAGCTAAGTCAGTCACAGGTGCTGTAACTAGAACAGATGTAGAGATGGAAATCACTACAATCGATGCATCATACACTATGGGTGGAGCTACAATTGGAATTTCTAACTCAGAAATGTCTAATGACTCTTACACAGCTGGTGATGATACAACAGAAACGATTGTTGCAATTTCACTTGCATTCTAATTTAGTTAGTTAGAAAAAAATTAAAAAAGCCGGTTAATTATTTTAGCCGGCTTTTTTTTTATAGCTGATAAACAAGCAAAAGACCCTGACATAACTGTATTCATCTTATTTAGGTTTTTTTCGTTAATTCCTCCAAGCGGAACTAATTCTACTCTTGTTCTTAGTGAAATAATATTAAACTTTTGTATACCTAAATGACCTTTCTTAAAGGGGTATTGTGTTTCAAAAAGTCTTGAAAAAATAATTTCTTCACAACCCTGCTTTAATTTTAAGTCAATTTCCTTTTGATTATGAGCTGCACCAATAATTTTAAAACCTTTTTGAGAATAGCCATTTAAAAGTAAATTATTATTATTAGCTGATATGTATAACCCGTCAGCCTTTATTTTTGATAATAGCTTAATATTATTGGCTATATAAAAATTTACACTGCTTTTCTTGCAGTCATTTCTAAAATTTTTTATATCTTCAATTTTTTCTGTAGTCGCTTGATTTCTATAAATTATATTAAATTTTTTCCTAATTTTAATTAAATTAAAATTGAATTCTCTAGTATTTTCTACAAATAAGTAGTATTTTTTTTTAAATACCAACATATGAACATAATAACCAATTTTGAGAAAATAAAACAAGAAATTAAAAGTGATTCTATTAGAAAGAATGAAGAAATAGTTGCTGTAAGTAAAACTTTTTCTTTAGATCATGTTATGCCATTAATAAACCATGGTCATAGACATTTTGGGGAAAATAAAGTTCAGGAAGCTGAAAAAAAATGGAAACAATTTAAAAATACCAATAGAGATTTAAAATTGCATATGATTGGAAGATTACAATCAAATAAAGCCAAAAAAGCTGTCGAACTTTTCGATTATATTCATTCTTTAGATAGTGAAAAATTAGCAAATGAACTGAGTAAAAGACAAAAAGAAAAAGGAAAAAATCTTGATTATTTTATTCAAATTAATCTGGGTTCTGAAGAGCAAAAAGGAGGCGTTGATATAAACAATTTAAAACCTTTTATTAATTATTGTAAAAACAAGCTTAAACTTTCTATAATTGGTTTAATGGCAATACCTCCTAATAATAATGAAACTGAGAAATATTTTAAAAGGATATCGGATTTGAATAAGCAATTTAATCTTGAACATCTCAGTATAGGTATGTCAAATGATTATTTACTAGCAATAAAATATGGCGCAACATTTGTTAGAATAGGAAGTGCAATTTTCGGAAGTAGAAGCTAAAGTATTTTTAAGAAAGTATTTTTATTTATAATTGAAATTAAATATTTCAGATCATTCTTTGATACCGCAATACACCCTAATGTAGGAGAATAATTATTTTTTGCAATATGAAGGAATATTGCACTGCCTTTTTTTTTCCTTATCGGATTAAAATTGTAATCAATTACTACAATTATGTCATATATATTTTGTCTAAGATATAATCTTTCAGCTCTATATTTAAAAGGAAATTTTATAAATTTGTTGTAAGATTTTGATCTCACATCATCGCACCATCCAAAATTTTTTTTTATGGGAATAATCTTTAGTTTAGTAATGATATTTTTGACTCTTTCTTTTCTATAAAAAACGTACTTCAATTTAAAACGACCTCTTGGTGTGCATTTATCCCCCTCTACCTTTTTATTCGTAATTCCTCTTTTACCAATAGCGCATTTTATCTTATAGTCTCTAAAATGAATAAAATTTTTTTTTAATATTAAATCCATGATTGATAAAAAAAATATCATTTTAGCATTTGGAAATAAAGAATTTAATAATTCTTTAAATGAGATTAAAGATTATTTAAATTTTAATTTGGAGACAATTAATGAATTAAATGACTATAATCTTGTAAAAAATTACCAAGGCTTAATAATTCACGAAGATGCCCTCAATAACAAAATGTTCAAGGACAAGATCAAAAACGAGACTATTAATAAAGTTATTTTTCATAATTCAAAAAGTATTAAAGGACTAGATAATATAGAAAAACTGTTTCTTCCAGCGACAATAGAACAAATTAATTTAACCATATCTAACAATATTGTTAAAAAAAAATTTAAAATTAATTCATCTTTAAAAATTAACGATTATAAATTAGATAAAAATTCAAGAAAATTAATTAAAAATAATATTTCATTAGAATTAACAGAAAAAGAAATTGAACTAATAGAGTTACTTAAAAAAAAACCATTTACTAAAAAAAAGGAAATTCTTTCTATAATATGGAAGTATTCCAGTGATGCTGATACGCACACTGTAGAAACACATATTTACAGGTTAAGAAAAAAAATTAAAGAGATATTCAATGATGAATTGTTTATTAAAAGCGAGAAAAAGGGATATACAATTTGAAAAGAAGAAATAAGTTTGCGAAAGATTTAATGACATCAAAATATAGAACTAGAGTTGTTAAACCTAAAAAAGGCAAAGGTAGTTTCAAAAGGAAAAAGAAGAATAAATATTCAGAATTGAATTAATACAATTATAGTCTTGCCCCAACTTGTTGAATTATTTTTGAGGATAGTTCTGTACCCTTTTTTAAGCTTTCCTCTAAAGATAATTTGTTTACATGTCCATGTAAAAAACCTGCTGCAAATAAATCTCCTGCGCCAGTGAGATCTTTGATTTTTAGATTTTTTTGAGCATTACATTCTACAATAGTATCGTTTTGAATCGCCATCGCACCGTTTTCACCTCTTGTTATTACTACTAATTTTTTTATTTTTTTTGCAAAATCAATAACATCTTTGAAATTTTTTGTTTTTATTAAAGCCATAATTTCTTGTTCATTAGCAAAAGTAATATTTAATTTTCTTTTAACCAAATCCAAAAAATACTCCCTATGTCTTTCAACACAAAACAGGTCAGAAAGGGACATTGCGGATTGTGAGGAGCTACTTATTGCTTTATTAAATGCTTTTTGTGGATCACCCTTGTCCCAAAGGTACCCCTCTAGAAATGTAATCTTACTTTGTTTAACTATTTTTTCATCAATATCAATTTCACTTATTTTTCCTGCTGTGCCAAGAAAAGTGCACATTGTTCTTTCTGAGTCTGGCGTGATTAAGATTAAACAGGTTCCAGTTGGAATACTTTCTGATTTTATATTGTAATGATATTTGACTTTTTCTTTTTCTAGTCCCTCTGCATATTTTCTGCCTAAATGATCATCGCTTACTTTACCTATGAAGCCAACTTCATTACCTAGCTGAGAAAGACCAACAATAGAATTGGCGACTGAGCCACCAGATATAGTTCTTTCAATTTTTAAATTTTCAAGAAGTTTTTGAAATTCTTTTTCGTCTACAAGCTTCATTGTACTTTTAGTAAGATTGTTATTTATTAAAAAATTATCGTTAACTTTACATATTACGTCCACAATAGCATTTCCTATACCTAGAATTTTCATTTCAAGCTTTCTTTGTAATAATCTTTTTTTTTCTATTTGGGTAACAGCTTTTACAAATTTTGCAAGACAAACCAAAACAATCTCTAGCTTTACAATACTCTCTGCCATACCAGATAATTTGAAGGTGAAGCTTATTCCAATTTTTGGAGGGAAATACCGCTTTTAAATCTTTTTCGGTTTGAACGACATTTTTTCCATTTGTTAATCCCCATCTTTGGGCCAATCGATGTATGTGTGTATCTACAGGAAATGCTGGATATCCAAATCCTTGGGACATTACAACACTTGCAGTTTTATGACCTACGCCGGGTAATTGCTCTAATTCCAAATAAGAGCTTGGTACTCTACCATTATACTTTTCAACCAAAGTTTTTGATAGATAATAAATACTTTTAGCTTTAACTCTAAAAATTCCAATTTTTTTTATTAAACGTTCTATTTTTTTTCTACCTAATTTAACAAAATGTCTGGGATGATTATATTTAGGATAAATATTTTTTGTAACATTGTTAACATTCACATCAGTACATTGGGCTGAAAGCAAAACAGAGACAAGAAGCGTAAAAGTGTTTTTATAGCTCAAGGGAATGGGAACCTTTGGATAGATATCATTTAATATTTTTTGAATAATTTTTGATTTTTCTTCTTTTTTCACTTAAAGTTTAACAAGTCTCTCATTGAATAAAGGCCTGGTTTTTTTCTCATTAACCATTTAGATGCAGTTAATGCACCTTCTGAATATAAAGCTCTATCAAAAGACTCGTGATTTAAAGTTACTATTTCTTTACCACTAGAAAATTTTACTTCATGTTCCCCGATCACACTACCTCTACGGATAGAATTAAAATTTATTTTTTTACCGTAAGGGAATATTCTTTTATTTAGATATTTTTTTCCGAATAAACTATAAAAGTTTTTATTTTTTCCATCAGCAATACCTTTTCCCAACATTAAAGCGGTTCCAGACGGGTAATCCTTTTTATGTTTATGATGGACTTCATAAACTTTTGAAAGAAAATTATTACCCAATGATTTAGAGGCTATTTCAGTTAAATACATTAAAAGATTGACACCTAAACTCATATTTCCCGCCTTAAGAATAGGTATTTTTCTTGAATATTTTTTTATTAGGGCCTCTTCTTTTTTTGAAAAACCTGTTGTGCCTATTACTACTCTTTTCTTTAATTTAGATGCAATCTTTAAAACTTGAAGAGTACATCTTGGTACAGTGAAGTCTATAATTACATTAGATTTTTTAAATGTATTGATTGTATTTTGTTCTACTTCAATACCTAAAATTTTTTTAGATATATTTCCGCTTTCAGTTAAACAAACTATTTTAAAATCTTTATTATTTTGAGAAGATTTAATGAGTTGCTTTCCCATTCTTCCTAGACAACCTGTTATTGCTAATTTGATTTTTTTCATTTTATAATTAGATTAATAATTACAACAATAATAAGAACAATTATAGTCCAAATAAAAATATTTTTTAAGAATTGATTAAGTTTATTGTTGGCATTTAAAAAAGAGGGTAAAACTAAAAATAAAACTGCTAATAGAAAAATAGCAGACATAATTTCTTGCATTGCCATTAGTAATTAGGAATTTTTCCAAAATTTTTTTGCTTTTTCAAAAAAGCTTTTAATAATGGGACTTGATTTTTCAGACTCTATTTTTTTAAATTCTTCCAATAGTTCCTTTTGTTTTGAATTTAGGTTTGAGGGTACTTCAGTGATAATTTTTATATATAAGTCTCCATAACCATTCCCTCTAAGAAATGGCATACCTTTGCCTTTCAGTCTTAATTGCTTTCCATGTTGTGTTCCTGATGGTATTTTAATTTTGGCTCTACCACCATCTATAGAGGGTACTTCAACTGAAGTGCCTAAAGCTGCATCTGTAAAAGTAATTGGTAATTCAAAATATAAATGCTCATCTGATCTCTTAAAAATGCTATGATTATCTACAGAGATAAATAAGTACAAATCTCCAGTTGCCCCTCCTTTGCTTCCTGCTTCGCCTTTGCCTGAAACTCTTATTCTTGTTCCATCATCAACGCCTTTAGGAATTTTTACAGAAACACTCTCTTTACTTTGTGTCTTGCCATTACCATTACATTGCCTACAAGGATTGTTTATAGTCTCACCATATCCACTACATTCAGGACAAGTTTGTTGAATTGTAAAAAATCCTTGATTAGATCTCACTTTTCCTCTTCCGCTACAGTATCTACAAGTTACTGGCTTCGATCCTGGTTCAGAACCTTGTCCAGTGCATCTAGAACATTTTTTGTAAGTAGTGTAGTTTACTTTTTTATTTAAGCCAGAGTATGCTTCCTCTAAACCTATAGAAACATCGTATCTTAAATCATTACCTCGATTGGAGGTTCTTCTGCCAGATCTTCTGCCGCCTCCAAATACATCATCTCCAAAAAAATCTTCAAAAATATCCGAAAACGATGAGCCAAAATCAAAATTACCGAAACCTTGATTGGCTCCTCCCTCGAATGCTGCATGACCGAACTGGTCATAATTTGTCTTTCTTTTGTCATCAGAAAGCACATGATAAGCTTCGCTAGCCTCTTTAAATTTATCTTCGGATGCTTTATCGCCTTTATTTTTATCAGGGTGATATTTTAATGCTAACTTGCGATAAGCTTTTTTAATTTCATCCTTTGATGCGGATTTAGATACACCTAAGATTTCATAATAATCTCTTTTTGCCACAAGAAATTGCTCCTTTTTTTATCTTAGGCGCTTTTTTCTTTGTCTTCTTTTACGTCCTCGAAGTCAGCGTCAACTACATTTTCTTTTTCATCACTTTTATCTTTTGGATCTTTATTGGCTTTATCGTCTTTTGGCTGATCTTTTTGCTGACTCTTATATATAGCTTCACCAAGTTTCATAGAAACCTGTATAAGGTTTTGAGTTTTTTTCTTAATATCTTCTATGTTAGCGCCTTTTAGAGCCTCTTTAAGATCAGCAACACCAGTCTCTATAGCTTTTTTTTCTTCAGCCGAAACTTTGTCTCCATGTTCTTTTAAACTTTTTTCTGTAGAAAAAACAATACTATCAGCCTGATTTCTAGCATCAACATCTTCCCTTTTCTTTTTATCGGCTTCTTTGTTTGCTTCAGCGTCTTTAACCATTTTATTAATTTCTTCTTCCGATAAACCGCCTGAAGCCTGGATTTGTATTTTTTGTTCTTTTCCAGTCCCTTTATCTTTTGCAGAAACGCTTACAATACCGTTCGCATCAATATCAAAAGTTACCTCAATCTGTGGAGTTCCTCTTGCTGCGGGAGGTATACCAACTAACTCAAAGTTACCTAAAAGTTTATTATCTGCTGCCATTTCTCTTTCACCTTGTAAAACTCTGATAGAGACAGCTGGCTGATTATCCTCTGCAGTCGAAAATACTTGGCTTTTCTTAGTGGGAATAGTTGTGTTTTTATCTATAAGTTTTGTGGATACGCCACCTAAAGTCTCAATTCCTAGTGATAAAGGCGTAACATCTAAAAGAAGAACGTCTTTGACATCACCTTGAAGAACACCTGCTTGAATAGCTGCACCCATCGCAACAACTTCGTCTGGGTTTACACTTTTGTTAGGTTCTTTTCCAAAAAAATTTTTAACTGTTTCTATAATTTTTGGCATTCTAGTCATTCCACCAACTAAAACTACTTCATTGATTTCAGCTGCAGAAAAACCAGAGTCCTTAAGAGCTGTCTTGCAAGGACTTAATGTTCTTTCAATTAAATTTTGAACTAATGCTTCTAACTTAGCTCTAGTAAATTTTAAATTTAGATGTTTAGGACCCGATTTATCAGCTGTAATAAATGGTAAATTAATCTCAGTTTGAGTAGCTGAAGAGAGCTCAATTTTTGCTTTTTCAGCAGACTCCTTTAATCTTTGCAAAGCAAGTTTGTCTGATTTTAAGTCTATTCCGTTATCTTTTTTAAATTCACTTACTAAGTACTCAACAATAGTATCATCAAAATCTTCGCCACCTAAGAAAGTATCTCCATTGGTAGATTTTACTTCAAATACGCCATCTCCGATTTCTAAAATTGAAACATCAAATGTACCTCCACCTAAGTCGTAAACTGCTATTTTTTTTCCACCCTTTTTATCTAGGCCATAAGCCAATGAAGCTGCTGTTGGCTCATTTATAATTCTTAACACTTCCAAACCTGCAATTTTACCAGCGTCCTTGGTAGCTTGTCTTTGAGAGTCATTAAAGTATGCAGGTACTGTTATAACTGCTTTTGTAACTGCTTGACCTAAATATTTTTCTGCTGTCTCTTTCATTTTTTGAAGAACGAAAGCTGAGATCTGAGCAGGTGAATATTTTTTACCTTTTCCTTCCACCCAAGCGTCACCGTTTTCTGATTTAATTATTTTATAAGGAACTTTTGATATATCCTTTTGTACAGAGGGACCATCAAATTTTCTACCTATAAGTCTTTTTACAGCAAATATAGTATCTTCAGGATTTGTTACAGCCTGTCTTTTAGCTGGTTGACCAACTAATTTTTCATCTTTTTCTAAAAAAGCAACAACTGAAGGGGTAGTTCTTGCGCCCTCAGTATTCTCCAAAACTTTAGCTTGTGCACCATCCATTATGGCCACACAAGAATTTGTTGTTCCTAAATCTATTCCAATAACTCTACTCATATTTTCCTTTGTTTACATTTCCTATATGGGGTCTAAATGTTATTCTGCAAGGCATTTTTATTTATTTTTGTCGTTTTTTTCACCTTTTTTCTTCGAAATTCCCACAAAAGACGGTCTTAATAATCTTTCGCCAAACATGAAGCCTGTTTGAATTTCTTGCACGATAGTGCCTGGTTCAACTTTATCATCTTCAATTTCAAGCATTGCTTGATGAAAATTTGGGTCGAATGTTTCATTTAAACAATTAATTTTGCTAATTTTATTTTTTTCAAAAGTTGTCACTAAATCTTTCTCAATTATTTCTATATTTTTAAGAAATTTTTCAAATTCTTTACTTTTTTTCAGGACCTCATCTTCTTGCATAGCTTTTTTTGCGCGTTGTAGATTGTCCAGGGTGATCAGCATCTCTTTAGCAAAATTAAAACCTCCAAATTCAAAAGCGTCTTTAATTTCTTTTTCAAATCTTCTTCTCTGATTCTCAGAGTCCGCTAGAGATCTAAGAAGTTTTTCTTCAGAATTCTTCAATTTTTCTTCAATTGAAATCTCATCATTTTGCTGATCAGATTCTTTTTTTGATGATAATTTATTATCTTCTTTATTTATATTTTCGTCTTTGTTAAATTCGCTCATATAGATATTTATATAAGATCAAAAAATATAATTACTAGTAGGCAATGAAAAAAAATCAAGTATTACTAATAGGTACCCATAATAACGGAAAATTTAAAGAAATAAGCAAATTATTACATAAAAAAATTAAGACAATTTCGCCAAAGAGTTTAGAAATTGAGTCACCAAAAGAGACAGGAAAAACATTTAAGGAAAATTCAGAACTTAAAGCAAATTTTTTTTATAAAAAATCAAAACTAGTTTCATTGTCAGATGATTCAGGAATCGAAATTTTAGCACTTAATAAAAAACCGGGTATTTACTCAGCAAGATGGGCCAAAAAAAGCGGAAGTTTCAAAAAAACTATGATTAGTATTTTAAAAAAAATTAAAAATAAAAAAAATAGAAAAGCAAGATTTATTTGTAGTTTATCAATTAAACTACATGAAAGAAAAATAGTAACTTCAGTTGGAGTTATTAATGGACATATATCTTTGAAAATGCTGGGGAGCAAAGGATTTGGATACGACCCAGTTTTTATTCCAAAAGGATCTAAATTAACATTCGGTCAGATGAGTCCGCAAAAAAAAATGAAAATAGATCATAGAAGCATAGCTTTTAAAAAATTAAAAAGAAAATTAAAACCTTATAAATTTTTTATCTGAAACTTTATAAATATTAAGCTTCTGAATAAGTTTTCCATCAACAAAATTGAATGTTCCAATTTTGCCTTTTATATTATCTTTAATAATAAAGTCTTTTATTGAGTTAATTTTGTAGTCTTTTTTGTTCCATATGTAATAAATAAGTCCTAGCGCATCGTAGGTCAAAATTGTGATCTCGTTTGGCTGTAAACCAAAAATATTTGAATATTTTTTTTTATATCTTTGAAAGTTCTTAATATCAACAGAGGGATAATATAAGTTTTTTATAGAATTTTCTAAAAAAATACTTTTATCAAACCACTGATTTACTGTTACAATTAATACATCATCTTGATCTACATCTGAATAAACCAATGAGGTTAAAACACTTTTTAGACTATTACCAAAATCAATAATTATTACAGAGTCAAAGTTTACTTTACCAATTGTGTATTTTTGTTCTAATCTTTTTAATTCTAGTTTTGAAGCCTCGTCATCTTTTTCTTCCAAAATTTTAACTCTTGAAATAAGATTTTTTTTTCTCTGTTTATAATTAGTAAGCTTTTCAATGTCACTTGTTAGAATTTTAGGATCAGAGCTATATCTAAATATTTTTTTATTTTGAATATTAATATTATTAATTTTTGAATCGATTAAGGATGTATATTTATTTTTTGGATACATTATTATTGTTTTTCTTCTTTTCTGTTCTTTTATAAAATTTTCAATTGATTTAATTTGTGACTCTAAACTCACACCTATACTTAAAATATTATTTTGAATTTTTGGATCAATATTTGACGGAGAAATAAAAATCATATCCTTAAAAGCTGACAGATTCTTAAAATCTTCGTGACTAATAGGACCTATTACAATTTTGATATTTTCATCCTTTAAAGACTCAACTGATTGAATTAATTTTTTTGGATTATTAAATCCAGAGTCGCGTGGAAAAATTTTAATGTTGTCATCGTTAATTTCATCTAAAGCTAACTGAAGAGATAACATTATCGATTGTCCAATATCTTTGTATTCTCCACTAAAAGGAGCCAAAAGACCTACCCTAAGAGATTTTTGGTTTTCTTCAGCAAAAGAGTTAAAATTAAAAGATAATAATATATAAGTAATAATAATTATTTTTTTATACATAATTTATGAGCTACTTCGATAAAGGTTTATACATTGTTTCTACTCCAATTGGAAACTTAGAAGACATCACATTTCGAGCTATTGAAGTTTTAAAAAACTCAGATTTTATTTTATGTGAAGACACAAGACATTCATCAAAACTTTTAAATAATTTTAACATAAAAAATAGATTAATCCCTTATCACAAATTTAATGAGAAAAAATCTGTACATAAAATAATAAAATATTTAAATGAGGGCAAAATTTTGTCTTTAATTTCAGATGCCGGAACACCAGTTTTATCAGACCCTGGAAATATAATTATTAAAGAATGTATCAAAAAAAATCTTAAAATTTTTACAGTTCCTGGACCATCAGCAGTGTCGGCCGCAGTAAGTTTATCGGGATTTGGAGACAAATTCTTATTCTATGGATTTCTTCCTAAAACTGAAAATGAGCTCAATGCGTCTCTCAAAAAACTTAACTTTGAAGGGTTTTCACTGGTATTTTTCGTTCCTGCTATAAAAATAAATTTTTATATCAAACACTTTAAAAAATACTTTTCAGGTAGAAAAATATTTATTGCAAGGGAAATGACAAAAAAACATGAGACTTATTACAGACTAAATATAAATGATCTAAATCCTTTTAAAACACAATTAAAAGGTGAATTGACAATAGTTATTTCACAAAAAATAAAAAAAGACTTATTAACCGTTGATTATGTTAAAATAGAAAAACAAGTTATAAAATATCTTAAAAGTTATACTGTAAAAGATATCGTAGATTTGATATCTAAAAAAGAACAAGTACCAAAAAAGATTATTTATAATCTTTGTATTAAAAATAAAAAATGAGAGCTTATTTTTCAATTATCTTAATTATTATTTTCTTGTCGAGTTGTTCGTCTGCAGGACGTTTCGGAGCAGGAGTTGACATTACTTTTGACCCAAGGACCATCGGAATGCAAATTGATGATACAATAATGCAAAAAAACCTAGTTGCTAGGCTTTCTTTAAGTGAGAAAAAATATTTTCTTAATATTCAAGTAGAAGTATTAGATGGTCGAATATTTTTATCTGGAAAAGTTAACGAACCAGAAGAAAAAATTAAAATCACAAAATTAGCATGGGAAACAAAAGGAGTTCGAGAAGTTAAAAATGCTATAGTGATTAGAGGAGAGTCCAATTTTAAACAAACAGCCAAAGATATTCTTATAACAAGTCAGTTGAGAACGGCTTTAATTTTTAATAAAAAAACAAAAGCAAGAAACTATACTTTAGAGACTATAAACAAAAAGATTTATATTTTCGGTATAGCAATGGATAATGAGGAAAAAAAGGAAGTTCTTTTAGAAGCAGAAAAGATATACGATGTAGAAAAAGTTATTCCTTCTATTTATTTAGTTACGGAACTTAGCAGAAATAAAATTTAGTTTTTATTGTAGTCTATTACATCTGCAGAATAGGCTGCTATTGAAGCTAGATTCAAAATATCAGATGTGGTTGATCTCAAAGGAGCAACTTCGATTGGCAAATCCAAGCCAATTAATAGTGGTCCAATTAATTTAGCACCACCGAACGATTTCATTAATTTAGTAGATATGGCTGCGCTGTGGAGTGCTGGCATAATTAAAATATTAGCTTTTCCAACTATTTTTGAAAAAGGATAAACATCTTGGTAAATCGGATTTAAAGCTACATCTGGTTGCATTTCACCATCAAAATCAAAATTAACTTTTTGTTTTTTAAGCATTTCTATAGCATCCCTTACATGTTTTGTGTTTCTTGAAATTGGTTTACCAAAAGTTGAATGAGATAAAAACGCAACTTTTGGTTCAAAACCAAACAGTTTTGAAACCCTCACACATGATTTTGAAATTTCGACTAATCTCTCTGAAGAGGGAAAATCTTCAACATTCGTATCAGCAACTAAAACAGTTCTTCCTTTAAAAACCATCATCGTCATTCCGAAAATTGGTTCACCTTTTCTAGCATCACAGACATGCTTTAATTTTTCAATTGAAGCTGCATAATGTCTAATGTTTCCAGTGACCATGGCATCTGCATCCTTACATGCCACCATAGAGGAACCGAAGGCTATTCTGTCATTTCGAACTAGTCGATCTACATCTCTCTCTAGTTGTCCTGTTCTTTGAAGTTTTTTGTACAAATATTTAGTGTATTTCTCTCTTTTATCTTTGTTTGTCGAATTGACGATTTCAATTTTAAAATTCTCATCTAAACCAATTTTTTTTAATGTTTCTTTTACTCTTTTCTCATTTCCTATAACAACTGGAGTTCCCAATTTATTTTTTCCAAATTCAATGGCAGCTTTAAGCATGTTTTCATCCTCACCTTCTGCAAACACAACCCTTTTCGGGCTTTTTTTGATATTAGCATTTATACCTTGCATTAGTGACATAGACGGATCTAATCTCGCGGAAAGTTGATCCTTATAATTTTCTAAATTATTAATTTTTTTTCTTGCAACACCACTTTTAATTGCGGCTTCAGCTACAGCAGATGGTATTCTTCTAACCAGTCTTGGATCAAACGTTGAAGGTATAATATATTTTTTTCCATATTTAGGTCTTTCACCCCCATATGCAGAAACAACTTCGTCAGGTACATCTTCTCTTGCTAATAATGCTATAGCATTCGCTGCAGCAACTTTCATTTCATCATTAATTATTTTAGCTCTTACATCTAGCGCTCCCCTAAAAATATATGGAAAACCTATAAGGTTATTAACTTGATTAGGATAGTCTGATCTTCCAGTTGCAATTATAACGTCATCACGTACTTCATTTATTATTTCTGGTTTAATTTCAGGATCTGGGTTTGCACACGCAAACACAATAGGATTCTTTGCCATTGATTTAATCATGTCTCGACTCACAACGTCTTTCGCAGACAACCCAAGAAATACATCAGCTCCTTTCATAGCCTGCTCCAATGTTCTTAGTTCTGTTTCAACTGCATGAGCAGATTTAAATTGATCTACCTGGCCACGTCCTTTATAAATTACACCTTTTCTGTCACACATAATTACGTTTTCATTTTTTACACCTATCTTCTTAAATAAGTTCGTACATGCTATTGCTGAAGCACCCGCCCCGTTCACAACTATTTTAACTTCATTAATTTTTTTTTTTGAAATATCTAGCGCATTAATTAAAGCTGCTGTTGTTATAATTGCTGTTCCGTGTTGATCATCGTGAAAGACTGGAATATCTAAAGTTTCTTTTAATTTTTGCTCTATAATGAAACAATCAGGAGCAGCTATATCCTCAAGATTTATACCGCCAAAAGTGCCTGCAATATTTTTAATCGTAGAAATTATTTCATCTGAATTTTGATTGTCAATCTCTATGTCGATAGAGTCTATGTCTGCAAATCTTTTAAATAATACAGCTTTTCCTTCCATAACTGGTTTTGAAGCAAGTGAACCCAAATTTCCTAAACCAAGAATTGCAGAGCCGTTACTTATAACCGCTACTAAATTTCCTTTTGAGGTGTAGTCATAGGCTTTAGCAGAATCTTTAGAGATTTCTTTTACAGGTGCAGCTACTCCAGGCGAATAGGCAAGTGACAAATCTCTCTTAGAAATAAGTGGTTTAGAAGAATTAACCTCAATTTTGCCCGACTTATTGCCTATATGAAAATCTAAAGCCTCTTTATCTGTATAATGATCAATTTTTGATTTTTTTGTCATTGGATTTTGAGTATGTAATATATAAGTGAATATATCACTAAAAATTTTGTCTTAATTATGAATTTATTATCTTCAACCACTGTATTTAGTTTTTATACTATGTTGAGCCGTGTTCTTGGTTATTTTAGAGATATATTGATAGCAATATTTTTAGGAACTTCTATATACGCTGATGCTTTTTTTGTAGCGTTCAGACTTCCTAATACTTTCAGAAGATTGTTTGCAGAAGGTACGTTTAACGCAGCATTTATTCCAAGTTATGCGTCTGAAAAATTAAAAAGCAAAGCGCAAGGAAAAAGATTTGCTGATGAAGTTTTAACTTTACTAACCGTAGGACTCTTAACGGTGGTTTTAATAGTAGAAATTTTTACACCGTACGTAGTTTATTTAATTGCTCCTGGTTTTATCGATAATGGTAACAAATTTGACTTAGCAGTAGATTTAACTAGAATTACTTTCCCGTTTTTAGCCTTTGTAAGTTTGTCTTCTTTTTTCGCGGGAATTTTAAATACTGAAAATAAATTTGCTGCTGCCGCCGCTGCGCCAATTTTTTTAAATTTAATTTTAATATTTTCTTTGATTATTTCATATTATTTTAAATTAGATTACGCACTTAATTTATCTTATGGAGTTTCAATATCAGGATTAATACAATTAATTTTTTTAATTTTCTTCGCTTCAAAATATTATCAGCCTTCATTAGTCTTTAAAAAAAAAATAAGACAGAAAGTTCAATTTTTTTTGAAGAAACTTTTGCCCAGTATTTTTTCATCTGGAGTAATACAAATTAGTATTTTGGTAGGGACAATTATAGCCTCATTTCAGTCTGGGGCAGTTTCTTATCTTTACTACGCAGATAGAGTTTATCAAATTAATCTTGCCATAGCAGGTATTGCAGTGAGCACTGTATCTTTGCCAATACTTAGCAAATTAATTAAAAATAAAAAAATTCATCAGGCAAATAAGATACAAAATAAATCTTTAGAATTGTCTTTATTATTATCATTGCCAGCTAGTGTAGCTTTAATCATTGGCTCCGATGAAATAGTAAATGCTTTGTTTGGATATGGATCTTTTACAGAGGACGATATTGAACAAACATCACTTGCATTACAATATTTTGGTTACGGTATACCAGCTTTTGCAGTATTAAAAATATTTGCGAATTTCTTTTTTGCTAGAGATAACACAATGACCCCATTTAAAATTTCATCAGTTGTCGTCATTATCAATGTTTTTATAAGTGTTCTATTTTTTAAACAAATTGGTTTTGTTATTATTCCAATTGCTACAACTTTATCTACTTGGATTGGAGTTCTTTGCTATCTATATATTCTTTTAAAAAATGGATATTTAAGAATTGAACCAAATTTTTATACTCGGTTAATGAAGATAGTATTTTCTACTTCTATTCTGTCCTATGTTTTTCATTATAGTATAAATTATTTTGCAAAAAACTTAAGTTATTCAGGCGATTACAAAATTTTATACTTATTATTTATAGTAATCTTCGTGGCTTTATTGTATTTTTTGATTTGTTATTTTTTAAAAGTATTCAATTTAAGAAGTTTTAAAACTAACTAGTATGAAAAAGGAATTAGTATTTTCTGGGGTTCAACCGACTGGTAATTTACATCTAGGAAATTATCTAGGAGCTTTAAAAAATTTTGTTTCACTTCAAAAGTCAAAGAACTGCTTATATTGCGTAGTTGATTTACACGCTATTACAACATTTCAAAACCCAAAAGAGTTGAATTCAAATATTTTAGAAACTACTGCAGGTTTCATAGCTTCTGGTCTTGACTCAGAAAAGAGTATAATTTTTAATCAATCATCTGTAAGTGGTCACGCAGAACTTGCTTGGATTTTGAATTGTGTTTGTAGAGTTGGATGGTTAAATCGTATGACTCAGTTCAAAGATAAAGCTGGCAAAGATAAAGAAAAAGCTAGTGTAGGTTTATATATCTATCCAAATTTAATGGCCGCAGATATATTGCTATATAAAGCTACACATGTGCCTGTTGGTGCTGATCAGAAGCAGCATTTAGAGTTATCGAGAGATATTGCGCAAAAGTTTAATAATGATTTTAATAAAAAAGATTTTTTCCCTCTGCCGGAACCTTTAATTCAAAAAAATATTTCTCGTGTCATGAGCTTAAGAGATGGAACAAAAAAAATGAGCAAGTCCGAAGAGTCTGATTATTCTAGGATAAATTTAAAAGATAGTTCAGATGAAATTGTAAAAAAAATAAAAAAAGCAAAAACTGATGCAGACCCAATTACTGAAAATATACAAGATTATGAAAATCGACCAGAGGCCTATAATCTATTAAGTATATACTCAGATATATCAGATCAAAAAATTGAAACTACTATTAACGAATTTTTAGGAAAAGATTTTTCATCATTAAAAATAAAACTTTCGGAAAAATTAGTTGAGACAATTAGTCCAATCGGAAAGAATATTGCAAAATTAATGAAAGATAAAGAACACCTAGAAGATGTATTAAAAAAAGGCAAACAAAAAGCCACTATAATCGCTGAGGAAAACCTTAAAAAGATACGTGAAATAGTAGGATTTGTGTAATATATATATCCTATAATGATACAAGTAGAACAAACACCTAACCCAGACTCGTTAAAATTTTTGTCACAAAAAATTTTATCAAAAGTCGGTACAGAGGAATTCAAAAAATCTAATTTAAAGAGCATTAAAATCCCTTTTATAAAAGAGGTATTAAATTTTTCAGGCGTAGAACTCGTCTTAATTTCAGAAAATTTTTTGACAGTAAAAAAAGAAAAAAATGTATCTTGGGATAGTTTAAAACCGATGATCATTTCACATTTAAATGATTATTTCGAAAAAACTGAAGATCCAATATTGATTGACCATAGAAAAGAAAAAAAATCAGACGATAATGAAACTATTTTAAAAATTAGGGATGTCTTAGATACTAAAATAAGGCCAGCAGTTGCAAGAGATGGAGGTGACATTAAATTTAAATCCTTTGAAAACGGTGTTGTTAAGGTCGAATTACAAGGGGCCTGCTCTGGTTGCCCAAGCTCAATAATGACTTTAAAACAAGGGGTACAAAATTTGTTAAAACATTATGTTAAAGAAGTAAACTCAGTCGAGGCCACTTAGATGAAAAAAAATTTAAGTTATAGAGATAAATTGCTTGAATTAGCAAGTATATACAAAATTTCTGAAATACAAGATTATATTAAAAGAAAAAAGAATCTTACTACTCATCAAATTGAGCATATTTTAAAAAAGAATAATGTACCTATACCAAAAGATTTTAATATAAGTTTTTTTAAGAAAACTATCTCAAATCCTATTTCAAAAGCAGGAAAAGAAGTTTCGGGATTTTATAGCAATACAACAGATGGGGTAGGAAAATTTTTCAAAAGAACGAAAAAAGGAGCTACAGGATTATACGATGACACCACTGGAGGAGTTGGAAATTTCTTTATAAGATTGTGGAGGAACTCTGGCAGTTTAGGACTTGGCATTTTAAATACAATCCCCAAAATATTTAATACAGTTTCAAGTTTTGTTTCGGATTCATTAGTAAATTTGTTTAGTAGTTTTTATACCTCGGAAGTTGAAAAAACAAAAACTAACAAGTTGATAAAAGGTTTTGGAATTGTAGTCTTTATCTGCGCTATAGGTATTACTTTTTTCACACTAAAGGAAAACTATGACGGAAGTAACGTAACTGAGTCGGTTTCAGTTGTTAAAGAAAAACCAAAAAAACTTGAAAAACAGAAAGAAGTTAAGAAAAAAATAGAAAAAAAACCCCAAAAAAAAGAGGAGCAAAAACAGGTAAAAAAACCTGAACCAAAAAAAGAGAAATCTCCAAGTCAAGTCACTGAATTAGTCCTACCAAACTTAAATATCAAAACTGAGACAGTTTTAAGTTTGTTTGAAGATGTTGAATATGATTTGAAGACAGTGAGATATCAAAAAAGAGTTAAACCGATATATTTTACCCAATTCCCAAAGGATTTAGATGAAATTAAGGACACTAAACTTAAAAAGGAGACATTTATCAAAATTGTTTTGCCTTTAGTGGTCGCTGAAAATGATAAAATTTTAGATGACAAATTAAAATTAAAAAGAATTACTTCAAAAAAAATGACTTCTGATAAAGAAAAATCTTGGTTAAGATTAAAACTAAGAGAATACAAAGTAAAAAATTCTGATATGACTGAATTAAATAAAAGAATGGATATTATACCTGTCTCTATCGCACTGGCGCAAGCTGCTAAGGAAAGTGGTTGGGGAACATCAAGATTTGCTTTAGAGGGGAACGCAATATTTGGTCAGTGGACATGGACTGGCCAAGGTATAGAACCATTAAACAAAGGAAAAAACGAAGGTCACAAAATCCTCAGATTTCCAATCTTAAGAGCTTCAGTTAAAGCCTATAAGAACAATCTAAACACTCACAGAGGCTATTCAGAGTTTAGAGAAAAAAGATATAGTATCAGAAAAAGAAATAAATCTATTAAAGGTTTGGATCTGACAGATACTTTAGACAGATATGCTCAAACTGGAAAAGAATATACAGATATTTTAGAGCAAATAATTAAACAAAACGATCTATCAGATTTTGAGAAAGTTCAATTAACTAACTCTGTCGTCAAAAAAGATATACAGCTCTAAATTTATTTTTCTTTTACTACAAATTGAACGCCTAGCCATCTATAAAAACCATTTTTTTCTCTTAAAGAACAATTAATTCTTCCTCGTTCAGTTGTAAATTTCCCTTTTAAATTAATATTCAAATTATTATTATTTAAGCTAATCTCTGAGTTTCTCCATTTATCCTGCTCATTTGAAAAACAATTTATATTTTTTAAATTCTTTAAGTTATCGTAGAATTGAATATTTACTTTTGGCGGATTGTTTTCATTGCTAATATATTTTTCTTCTGGCTGAATGTCTTTATATGGAAATGGAAGAGTTTTAAGTATAGTTTTAAATCTTTCTATTTCTCCATACTTTTCATTGATTGGAAATCGTGGCATTTCAAAAAAATTTTTAGTGTAATCCGCTACTCCAGAATGTTGACCAAAAGCATACTTAAAGCCAAGCTCAATAACTATACTTTTTAGGCTAGAGCTATATTCTCCGAATGGATAGGAAAAAAAATTAGAATTTTTTCCAAGTCTGTTGTTAAAGATTTCTATAGACTCTTTTAAATCACTTATTATTTCTTGATCTGTAAAGTCAATAAGATATTCATGAGTGTGACTGTGATTACCTATTTCAACAAAATCATATTCCGCTATTTCTTTGATATTTTCCCAGCTCATATATCCTTTTTTCCCAACTTCTCTTGTACTTACAAACAAAATAAAAGGTATTTTTGATTCTTTTAAAATCGGCCAAGCATTATCATAAAAAGATTGATATCCGTCATCAATTGTAAGAAGTATTTTTCTTTCACTTTTATTATTTTTCAATTCATCTTCAAAGTTAGCAGGATTAATAAATTTAATACCATTTTCTTTTATAATTTTAATGTGTTCGTTAAAGGCATCCATTTTTATATTAGTGGATGGGTATTTATTTTCTTCAAATCGGTGATACATTATAGTAATTATACCAAAGTCATCTATTGCTAATTCAGATGAGTGTAAATTTAATTTTAAAGGAAAATAAAAAAAACAGATGATTAAAAATTTTTTAATTATAAGTTGCACTGGTAAAAACAATTCAATAGGTTTAAAATCTAACAATAAATTTTTTAAAAAAAAATTACAAAACAATATTAACTCAAACAATCAACTTGTTAATAATATTATTCGCTTTACAAACAAATATAAAGTTAAATTAAGCAACAAATACTCTTTAATAGTCAACATGGGTCCTGGCAGCTACTCCTCTGTACGAATATCTTTGTCTGTGGCAAAAGGAATCCGAATTGTATATGGTTCCAAACTTTATGGCTATAAAAGTGACCAATTAGCCCAATTTAAACTTGAAAATATTGAGATTTTAATAAAAAATAAACAATTAAAAAATAAAATGGTAAATCCAATTTATCAGAAAATGGGTTAAATAATAAAAATGAGTATTATAGAGGAAAAATGTAAACAAAAAGGTGTAAGGCTTACTGAGCAAAGGAGAGTAATCGCCAAAATAATGTCAGAATCAAAGACAACTTTTGGATCAAAAGATCATCCTGATGTTGATGAGTTACATAAAAGAGTCAGCTTGGTAGATAAAAAAATTAGTATAGCAACAGTTTACAGAACTTTAAAACTATTTGAAGAGTCAGGTATAATCGAAAGGCATGACTTTAAAGAGGGAAAATCTAGATACGAACCATCTACGGAAGAACATCATGATCATTTAATTGATGTAAACACTGGAGAAATTATTGAATTTGTTGACAAAGATATTGAAGAATTACAAAATAAGATAGCTAAGAAGCTTGGTTATAATTTAGTAGATCATAAACTCGAACTTTATGGGATAAAAAAAAGAAAATAATTTGAAAAAAAAAATATTTATAAAAACTTTTGGTTGTCAAATGAATGAGTATGATAGTAACCGAATATTTGATATTACAAAAAAAATTGATTATTTTCCAACCACAAAAAAATCTGAAGCCGATTGCTATATAATTAATACTTGTCATATAAGAGAAAAAGCAACAGAAAAAGTATTTCATGATGTTGGAAGAGTTAAAAAAGAATTTAAAAATAAAAAAAAACCTATTTTAATTATTACTGGATGCGTAGCTCAAGCTGAAGGTGATTTAATACTTAAAAAGGATCGTTACGTTGATGCAGTTATTGGCCCCCAGTCTTATCATTCTATTAATAAAGTAATTAAAGATATTGAAAATAAAAAAGAACAATATGAAATTACTAATTTTGAGACAATTAAAAAATTTGATGAACTTAAATTAACTCATAATAATAATTCAAATGTATCCTCTTTTTTAACAATACAAGAAGGTTGTGATAAATTTTGTAAATTCTGTGTCGTTCCATACACGAGGGGCCCAGAACATTCAAGAAACTTTCATGAAATTTTAAATGAAGCAGATAGGCTTATAAGTAATGGTTCAAAAGAATTAATTTTACTTGGCCAAAATGTAAATGCTTATAATAATAATAATAAATTTCTATCTGATATAATTTACGCTCTTGAAAAAAAAAAGGATCTTTTAAGAGTTCGCTATTATACTTCTCATCCTAAAGATATGACTAAAGATTTGTTTGAAGCCCATAAAGATTGTACAAAGTTAATGCCACTTTTACATCTTCCTGTGCAGTCAGGCTCAGACGTAATATTGAAAAGTATGAACAGAAAACACACTATCAAAGATTATTTTGAAATTATTAATACTTTAAAAGAAAAAAATCCTAAAATAAAATTTGCTAGCGATTTTATAATTGCTTATCCTGGTGAAAGAGATGATGATTTTAAAAAAAGTTGCGAATTAATGAAAAGAGTTAAATTTATAAATTCATACTCTTTTATCTATAGTCCAAGACCAGGTACACCTGCTTGCGAAATGGAAATGATTGATGAAAAATTAGCAAAAAAAAGACTTTTTGTATTTCAAAATTTAGCAGAAAAAATCAAACTAAATTATAAAAAAAAACTACTTAACCAGAAAGTCAAAGTATTGTTTGAAAATAAAATGAAAGATGAAAAGGATAAATATTTTGGCAGAGATGAATACCAAAATCCAGTTATAGTTCATTCAAAAGAAAATATAATTAGAAAAGAAAAAAGAGTACTTATAAAAAATTTTTCTCAACATACAATCTACGGAGAATTAATTGATAATGTTAATCACTTAGCAGCTTAATCATGTCTAAAATAGAAAATCTTGATCAAAATTATAATATAAAAAAAATAGACAAAGAAACGATTAACATCAAAGTTTATAATAATGATATTTTAGTATCAGTTGTGGGTGAATTTAATAGCAATTTAAATGAATTAGAGAAATTAACCAAAACAAAAATATTTTTCAGAGGAAATTCAATCACAATTAAGGGTAATAATACTGAAATAATCAAAGCATCAGATGCTATAAAATTTTTAATAAATAAATATTTAAAAACAAAATTAATTGAAAAACATGACTTAGTATTATCTGTAAAAGAAAAAAATATAAATTTAAAATCTAACGTACATAATTTTGGCCAACTAATTAAAACACCAAAAAAAACAGTTATAGCAAGATCTAAAAAACAATCAGAGTATATAAAAGCTTTAACTAATAATGATATAACTGTGGCTTTAGGTCCTGCAGGGACAGGAAAAAGTTTTTTAGCAGTGTCAGTTGCAATGACAATGTTATTTGAAAAAAAAGTAGAAAAAGTAATTTTATCTAGACCGGCTGTAGAAGCTGGCGAAAAACTAGGCTTCTTGCCTGGTGATATGAAAGAAAAAGTAGATCCATACTTGAGGCCATTATATGACGCGCTTTATGATCTTTTTGGTTTCGAAAAAATTAACAAAAAAATTGAGTCAGGTGAAATTGAAATTGCTCCTTTAGCATTTATGAGAGGAAGAACTTTAAAAAATTCTTTTGCTATATTAGATGAAGCTCAAAATGCTACACTTACACAAATTAAGATGTTTTTAACAAGAATAGGTGAAAATTCTAAAATCGTTGTTAATGGAGATCCATCACAAATAGATTTAATTAATAAATCTCAATCTGGATTGGTTAAAACAAAAAAAATCTTGGACAAGGTGAAAGAAATTAAAATGATAGAATTTGATCACAAAGATGTAGTGAGACATCCTTTGGTTACTAAGATAATTAAAGCGTTTAATAAAAAAATTGATGATAAAGATTAATGTTATCGTCAAAGATAAATCCTGGTTAAAATTTATAAAAAATCCGGAAACTTATTTAAAACACAAAATTAAAAAAATTAAAAACGATAAATTTTTTGAAAAAAAAAGTTATTCTTTTAGTCTACAACTTTCTGGTTCAAAAGAAATAAAAGCTCTTAACAAAAAGTTTCGAAAAAAAAATAAATCAACTGATATTTTATCTTTTCCAAATCAAACAAAAAAAAATTTAGCTATATTAAAAAAAAAAAAAATTAAAATTTATTTAGGAGATGTGATAATAAATTTAAAAAAAATTAATTTTTCGTCTAAAATTTCTTTTAAAAAACATTTGGATGTACTGTGGATACATGGCTTAGTTCATTTATTTGGTTATGACCATAAACTAGAGTCTAATTATAAAAAAATGAATGTTATTGAAAAAAAGCTTCTTAAAAAATTATATTAGATGATAAATCTCATTTTAAACAACAGAAAATTACTGGTATTTGTAGCGCCTTTTTTTCTAGGTTGTCTTTCTGTTTTTTCTTTTCAGCCTTTTAATTTTACTATAATTAATTTTTTTATATTTCCATGCCTTTTTTTTATTTTATGTAATGTCAATAAGAGATCAAAAAATAAGTACAGAAAAAAACCTCATTTAATAAATTTATTTTTTGTTGGTTATTTTTTTGGAATTGGGTTTTATTTAACTGGAACTTATTGGATTTCAAATTCTTTACAATTTGATCAGTCTTTAAAAAATTTAATACCCCTTACTACTATACTTATACCTTTACTATTAGGTTTATTTAACGGTTTGGGAACTTTAGTTTGTGGCAAGTACCTTCGGAATGATTTGAAATCTATATTCTTATTCTGTGCTTTAATTTCAATTATAGATTATTTAAGAGCAAAAATATTAACTGGTTTTCCCTGGAATCTTTGGGCTTATAGTTGGTCTTGGTTTTATGAATTTATCCAAATTTTAAATCCCATTGGATTGTTTGCGTTTAATTTAACTACAATTACTTTGTTTTGCGCACCTAGTATTCTTTTTTTAAAAAATCTAAAATTTAAAAAATTAATTTTAATTTTTATTTCAATCACTTTTTTTGGAAATTATTTGTATGGAAATTATATATTAAATGATAATAAAATTAAAATTCAGAAGGAACTGAAACAAAATAAATCCATATATATCAAAGTAATATCACCAAATTTTGAATTAAAATATAATTTATCTGAAGAAGAGTCGCTCAATAGAATTAAGAAATTGATAAGATATAGCAATATCGATAAAGATAGAAAAACATTATTTGTTTGGCCCGAGGGAGCACTGTCAGGTAAATATTTTTTTGAATTCGAGAAATATAAAAGTTTAATTAAAGACAATTTTTCCAAAAACCATTTAATAGTATTTGGTATTAATACCATGAATAAAGCAGAAAATAAATTTTTTAATAGTTTGGTTATAATAGATCATAACTTAAATAAAAAATTTCAGTATGATAAAGAAAAACTAGTTCCATTTGGTGAATTTTTACCCTTTGAAAATCAACTCGAAAAAGTTGGATTAAAAAAAATCACTGAAGGTTTTGGATCTTTTAGTAAGGGCAGTAGTAATGGCACTTTTTTTTATGATGATTTAAATATTATTCCTTTAATATGTTACGAAATAATTTTCCCAGAATTAATTCAAAAAATAAATTTTAAGAATAATTTATTAATCAATATTTCAGAAGATGGTTGGTTTGGACAAACCATTGGCCCATACCAACATTTTTCAAAATCAATATTTAGAGCAATTGAAAGCGACTCCTTCGTTCTAAGATCTGCAAATAAAGGTATTAGCGCAATAATAAATAATAAAGGGCAAGTTATAAAAGCCTTAAAAAACAATGAAACAGGATACATAGAGTACAGACTGCCAATTATTGAAAAAAAAGGAGGAAATAAAAATGATTTGATATTTTTTGTCCTTTTATTTACATATTGTTTAATCTTTCTAAGATATAAAAAAAATGACTGAAAAAAATTACTTATTTACAAGCGAGTCTGTTTCTGAAGGTCATCCTGACAAAGTATGCGATAGAATATCAGACATGGTAGTTGATAGTTATTTATCAAAAGATCCCTTTTCTAGAGTAGCTTGTGAAACATTGACTACAACAAACAAAGTTGTCTTAGCAGGGGAAATACGTGGACCAAATATTAATAAGAATGATATTATTGAAAAAGTTAGAAATTGTATAAAAGATATAGGCTACGACCAGGAAGGTTTTTCATGGAAAGACCAAACTAAAATTGAGTCCCATCTTCATGAACAGTCAACTGATATTGCTATGGGCGTTGATTCAAAAGACAATAAAGACGAAGGTGCTGGTGATCAAGGAATAATGTTTGGATATGCTTGTACAGAGACCGAAGACTTAATGCCAGCACCTATATTTTACTCGCACAAAATTTTAAGATTAATGGCGAAAGATAGGAAGTCTGGAGTGTTAAAAGGCATTGAGCCTGATTCTAAAAGTCAAGTAACTATGGAATATCAAAATGGAAAACCAATCAAAGTAACTTCGGTCGTTATTTCAACGCAACATTCTAAGGACTTGGATCAGGAAAAGGTAAAAGAGTTAATACTTCCTTATATTGATAGATCTATACCTAAAGAATTAATTAATGATTTAAAAAAAACGGAGATTTATATTAATCCTACAGGACAATTTATTATCGGAGGCCCTGATGGCGACACAGGACTAACTGGTAGAAAAATTATTGTTGATACTTATGGCGGTGCCGCCCCACATGGAGGAGGAGCTTTTTCTGGTAAAGATCCAACAAAAGTAGATCGATCTGCAGCTTATGTTTCAAGATATTTGGCTAAAAATATTGTTGCATCTGGTTTAACAGATAAATGTCTTATCCAGTTGTCATATGCGATTGGAGTTTCTAAACCACTTTCTATATTCGTCAAATTAAGTGAAAATGATAAAGAAAAAACATTAAATGTTGAAAAAATTATCAAAAATAATTTTGATTTATCTCCAAGAGGAATTCGAGAGTTATTGAGTTTGAATAAGCCAATTTATGAAATAACATCGTCCTACGGGCACTTTGGAAGAAAACCAACGATTAAAGGTGAATTTTCTTGGGAAAAAACTGATAAAATAGCACTTTTTAAAAAGGTGTAATCTTGAAAAAACCTTAATTTTTCTTTATTAATTATAAAATTTTGAAGTATTACAAAATGGGCACTAGCCCATTTTTTTTTAGGAGAGTTTGAAAATGTTAAATAGAGGCCTAGATAAATTAGAGTTATTAAGAATCGTTGATGCTGTTGCCAACGAAAAATCAATTGATAAAGACATAGTTATAGGATCTATGGAAAGCGCAATACAAAAAGCAGCTCTGACGAAATTTGGTCAAAACAATAATATTTTGGTAAAAATTGACAGAGAAACAGGGAACATTAGCATTCAAAAAGTTTTAGATATTGTGGAAATAGTAGAAGACCCCAGTCGTGAAATAACCCCTAAAGATGCCAACTCTTTTAATAAAGACAAATCGGAGTTATTAAAAGTTGGAGATAAGATTTATGAGGATCTTCCTCAAATTGATTTCGGAAGAATAGCTGCTCAAAGCGCAAAACAAGTAATAAACTCAAAAGTAAGAGAGGCTGAAAAGAATAGACAATATGAAGAATTTATTGACAAACAAGGATTAATATTAAGTGGAATTATCAAAAGATTAGAATATGGTAATGTAATAGTTGATCTTGGAAGGGCAGAAGGAGTTATAAAAAAAGACGAGCTAATTCCAAGAGAAATATTAAAAACAGGTGAAAGAGTTAAAGCTTACTGTTATGAAGTTAAAAAAGAATTAAAGGGCCATCAAATATTTTTATCAAGAGCTCATCCTCAGTTTTTAGCTAAGCTTTTTTTTCAGGAGGTTCCTGAGATTTACGAAGGGGTCATTGAAATTAGATCAGTTGCTAGAGATCCAGGTAGCAGAGCAAAAATATGTGTTTACTCTAAAGATACTTCAATCGATCCAGTTGGAGCATGTGTAGGAATGAGGGGTAGCAGAGTACAAACAATAGTAAACGAACTACACGGAGAAAAAATAGACATTATAAAATGGACAGAAGATTTACCAACTCTCATCTCCGAATCATTATCTCCAGCTGAAATTCAAAAAGTTTTAATAGACCAAACTAATAAAAAAATAGATGTCATTTTGAGTGAAGAAAACCTAAGTAAAGCAATAGGAAGAAGAGGTCAAAACGTTAGATTAGCTTCTAAACTGACTAATTTCGAAATAGATATCTTAACCGATAAAGAGGACTCTGAAAGAAGACAAGCTGAATTTAAAGAAAAGACAGAAGCTTTAATTAAGAACCTAGAGGTTGATGAAACTTTAGGACAGTTATTAGTGTCAGAGGGATTTCAAAGTATAGACGAAATTTCACAAGCTAAAGCTGAAGATATTTCTAAAATTGAAGCAATTGATGAAGATACAGCAAAAGAGTTAATTACAAGATCGAAGGAAAGCTTAATCAAGGTAAAAGAAGAAGTTGGAAAAAGACTTAAGGAATTAGGTGTAGAGGAAGAATTGATAAATTTAAAGGGTATGACTCAGGGAATGTTAGTGATTTTGGGCCAGAAAAATATTAAGAAACTCTCTGATTTTGCAGACTTATCAACTGACGAGTTAGTAGGTGGATTTGATGAAGTCAAAGGTAAAAAAGTTAGGCTTAATGGATATCTAGAGGAATTTTCTTTAACTAGAGAGGAGGCAGATCAGCTAATTATGTCTGCAAGAGATATTGTATTTAAATAAATTATGGATAAAGAAAAACAAAAGAAAAAAACATTAACAATTTCGTCAAATTTTAAAAAAAAAATTGACTCTAGCTCTCTTTCAAAAAATGAAAACAAAAAGGCGTACTCCATACCAAGCGATAAAAAAAATTTATTTAAACCATCAAAAAACTTTAAAAAAACAAACGCTTTTAATCAAAATTTTAAAAATCATGAGAATAAAAGCAAAAAATTTACAAGAAAGTTTGTAGAACAAGAAGCTACTAAAGCATTTATCAAGAAAGATGAAAAACCCACTGGAAAAAGCAAATTAAAGCTTAAAACTCCAATAGATAAAAGAGATTTTAAACTAACTGTTTCAAGAGCACTTAATGTTGAAGAAATTGAGATAAAACAAAGAAGTCTAGCTGCTGTAAAAAGAGCTAGATTGAAAGAAAAAAAGAATACTCCTGAAACAGAAGAAAAAAAAGAATACAAAAAAGTTATTAAAGAAGTAAAAATTCCTGAACAAATTACTATTCAAGAGTTATCAAATAGAATGGCTGAAAAATCCAGTGATATTATAAAGTTTTTACTGAATATGAAGGTAATAGCAACGATTAATCATGCTATTGATAAAGACACAGCTGAATATATTGTTAAAGAATTTGGTCATAAGGCAATCATAGAAAATTCTCAACCAGAGGAAATCAATAAAAATAAATCCATGAGTGGTACAATTAAAAAAAGACCACCTGTAGTAACTATAATGGGACACGTTGATCATGGAAAAACTTCACTTTTAGATGCACTGAGACAATCAAATGTCGTTTCAAATGAATTTGGCGGCATAACACAACACATAGGGGCTTATCAAGTGAAAGCAAATAATAATCAACAAATTACATTTATAGATACACCAGGGCACGCAGCTTTCACAGAAATGAGAGCCAGAGGATCTAAAATTACAGATATAGTGGTTTTAGTTGTAGCTGCAGATGATGGAATAAAACCACAAACTATAGAAGCTATAAACCACGCTAAAGCCGCAAAAGTTCCAATTATTGTAGCAATTAATAAGTCTGATTTACCGAATAAAAATGTTTCAAAAATTAAAAATGATTTGATGAGATATGAGTTGGTCGCGGAGGATTTAAGTGGGGACACATTATTCGTTGAAGTTTCTGCTACAAAAAAAACAAATTTAGATAAACTTAAAGAGAGTATTTTATTGCAATCTGAAATTCTAGATTTAAAAGCTTCTATCACAGATAAAGCTACTGGCGTAGTTATAGAATCTAAAATTGATAAAGGAAAAGGTCCTGTTTCAACAATTTTAGTTTCAAATGGAAAATTAAATAAAGGAGATTATTTTGCTTGCGGTAAAACGTGGGGAAAAATTCGAGCCATGATTAGTCATGATGGAACTTCTTTAAATGAGGCTTTTCCATCGATGCCTGTAGAAATCCTTGGAATGAACGATACAGCTTTTGCGGGTGCAGAGTTTTTAGTGACTGAAGATGAGGATAAAGCTAAGGAAATCTCGGAATTTAAAAATCAAAATTCTAAAAAGAAAATTTTAATAAATGATAAATCAACAATTTTTGACAAAGGTGAAGACAAAGAAGAATTAAACGTTATTATAAAATCTGATGTTCATGGATCAAGTGAAGCACTCAAAATGGCAATTGAAAAGATTGTTCATCCAGAAGTTAAAACTAAAATTATTTTATCAGATATTGGTATGATTAATGAAACTGATGTTTCATTAGCCAAAGCCTCTAACGCTGTATTAATTGGCTTTAATGTAAAACCTAATAGAGAAGCAAAAAAAATAGCTGAAGAACAAAAAATAGAAGTTAAATATTTTAATATAATTTATGAAGCGATAGAACATATTGAAAAAAGATTATCTGGTCTACTAGAGCCAGATGTAAAAGAAATTTCACTGGGATCTGCTGAAGTACAAAAAATATTTAAAGTTTCAAAATTTGGACAAATAGCAGGCTCAAAAGTAATTGAAGGTGAAATACAAAATAAATCCAAAGCGAGAATAGTTAGAGATGGTGCTGTTGTATATGATGGTGAAATTATGAGTATTTTTAGAGAAAAAAATGCGGTTAAAGAAGTTAAAAATGGTTTAGAATGTGGGATAAGTTTAAGAGATTTTATAGATTTTAAAGAAAAAGATATTATAGAGTCTTACCAAATAGAAAAGATTGAGAGAACTTTATGATTAATAGTGATTTATCGAATAAAGGATATTCTCAGAGGCAATTAAGAGTTGGAGAGCTTGTGAAGCAAAGCATCGGAGAAATTTTTATAAAAAATGAGACAAAAATATCTTCATTTAATTCACGTTTCATTACTGTTACTGAAGTTAGGATGACCCCAGACTTGAAAACAGCTAGGGTTTATGTGATACCCCTAGGTGGCATAGACATGAAAGAAATAGTAGGTATATTGACTGATAACGCACATATTGTTAGAAGAGCCTTATCAAAAAAGCTAAGTTTAAAATTTCTTCCAAAACTCAACTTTATTGAAGATAAATCTTTCGAATATGCTGAAAAGATTGAAAAGTTAATTAAAGAAAATAAAAAAAATGAAACAGAAAAAAAAGATATAATTAAGTCCCTAGCAATAAATAAATCTGATGTCGGATCGGCAGAAGTACAAATTGGTTTGTTAAGTGATAAAATTGAAAAATTGGCAGTCCATTTTAAAAAATTTAAAAAAGATAAACATTCTACTATGGGTTTATCGAAGTCAGTAAATAAAAGGAAAAAACTATTAAGTTATCTTAAACGAAGAAAACCTGACTCGTATGAAAAAATTATAAAACAACTGAGTCTGAGAAAATAATGTTTAAAATTCACAAAGAAGAAATAGATTTTGGCGGTAAAAAATTAACTCTTGAAACTGGTAAAATTGCTAGACAAGCCGATGGAGCAATAATAGCCAAATTAGGAGAAACAGTCGTAATTGCTACTGCAGTTGGGGCAAAAAAATTAAATGAAGGTCAAGATTATTTTCCTTTATCGGTAAATTACCAAGAAAAATATTATGCTGCTGGAAAAATACCCGGCGGTTACTTCAAAAGAGAGGCCAGACCGACAGAATCTGAAACTTTAATTTCTAGATTAATTGATAGACCTATTAGACCTTTGTTCCCATCAAGTTTTATGAATGAAGTGCAGTTATTGCCAACTGTTTTATCTTATGATGGAGAAAATCAGCCGGACATTCTTTCAATTATAGCTTCCTCTGCAGCTTTATCAATATCAGGCTTACCTTTTCAGGGACCTATAGCTGCAAGCAGAGTGGGTTTTAAGGACGGGAAATATATTTTAAATCCATCTCAAGAAGAATTAAAAACTTCAGAATTAGATTTAGTTGTTGCTGGAACTAAGGAAGCTGTTTTAATGGTAGAGTCTGAAACTTCAGGGTTATCAGAAAAAATTATGCTAGATGCAGTTAAATTTGGCCATGAAAAATTCATACCAGTAATAAATTCAATTGAAAAATTAGCAAAAAAAGCTAGCAAGCCTAAATGGGAAGTAGAAGAAATCGATAATTCAGAACTAAAGAAAAAAATAGCTAAAGAATTTGAAGCCGATCTAAGAAAAGCTTTTAAAGAAGTTGATAAGAAAAAAAGATCAACAGCTATTTCAGAAATTGATGCCAAGTGTAAAGAAATGTTTAAGGAAGATGAAAGCGTAACAGAAAATCAAGCTATGGCTCAATTAAAATCCCTTGAAAAAGATATTGTAAGAACTGCAATTTTAAAAGAGAAAAAAAGAATTGATGGTAGAGGTCTTGCTGATGTTAGAAAAATTGAATGTGAAGTAGGTGTTTTACCAAGAACACACGGATCAGCTTTATTTACAAGAGGAGAAACCCAAGCGTTAGTAGTCACAACTTTAGGTATGTCTGACGATGAACAAAGACTAGAAAGTTTAGACGGTATGCAACGATCGAGCTTTATGTTGCATTACAATTTTCCACCTTTTTCTGTTGGTGAGTGTGGCAGAATAGGAACAGGTAGAAGAGAAATAGGCCATGGTAAATTAGCATGGAGAGCTATCAACTCATCATTACCATTAAAAGAAAATTTCCCTTATACTCTAAGAGTAGTATCTGAGATTACTGAGTCAAATGGATCTTCTTCAATGGCAACAGTCTGCGGAACATCTTTGTCACTAATGGATGCAGGTGTACCAATTAAAGAACCAGTTGCAGGAATAGCCATGGGTTTAATTAAAGAGGGTGAAAAGTTTTCAGTTTTATCTGATATTTTAGGAGATGAGGATCATTTAGGTGATATGGATTTTAAAGTAGCAGGAACAAAAGATGGTATTACATCTTTACAAATGGACATAAAAATAACAGGAATTACTTTTGAAATTATGGAACAAGCTTTAAATCAAGCTAAGGCTGGCAGAGAGCATATTTTGAACGAAATGAACAAAGCTATAAAAACATCGAGAAAAGAATTTTCAAAACACACTCCAAAAATTGAAACAATTAAAGTCGATAAAAAAGATATAGCGACAGTAATTGGTAAAGGTGGAGCGACGATTAGAGAAATTGTCGAAACATCTGGAGCAAAAGTTGACGTAAAAGATACTGGAGAAGTTACTGTGGCAGCGCCTGATGAAAAATCAAGAAATGCTGCTATTGAGATCATTAAAGGATTAATAGCAAAGCCAGAAGTAGGTAAAATTTATAAAGGCAAAGTAGTAAAAATAATGGAATTTGGTGCTTTCGTAAATTTTCTAGGAAAACAAGACGGTCTTGTTCATATCTCAGAACTTGCAGGAAAAAGAGTCGCTAAAGTTACAGATGTTGTAAAAGAGGGTGATGAAGTATCTGTAAAAGTTCTTGGTTTTGATAGAGGAAAAGTAAAACTGTCGATTAAACAAGCCGTAGCTTAAATCTCTTAAATTTTATATTCAAAATTTTGAGTTTCATTGTTAACTTGGAGTTCAATAGCTCCATTTCTCAAATGGAAATTTCTTGCCATGTCAGTTAACGGGGAGAGTGTTATAAGTCTATTTAAATGATTAGATTTTTTTATTTTTTTGAATACTTCTTTAACAATAAGTTTACCTCCACCTTTCTTCTTTGACCAAACAGTATAGGCGATTGCTATTTTACCAACTTTTTGATCTCTTCTTATACTTTGTAAATGCGCATCTTTAGTCATTAAATCTAGTTCTTTTACGGTTTTTGGAATTTCATTTGTAAAACCAAAACACATGATTGCACAAATTTCATTTTTGTACTTAACTCCATAAATTTTTCTACCATAACTAGTTCTAAAATCATTATTTAATTCTGGTCTAATTGGATCCTCTTCTGGATTACAAGATTTTAGCTCTAAAAGTTCTGCTCCTTTAATCCAATCAAAAAAATTTCCAAATTTTTCTTTTACCTTTTTATTTAAATCTCTCATTTTTTTATTATTTTTACCTTTTTTGGGTTTTAAATGGGTAATAACTTTTGCACTTTAGTAATGTAATTTTTGCAAGTTATGAAATATTTTTTGGATCAGGCATTCCTACTTTATTATATCCCGCGTCGACATAATGTATTTCTCCAGTTACTCCACTAGCCAAATTACTTAATAAGTATAGCGCTGAATTACCAACATCATGAATATCTACATTTCTTTTTAAAAAAGAATGATCCTCATTCCATTTGTATAAAAATTTTGCATCACCTATTGCAGATGCAGCTAAAGTTTTTATAGGTCCTGCGCTTATAGCATTTACCCTAATCTTTTTCTTTCCAAGGTCTCTAGCTAAATATTTTACACTAGCTTCTAAAGCAGATTTACAAACACCCATTACATTATAGTTTGGAATTGCTTTATTTGATTCATAAGTTAGAGTTAGCAAACTTCCGCCTTCTTTCATAACTTTAGAAGCTTCTTTAGATACCTCTGTAAAAGAAAAACATGAAATCAGCATACTTCTTAGAAAATTTTCTCTCGTCGTATTTAAATATTCACCTGATAATTCCGATTTATCAGAAAAAGCTACAGCGTGAACCACAAAATCAATTTCTCCCCATTTGGATTTAATATCTTCAAAAAGTTTTTTTACGTCCTCTTTTTTTTCAACATCACAACTAAATGTGACTTTTGAGTTTAGCTTTTCAGCCAAAGGTACAACCCTCTTTTTTAATGCGTCACCTAAATATGTAAAAGCTAGTTCAGCACCAGCCTCTGCAAGTTTTTGGGATATTCCCCATGCAATAGATCGCTCATTTGCAACACCCATTATCAATCCCTTTTTACCTTTCATTAAACTCATAATTAAACTTTCTCAAAAATCAAAGCAGCATTTGTTCCACCAAAACCAAAACTATTAGACATTACAGCGTTAAGTGAAGCTACTTTTTCAGTTTTAGTAATTATTGGGAATTTTTTAGCTTCTTCATCCATTTCCGTGATATTTGCAGAACCAGCTATAAAATTATTTTTCATCATTATTAAACAATAAATAGCTTCATGCACAGAAGCAGCACCTAATGGGTGTCCAGATAAAGATTTTGTAGAACTTATTTTTGGGATATTTTCTCCAAAAGTTTTTTGAACAGCATTTAATTCGGTTATATCTCCTACAGGAGTAGATGTTCCATGAGTATTAATATAATCAATTTTATTTTTAGAAGTAGCCAAAGCCATTTGCATACACCTGATAGCGCCTTCTCCAGATGGAGCAACCATGTCGTACCCATCAGATGTTGCACCATATCCTGTTAATTCAGCATAAATTTTTGCTCCTCTCGCTTTTGCGCGTTCATATTCTTCAAGTACTAACACGCCAGCCCCACCAGCAATCACAAATCCATCTCTTGTTTTATCATAAGCTCTTGAAGCAGTTTCAGGTTTATCATTATATTTTGAAGATAACGCAGTCATTGCATCAAACATTGCAGTCATTGCCCAATGAACTTCCTCACTTCCACCCGCAAAAATAATATCTTGCTTTCCCATTTGAATTAATTCCATTGCATTCCCAATACAGTGCCCACTAGTTGCACAAGCTGAACTCATCGTATAGTTCGTTCCTTTAATTTTGAAAGGCACGGCAAGTGTTGCTGAAGCTGTGCTGCCCATAGTTCTAG
This sequence comes from uncultured Pelagibacteraceae bacterium, assembly GCA_902616675.1. Taxonomy (GTDB): domain Bacteria; phylum Pseudomonadota; class Alphaproteobacteria; order Pelagibacterales; family Pelagibacteraceae; genus Pelagilacustribacter. The sequence goes on along the minus strand of CACMTV010000001.1, from coordinate 226,030 downwards.
GTACAATAAATGGTCCCATTAACTTTGGTGTTTTAGCCCTAGTTTTGTCTGCTGCAAGAATCACATTTTCTATCGACGGTCCACCTGAACCCATAATAATACCAGTCTTGAAGTTACTTACATCATTTTCTTTTAAACCGGAGTCCGAAATTGCTTCTTTCATGGCAATATAGTTATAAGCTGATCCAGACCCCATAAATCTGATTGTTTTTCTATCTACAAAATCTGAAAGCTTTATATTAGGTTTTCCGTGCACATGACTTTTAAGATTATGCTCTTTATATTCCTCAGCAAAAGAAATGCCTGACTTTGCATTCAAAAGAGATTGGTGAACCTCTTCCTGATTATTACCGAGACAAGACACTATACCAAGACCTGTAATTACTACTCTTCTCATGATTTAAATAAACCTACTTTCAAATTTTCTGCCACATAGATTATTTTTCCATCAGCGTCTAACGTTCCATTTGCCAATCCTACTACAGCACCCTCTTTTTTTAAAATTCTTTTTATATTTATTTTATAAGAAGCCATCTTCACTTTTTTTAACACTTCGCCAGTAAATTTAACTGTGCTTACTCCTAAAGCTCTTCCTTTTCCTGGCTCTCCAGTCCAACCTAGATAAAAACCAACTAATTGCCACATAGCATCTAATCCAAGACAACCAGGCATTACTGGATCATTTTGAAAATGACATTTAAAAAACCAAAGATCATCTTTAATATCTAATTCTGCTTCTAAATAACCTCGTTTAAAAGATCCAGAATTATTTTCAATTTTAGTAATTCTATCAAACATGAGCATCGGAGGTAGGGGTAATTTTGCATTTCCTTCTCCAAAAAGAATACCATTTCCACAATCAATTAAATCTTGATAATTATAACTATTTTTTTGCTTCATTTTTAAAATATGGTTTTACTTGATATAATTAAGTAATTATATATAAATAGTTTAAAGTTATAAAGAAAGCAAAAACAATGATTATCAGTGATAATTTAAAAATGTACGTCCAAAAACTAAGGTCGTCAAATCTTAGACCTACAAAACAGCGTTTAAAAATTTGCAAGTTTTTGTTTGATAGAGAAAAAACATTTCATTTTACAGTTGAAACGTTAAATAAAAAAATAAATAAAAATGGAGCTACAAAAATTTCTTTAGCAACAATCTATAATACAGTCGAAGCATTTACTATCGCTGGATATTTAAAAGAAATTTTAACCAGTAAAAATAAAAGTTATTATGATACAAATATTAAGTCGCACCACCACTTTTATGATGAAGGTAGCAAAGAACTTACTGATATTCACTCTAATCAAATAAAATTAAGCAAAGTTCCAGTTCCTCCAAAAGGTAAAAAGATTAAAAATCTTGAAGTTATAATCAGAATTCAAAAATAACTATCTTTTATTGACTTTCTAGTTTAGAATTATTATAAACTAGATATTAATCAGTATGAGCACAGAATTTAAAAAAAATGGAAATGGCAAATGCCCCGTGATGCATGGTGGTATAACTAAAGCAGGTGAGTCTAATACCGCACGTCTTTGGCCAAATAGTATAAATTTAGATATTTTACATCAACATGATACCAAAACTAACCCTCTTCCAGGATTCAATTATAGAAAAGAAGTAAAAAAATTAAATTTTAAAGCTTTAAAAAAAGATTTATTAAAATTAATGACAGACAGCCAAGAGTGGTGGCCAGCAGATTTAGGAAGTTATACTGGCTTAATGGTAAGGCTGACCTGGCATCAAGTAGGAACATACAGAGAATTTGATGGCAGACCTAATGTTGGTTCACATAGATTTTCTCCACAAGACTCTTGGCCGGATAATACAAATTTAGATAAAGCTAGACGTCTTCTTTGGCCAATTAAAAAAAAATATGGAAATAAATTAAGTTGGTCGGACTTGATGGTGTTAGCTGGAACTATGGCTTATGAAAAAGCTGGATTTAAAACTTTTGGTTTTTCATTTGGCAGAGAAGATATATGGGGACCTGAAAAAGATGTTTATTGGGGTAAAGAGACAGTTCCACTAGCTGTCAATAGATATGGCGACCCGCAAGATCGTTCTTCTCTTGAAGCTCCACTTGCAGCATCTCATTTTCAACTTGTTTACGTAAATCCAGAAGGTGTGGAGGGCAAACCAGATCCAGTTAGAACAGCGATGGACGTCCGAGAAACTTTTGGTCGTATGGGAATGAATGATGTAGAAACAGTAGCACTTACTGTTGGCGGTCATTCTATAGGAAGAGCTCATGGTAATGGAGACCCAGCTAACTTAGGCCCGGAACCAGCAGGAGCTGATATTCACGAACAAGGATTTGGATGGAACCAGAAAAATGGAACTGGAGTTAATCAAATTACTTCTGGTCTAGAAGGAGCTTGGACAACTAATCCTGACAAATGGGACCATCAATACTTAGATCTTTTATTAAATTACGAGTGGGAAAGTAAAAAAAGCCCAGCAGGCGCATGGCAATGGGAACCAATTAATCTTGAGGAGGAAAAAAAACCTGTTGATTTAGGTGATCCCACAAAAAAAGCTAGATTAATGTTTACTGATGCAGACATGGCTATGGCTATGGATCCAGAATACAGAAAAATTTCAGAAAGATTTTATAAAGATCCAAAGTTTTTTGAGGACTCCTTTGCTCGTGCTTGGTTTAAACTTACGCATAGAACAATGGGAAATAAAGAAAATTATATCGGCCCTTGGGCTCCCAAAGAGGATCTTCTTTGGCAAGGTAATGTTTCCTCTCCAAAAAAGAAATATAATATAAATAAAGTTAAAAAAATGATTGTAGCCAGCAAACTAAGCTCTAGTGATTTAATTACCACGGCTTGGGATAGTGCTAGAACTTATAGAGTAACTGATAAAAGAGGAGGAGCTAACGGCGCAAGAATTCGTTTAGCGCCTATGAAAGACTGGGATAGCAATGAACCAAAAAAACTTTCAAAAGTAATAAAAGTGTTAGAAGATATAGCAAATAAAACTGGAGCAACAGTTGCTGATACTATTATTCTTGCAGGAAATGTAGGGTTGGAAAAAGCGATAAAAAAAGCTGGCTCTAAGGTGAAAGTTCCATTTAATCCTGGCAGAGGAGACTCTTCTCAAGAACAAACTGAGATTAAGAATTTTAAGTGGTTAGAACCTTTACACGATGGATTTAGAAATTTTGTTAAATCAGATTATTCAGTGATGCCAGAGGAGCTTTTATTAGAGCGCGCTTCTTTGATGGGGCTAACTGCTCAAGAAATGACTTGTTTAATTGGTGGTATGAGAGTGTTAGGTACAAACCATGAGTCTGCTAAAAATAAAGGAGTATTAACTGATAGAGTAGGAGCTTTAACAAATGACTTCTTTATAAATCTAGTCGATATGAAATATACCTGGAAACCAACAGGAAAGAACTCTTACGACATTATCGATCGCAAAACAAACAAAGTAAAGTATAATGCATCTAGAGCAGATTTAGTTTTTGGTTCGAACTCAATACTTCGATCTTACTCTGAGGTATATGCTCAGGATGATAATAAGGAAAAATTCATTAAAGATTTTGTTGCTGTTTGGACTAAAATAATGAATGCAGACAGACCTAATTTAAAAAAACTTAATTGATATGACTGAACTTACTCATGGTATACACGGAGCTGCTAAAAGAATATATGAAAACAACAAGGGCTCACTTCTTAGAACACTTGTATACACAATCGGTCATTTCATTATTGCTATAACAGTTTTAATGTTGGTCGCGGACGTATCCTTCATGATTGCTTTGACTGACGCTATAGTAGAGCCACTAGCTAATACAGTTTGGTACTTTTTATTAGATAAATTTTGGGCATCTAAAGTTAAATTAAAGTAGTTATAACCTTCCCCATAAATTTTCTTTTTTTACCCATCCTGAATATTTACCGGTTTTTATTTTACACCAATCTAATTTACATTTAGAAATCAAAAGTAAACGTCCAGTTTTTATGTTAGCTAAAGGTTTAGAATAAATTGTAGGTTTTTTATATAAAATTTTATCTTGAATAGCTATTCCAGATTTCTTTTTTGATAGTTGTGAAATATGTATCCAGCCAGAATTATTTTCATGATCTTGTATCTTTCTAAAATTGTCTGATCTATCTTTAATGATAACTGGTAAATATTTTTTTTTATAAATTATTTTTATGGGATAATCAAAAGATGGACCTAATCTTAAGTTGACCTTATCGTTTCTCAAAGTTAAAAAATATTCTTCATTTGCAAACAAACTTAAAGAAATAAAATAAAAAATTATAATAAATTTTAGCATCGGTTTTTACATTCTTTATGTCTACTCAGATTAACTTTTCTAAAATTCATTTTTATAGAGTCAAAAACAATCATTTTTCTTTCCATATCAGAATTAAAATCAAGTATGGTATTTAATACTTCGTTTGCTTGTAGCGTTCCCATGATACCTGTTATTGTTGGTACAACACCTTCTGTATCACAGTTAATATTTTCGTAAGGGACTTCAGGCATAAAACACCTGTAACATGGAGTTTTTTTTCTGAAATCAAACTTAAATATATGTCCATCGAATCCACTTACAGCAGCAGATATTAAGATTTTTTTTTGTTTTAAGCTATAATCATTTATTAATAACCTTGTTTTGAAATTGTCAGTGCCATCGCAAATGATATCAAAATTTTTTATTAGTTTTTGTATATTTTTTTGATCAACTCTTACTCTGTAAGATTTAATATTTATTTTTTTATCAATTGATTTAATTTTTTTTTTGGCAACATTTACCTTGTAATTACCAATGTCTTTACTGTTAAAAATGATTTGGCGATTTAAGTTGGACAATTCAACTTTATCATTGTCCACTATACCAATAGTACCAATTCCTAAACTTGCAAGATATACAGCCAAAGGACATCCTAAACCTCCCATTCCCAAAATAAGAACTTTAGAAGATTTTATCTTTTTTTGACCGATAATTCCAAATTTTTTTAAAATTATTTGTTTAGAAAACTTTTCGTATTCTTTGCTAGAAATTTTCATACTCTTTAATTAAGACTTTTGTCATTAATTAAGAGTTCATTGATAATTTTTTCAGATATTACTGAAGCAATAAAGCTCTTTTTATTTTTTTTTATTTGAGACATTTTACCATTCGAGCGAATTATAGTGACTTCATTAAATTCTTTATTAAATCCAATATCTTTTTTAGATACATCATTCGCAATTATCCAATCAGCATTCTTATTTTTTAATTTATTTTTAGAATTTTGTAAAAGTTTTTCAGTTTCTGCAGAAAACCCAACCACAAGTCTTGGTCGATGTCGATTGTTTTTTCCTATGTAATCTAGAATGTCGACTGTGTTATCTAAAATTAAATTTTCTTTTTTATTATTTTTTTTAATTTTATTTTTTTGGTAAACCGAAGGTTTGTAATCTGAAACTGCTGCCGTGCAAACAGCTACATCAACTGGTAAATTTTTTTTAACAGCCTTTAGCATTTCATCAGAAGTTTTTACTTTGACAATTTTTAAACCTTTTTCCATTTGAAGATTTGATGGACCGGCTATTAATGTAGTTTTTATACCTTGTCTTTTTAGAGCTAAAGCTATTTCATAACCCTGTTTTCCACTTGACTCATTTGATATAAAACGAACAGGGTCCAAGTATTCTCTTGTAGGACCAGTGGTAACCAAAGCTTTAAATTTTTTATGTTTAAATATATCTCTCTTATAAAAATAATCTTTAATTTCTTTAAATATTTTCTTAGGACTTATCATTTTCCCTTTTCCAAATTCCCCACAAGCCATCATTCCTTCGGTAGGTCCCAAAAATTTATATCCATATGAAATTAATGTTTTACAATTTTCTTGAGTAGCCTTATGACTCCACATTCTTATATTCATAGCTGGAATTAAAATTATATCTTTGTTTGATGCCAACATAATTGTTGTTGCTAAGTCTTCCGCTTTTCCATGACTCAATTTACTTATCAAATTAGCTGTAGCAGGAACAACTACAATCAAATCTGCCCATCTGGAGAGAGATATGTGATCTATTTCAGCTTCATTTTCTTTATCAAACAAGTTTTCGTATACTTTTCCTCCTGATAGAGAGATCAAAGATAAAGGAGTAACAAATTGTTTACCACCTTTTGTTAAGACTATCTTTATTTCATAACTATCTTTTCTAAGTAGTCTGATAAGGTCTAATGATTTATATGCAGATATTCCACCACCAATTATGATTAATATTTTTTTATTCTTTGTACTCATGAACATTATTAAAATACTACAAATGATAAAATTACAACACCTAATATTGAAATTAAAATATTATTTCTGAAAGATTTTAATCTAAGTTTTTCTATCTCCAGAGAGGAATTACTGCCACTAGTTACATTTAATTTACCTTCCGCAATTAGTTGCAAAGCATGATTTGCCTTATCCATAAAACCTGGAAGATCGGGTATTCTTTTTAAGAGCTCACCAGAGGTATCGATCGCGCTCGAAATAGTTGCTTTAGGACCTTTTAACTCTTCTAACCAGTTTTCAAGTATAGGCTTAGACACATTCCATATATTAGTTTCGGGATATAATTTTCTAGCTACGCCCTCAACTACCACCATTGTTTTTTGAAGCAATAAAAGTTGTGTTTGAGTAGCCATGTTAAATTTTTCAGTAATTTCAAATAACTGCGAAAGTAAATTACCACCTGAAATATCTTTTATATTTTGTCCAAAAATGGGTTCACCTACTGATCTTAGAGCTTGAGCAAATTCCTCTTTAGAGGCTGTATTTGGAACCAATCCAGCTTGAAAATGAACTTCAGCAACTTTGACATAATCTCTTTTAATAAATCCATATAATATCTCCGCTAAATATTTTTTATTGTGTTTATCTAGTCTACCCATTATACCAAAATCTACAGGCACAATGTTTGCATCTTTATCTACAAATAAATTTCCTTCGTGCATATCTGCATGAAAAAAACCATCTCTTACGGCTTGTCTCAAAAAATGCTGAATCAAATTCTCAGCTATATTTTTTAATTCTATATTATTTTCTTTTAGAGCGATGTGATTTCTTATTGATACTCCATTTACCTTGTCTAATGTTAGTATCCTTTTGGAAGTATACTGCCAATATATTTGAGGAACTTTAAATCCATTATCATTTTTTGTATTTTCAAATAACTCATTAGCAGCAGCAGCTTCAAATCTTAGATCCATCTCAATGTTAGTGATTTCTCTTAAAAGATGAACTACCTCAATAAGTTTTAATCTTCTAGTTTTCTTTAACGTATTTTCAATAATATATGCAAATAACATTAATGCATCTAATTCCTCATTAAAAATCTTTTCAATGTTCGGTCTTAAGATCTTAATTGCAACATCTCTTTCTTTATTATCTATTTTTATTTTAGCCAAATGAACTTGCGCTATAGAGGCTGCTGCGATGGGCTCTGAAATATCAATAATTTTAACAAATTGATCTTCTCCCACTTCCTTTCTTAATATTCTTTTAGCTTCTTCAAAATCAAATGGTGGGAGTTTGTCTTGTAATTTTTCTAAATCGTTTGCTAATTTGTTGCCAATTATATCTGGACGGGTAGCTAAAAATTGACCTAATTTAATAAATGTAGTTCCCATACCTTCTAAAGCATCACACAATTTTTCACCCGAAGATTTAATTTGGTTAAATTTTTTTTTATGCGAGCCAATAGATATTAAATCAAAGAATATTTTTAAAATTAGAGGCAGTTTGTAAAGCTGGTTAATTGTATCCAACGCTCCAGAAGATGCCAATTTTCTTGCTATTTTTATTAATTGTATAAGTCTTTTAATCATTACTCAATTTTCCAGCCGGTGTGTATTGCGGCTATGCCATTTGTTAAATTTCTATGCTCCACATTTATAAAACCTGTGTCGATTAATTTTTTGGAAAATTCTTCCTGATTATAAAATTTATCTATGCTCTCAATTAAATAATCATAAGGCATTTTGCTACCCGCAACAAATTTTCCAATAGTTGGTATCAGTTTAGAATAATTTTTATACATATTTTTTAAAAGTTCATTTTGAGGCTTAGAAAATTCTAAACAAAAAAATCTTCCTCCATTTTTTAATACCCTATAAGCTTCACTTAAAGATTTATCTAAATTTGTTACATTTCTTATTCCAAAACTTATAGTATAATAATCAAATGCATCATTCTTGAAAGGAAGATGCTCTGCTGATGATAATACCCACTTTAAATTATTTAAATCTTTAAGTTTTTTTTTACCCTCATCGAGCATTTTTTCATTAGGCTCTACACACGTTATAGAGCAATTGTTGTTTGTGTTATTAGAACACAATTTTGCTATATCCCCTGTTCCAGATGCGACATCTAAAATTTTACTACTTGGAGTTGGATTTATCCAAGAAACAAGATTTTTTTTCCATATTCTGTGTGTTCCTAAAGACATAATATCATTCATTAAATCATATTTGTCGTAAACTTTATTGAAAACTTTCTGTACTAGTTTAGATTTATCTTCATAACGTAAGTTCATAATTAATTATATGCCAGAATTACCTGAAGTTGAAGTTGTTAAAAAGTCCCTAAGTAAGACTATATCTGATCTCACAATAAAAAATATAGAAATACGTAATAAATATTTAAGATATAAAATTAATGAAAAATTGTTGAAAAAAATGGTTAAATCAAAAGTTTTATCTATTTCTAGAAGATCAAAATATATATTTATCAAATTGAACAATAATAACACAATAATGATTCATTTAGGTATGACTGGAAAAATTATAATAGTTGATGCTAATAAAAATAAATATAAAACTAGTTTTCATTACAAGTTGAACGATAACAATAGTCGCCATGATCATTTAATATTAAAATTCGATAAAAAGATAACTCTTATTTATAACGATGTGAGAAAGTTTGGGTTCATCAAAATTTTAAAGACCGCAAAAGTTCAATCAAGTTCTCATATAATTCATCTCGGACCAGAACCTCTTTCAAAAAATTTTTGCTTTAAATATTTCAGAGAAAAAATAAAAAGAAGAAAAATTTATTTAAAAGATTTGTTAATGAATCAAAAATTTATAGCAGGACTAGGAAATATTTACGTAAATGAGGTTATTTTTTTAAGTAAAATAAATCCTAAAACTAAGGTAAATAATATTTGTCACAAAAAAATTCATGTGCTTATAAATAACATTAAAAAAGTGCTTAAAAAAGCAATTATTGAAGGCGGATCATCCATTCAAAATTTTAATAATACCAAAGGTAAAAAAGGAAACTTTCAACAATTTTTTAATGTTTATGGTAGGGAAGGTAAATCATGCACTCGGCCAAATTGTATAGGGGTGATAAAAAGAATAAGAATGTCTAATAGATCAACTTTTTTTTGTAATATATGTCAAAAATAATAAGTTGACCGGGATTTATTCGACATATATAAAAAATAATCATGCCAAATACAAAATCCGCAATTAGAAGAGTAAGAAGAGTAAAAAAGCAAACATTTGTTAATAAAGTGAGAAAGAGCAAATACAAGTCTGCCGTTAAACATATGGAAATATTGATTAAAAAGGGTGATAAAAAAGCTATAAAAAAATATTTTCCTAAATTTCAATCAATTCTAATGCAGGTTGCTAAAAAAGGTGTTGTAAATAAAAAAACTGCTTCAAGAAAAATTTCTAAAGCCTCAAAAAGAATTTCTTAAAATAAACAATTTAAAGTTGTTAAATCTTTAGCTTATTTAGTTTCAAAAACAAAATATAGATTTTTTTTTCTGTTCAGGGTTGTAATTTTTTTTTTCTATCTTCACGCTAAGTCTACAACCGGAATTGATTTTTTTTTTTTAAATTTAAAATAATTCTTGCAAGTTTTATAAAAATGGGGTTTTTAAAGTTTCAAGTAAAATTTTATCATGAAAAATAAATCAACCAATCAACAAAACACTTTCATTTCAGAAGAAGAAAAAACAATCGATTGGTCTGATTTACAATCTGAATTTCAAAAGAATTTTGGGGAAGAAGTTTACAGCAGCTGGCTAAAAAGCATAACATTAGTAAAAGAATACAATGATTATTTAGTTTTAGGCGTTCCCACAAGGTTTTTTAGAGATTGGATAGTTTCTAGGTATCTAGACAAAATTTTAGAGCTTGTAAAAAATTTTAAGCTTAGTCTTACTAGGATAGAGTTTAAAATTATTGAAGATCAAAAAAATAGCAGAAGCGATGATTTCAAAATTGAAGATTTTAATAAAGTAACTGAAATAAAAGATTCTATACTTAACTATAACAGACTTAATCCCAATTTAAATTTTGATAATTTTATAAAAGGAACAAGTAACGAAGTTGCTCTATCTTATTCAAAAAAAGTATGTGAACACACATCTCGTTATAATCCTCTGTACATCTATGGGGGTGTTGGACTTGGGAAGACGCATTTGCTTAACGCTATAGGTTTAGAGCTACAATCTACTAAAGAGGTAATGTTTATTTCGGCAGAGAGATTTATGTATCATTTTATCAAATCAATTAAGAAAAATGACATGGTTAATTTTAAGGATTTTTTCAGAAAGTCCTCAGTATTCATAATCGATGATATTCAATTCATAAGAGGCAAAGAGAGCCTCCAAGAAGAATTTTTCCATACATTTAACAGTCTTTTAGAGAAAGGTTCCCAAATTATTATTTCCGCCGATAGACCACCCTTGAAACTTGATCGAGTGCAAGAAAGAATTAAATCAAGACTTTCTGGTGGTTTAATTATTGATATTGATGTGCCTGATTTAGAGCTGAAAAAAAGAATAATTTTGAATAGAATAAATCACATTCAAAATCAATTTAAAGAGCATATAAACATTTCTGAGGAAGTAATTAATTTTATTGCAACAGAAGCCAAAACAAATATTAGGGAATTAATCGGAGTTCTAAACAGAGTAGTTGCTTTTAGTCGCCTTAATAAGAGAGTTTTAAACATTAATGACTGCAAGAGCATTCTCAAAGATGTATTTAATCAAGCAAAGATCGTTACAGTAGATAAAATTCAAAATACAGTTTCAAATTATTTTAATATTTCCTTAAGTGATATGTTGTCTCAAAGAAGATCTAGACCATTAGCACGTCCAAGACAAATAGCGATGTTTTTGGCTAAAAGATTAACTACAAGATCATTACCTGAAATTGGAAGAAGATTTGCTAATAGAGACCACACCACTGTAATACATGCTGTAAAAACTATTACAAAATTATCAGAAAAAGACGAAGAAATGAAAAAAAATCTATTACAGATTAAAAGCCTTTTGTTAGAAAATTAATACTGATGCAATTTGATATTAATAGAGACGTGTTACTTAAATCTCTAAACTTTGTTCAAGGAGTAGTAGAGAAAAAAAATACGTTACCTATTCTTTCAAACGTTCTTCTTAGTTTAAAAAATAATAAATTAGAAATCATAGCTACTGATTTAGATATAGTTTTTTATGATGAAATATCTGACTTAAAAGTTGTAGAAGAAGGAAATACAACAACATCCGCGAATGTTCTGTTTGATATATTAAGAAAAATTCCTCAGGGAACTGAAATAAATTTTACCTTAAAAAGTGAGAACAAATTAAGTTTAAAATCTAAAAATTCAGATTTTAATTTATTGTGTTTACCTTCAAGTAATTTTCCAACTTTTGATGACAAGTTCGAAAGTGAAAAAATAGAGATTGATAAAAAAAAATTTTTATCATTACTTAACAAAACAAAAATATCAATTTCAAATGACGATACTCGTCACTATCTTAATGGTATTTACCTTCACGCCACTGAGTCTAATAAAAATACTTTCTTAACGGGAGTTGCTACTGATAGTCATAGACTTTCTTCGAGCAGTATTTTAGTCAATAATGTAAAAAGTTTTTCTTCGGTCATAATCCCAAGAAAAACAGTCTTTCAGTTATGCTCATTATTAGACAATATAGATGCAAATTTAACCCTTCAAGTAAGTGCTAGCAAAATTAAATTTTCATTGGGAAACATAAATTTAATTTCAAAAGTTATTGATGGAAAGTTCCCAGATTATCAAAAAGTAGTTCCTAAAGAAAATACAAAAACGTTAACAGTTACTTCTTCTGATTTTATTAATTCAGTTGAAAGAGTGGCTTCAGTATCAATTGATAGAAAAGAGGGTGTTAAATTGGAATTAAGTCGTGACAAATTAAAATTGTCTGTAAATAGTACGAATTCAGGAGATGGAAATGAAATCGTTGCAGCTAAATATGATGGAGATGATCTTGTTATAGGTTTTAATTCTAAATATTTGATAGATATAGCCTCTGAGATAGAAGATAAAGACTTAACTTTTAGCCTCAAAAATTCAACATCTCCAGTCTTAGTGTTCGATAATTCTGATAAAAACAGTTTTTATGTGATAATGCCGATGAAAATTTAAAAGATTAGATTTTATCTTTTTTTTTTAAAAATTCCTCTAAAACCGTTGGTATTTGTTATTAATAGACGATCAAAATGTAAGTCGATTGTATATTGTTTATAAAAAATGATATAAAAATTAAAATTTTAATATTTAAATGTCAAAACAATCTCAGGTAAATCAGAAAAACGATTACAGCGCTTCATCTATAAAAGTTTTAAAAGGTTTAGATGCTGTTAGAAAAAGGCCTGGCATGTATATTGGGGACACTGATGATGGCACAGGTCTACATCACATGGTCTTCGAAGTACTGGACAACTCCATTGACGAGGCTTTAGGAGGATATTGCAAAAATATTTCTGTTTTTATTAATTCAAATAATACTATTACAGTTGAAGACGATGGTAGAGGAATTCCTATCGATATGCATAAAGGTGAAAAGATGTCTGCCGCCGAAGTAATTATGACACAATTACATGCGGGGGGAAAATTTGACCATGACTCATATAAAGTTTCAGGTGGATTACACGGAGTTGGTGTTTCAGTAGTAAATGCTTTATCTGAAAATCTTCAGTTAAAAATTTACAGAGGTGGTGTAGAATATTTTATAGAATTTGAGAATGGAAAATCTCTTAAACCATTAAAAAAAATCGGCAAATCTTCAAAAAGAGGAACAGCCATAACCTTTTTACCTTCTAAAGATATTTTTTCTTCAATTAAATTTAGCTCAACAGTGTTACAAAAAAGAATGAGAGAGTTAGCGTTCTTAAATAAAGGAATTAATTTAACACTTATTGACAAAACATCTTCCAAAATTAAAAAATACGAAAATAAATTTGATGGAGGGATATTGGAGTTTGTTCAATTTATCAATCAAAAAAAACCCATTTTATCAAACAAAAATGAGAAACCCGTGTTTAAAAAACCAATATACATATCTTCAAGTAAAAATGATGTTAATGTAGAATGTTCTTTAGAATGGAATGCTGGTTACTCAGAAGAAGTATTAGCATTTACAAATAATATTCATCAAAAAGACGGAGGAACCCATTTATTAGGTTTTAGGAGTGCTTTAACAAGAGTTATAAATAAATATTCCAATGAATATAATAAAAAAAATAAGCTGTCATTAACTGGTGAGGATATTAAAGAAGGATTAACAGTTGTTTTATCTATTAAAATGCCTGATCCTAAATTTTCTTCGCAGACAAAAGATAAACTGGTTTCTTCTGAAATTCGATTAATAGTTGAAAACATCATAACCGATAAAATTTCAATGTGGTTTGATCAAAATCCTTCAACAATTAAAAATGTTTTGGAAAAGATCACTCAGGCCGCGATCGCACGAGATGTGGCTAGAAAAGCAAGAGACAATATCCGTAGGAAAGGAAGTTTTGAAATCACGGGCCTTCCAGGAAAACTTGCAGATTGTCAAATTTCAAAAAAAGAGGGAACTGAACTTTATATTGTAGAGGGTGACTCAGCAGGAGGCTCAGCAAAACAAGGAAGAAATAGGGAATTTCAAGCAGTACTACCATTGAGAGGAAAAATACTGAACACTTATGTAAATATTAACGGACGAAATAGAGGAAAAACTGCGGAAAACGAAACTAAGGCTCTTTCAAAAATGATGTCTTCTAGTGAAATTGTAACACTAATAAATGCTTTAGGTACAGGCTCAAAAGATTTTAATCTAGAAAATTTAAGATATGAAAAAATAGTAATTATGACAGATGCCGATGTAGATGGTTCACATATAAGAACTTTGCTTTTAACTTTTTTTAATAATGCCCCTTTTAATAAATTAATAGAAAATGGGCATTTATATTTAGCTCAACCACCTTTATTTAAGATAACTAAAAATAATAAGAGTTATTATATGAAAGACGAAAAAGACTTAGAAAAATTCATCATTAAAAATTCAAATTCAAAAGAAAGAAAAGGAAAATTAAATTCAAAAGAAATGAGCAAAATTATTGAGCAGGAAAAACAAAAACTCTCGATTCAGAGATTTAAGGGACTTGGTGAAATGAACCCAGAAGAGCTTTGGCAAACTACTTTAAATCCTGACAATAGAAATTTACTTAAAGTTCAATATTCTAATGGAACTAAAGAGAAATCTAAAGAAGATCAAAAGATTATAAGTATTTTAATGGGTGATGAAGTTGCTCCAAGAAGAGAATTTATAACTAGCAACGCACTGGATGTAGCCAATTTAGATATTTAAAACTCATGGATCTTGCTACTATTTTCAGGTTAGAGGAAAACCTAAATTTAGATAGAAAAACTCTTGTATTTTTAAGATGGATAGCAATTTTTGGTCAGCTTTTTTCAGTTAACTTAGTATATTTTTTTCTAGATTTAAATTTTCCAGTATTACTTTGCCATGTAGTAATTTTTATAGGTCTTTTTACAAATATTTATTTACAATTTGGATTAAAAGTGACTTTGCTAAAAGATTTGTATTCAACCATATTTTTGGTTTATGATATAATTCAGTTAAGTGTTCTTTTATTTTTCACAGGTGGAATTTTTAATCCTTTCGCGATTCTTTTAATAGTTCCAACAATTGTTTCATCAACTTTCTTAAGTATGGGAAGCACAATCATACTTGGTACATTAACAATATTTTTATTATTTACTCTGACATTTTTCAATTTGCCATTACCTGGAATGGAAGAATACGTTCTATCGTTTCCAAATTATTATGTAACAGGAATTTTAATTTCTTTAATAATTGGCCTTATTTTTTTAAGTTATTTTGGTATTCGTTTTGCGGGAGAAACAAAAAAAAGGTCGGATGCTTTAAATAAACTTCAACAAATATTGGCAAAAGAATATGAATTAGAGTCTTTGGGAGGACAAGCAGCAGCAGCAGCTCATTCTTTGGGCACACCTCTAGCCACAATCTCAGTAGTTGCTAAAGAAATGAGAAAAGAAGTTGGAGATAGTTCAAAACTAACAAAAGACATAGATTTACTGATAAGCCAAACTAAAAGGTGCAGTGAAATTTTAAAAAAAATATCTCAAAAAAAAATTATTAGTGATGAATTCTTAAGTTCAATGTCTTTTGAAGATTTATTAGAGGAAATAATAAAATCCTTCAAAGAGTCCTCTGAAAAAAAAATTGAATTGAACACAGATAAAGATGTAAATAAAATAGACATAAGAAGAAACCCCGAACTTGTTTATGGATTAAGGAACTTTATAGGGAATGCAGTTAAATTTTCAAATCAGGATATACTTATTTCAATTGTTAGTGATAACATAAATTTATATGTTCTTATTGAGGATGATGGCCCTGGTTTCCCAGAGGATATTATTAAAGCTCTTGGAGAGCCATATATAAAATCAAAATCAAAATTATCTAAAATTAATGCAGGATTAGGATTAGGAACTTTTTTAGGCAAAACTCTGCTAGAAAGGCAATCAGCTGTTATATCATTCGATAATGATAGTTCCTTAAAAGGCGCTAAAGTGAAAATAAAGTGGAGTGTTAGCGATTTGAGTATTTCGGCTTAAATTCAAATACGTAAGATATTATTTTATATGCTAGTTTTGCTGTCAAAAAATTACATGAATTAAAATTTTTGATTGGTGCAAGTTCATTAATATCTGCGCCAACTACATTGGAAACTGAGCATACATTTTTTAGTATAGGCATAACATCGTTCCAAAACATTCCACCAGGTTCTGGGGTGCCGGTAGCTGGCATTAAACTAGAGTCAAAACCATCAACGTCAAATGTGATGTAAACATTTTTATTTTTAAATATTTTACGAATTTCAGATATTTTCCATTTATTTTTATTACTTCCCCAAAAAATTTTAATTTTTTTTCTATTATTATTATAAAAATTCATTTCTTCCTTTGACAAATTTCTTATACCAAATGATATAACTTTCACATTTTTAAAATCTAGGCATCTTCTAATGGCTGTTGCGTGAGAATATTTTTCTCCATTATATTTTTCCCTCAAATCTGCATGAGCGTCAAAATGAAGAATATAAAGACTCTTATATTTTTTTACAAAAGGTCTTATTGAGCCACTTGTGATAGAATGTTCACCCCCTAAAACAAATGGAAATAATTTTTTTGATAGAATTTGTTGATTTATATTAGATATTTGAGTCATAGCGGATTTAATTTGATTTTTAATTTTAAAGGGTTTTAAAGTTCTAATACCTATATGTCTGAATGTTTCTTTATTCAACTCTTCATCAAATAGCTCAACTTGATGAGAAGCTTTGATAATTTCTTTTGGCGCATTCTTTGTGCCACCTCCATATGAAACTGTTTTTTCTAGTCCAAATGGTACTACTACAACTTTATTTTTAATTTTTGTATTAGCATCGTATCCCAAAAAACCATCTTTCTGTTTTAGATATTTCATCTTATTTAAAAATTTTAGAAAATTCTCTTTTGTCTCTTTTTTTCCAATTTTTTCTATGAAAAGCATCGCTCGCTATAAGTGGCAACACACTGGTTGCCTCAGCAAAAACCATTTGCTCTTTTGATATATCAACTTTACCCCAAGAACTTGCTTCTTTAAGAGTTGAGCTACTACAAGCACCATCTCGGGTATCTGCAACTGTAATTTGAACAGCATACTTATGCATATCAACTTTTTTGCCTAACAATTCAGCACATACAACTGTATCTTGTATAAAATTTTTTGGAACTCCTCCACCAATCATAAGTAAACCTGACTGCTTTGATCTAAGCTTAATTTCGGTTAATTCTCTAAACTCTCTTATAGAGTCAATTGTAAGATGTTTATTCGGATTTTGTTCCTGATGCATTACCAAACCAAAACCGGCCGAGCTATCTGTAAATGCTGGGCAAAAAATCGGAACATTGTTATCAAAAGCAGTTTCAATTAGAGAATCTTTCTTTTTAGAATTCTTTTTTAAATATCTTCCCATTTCACTTATAAATTCTCTTGAAGTATAAGTTTTAGGTTCTAAAGAATTTGCGATATCACAAATTTTTTGATCACAAGCTTGTAATTCTTCTTCATCAATATAAGTGTCGTATATTCTATCAACGTAGTTTTCTCTTAATTTGGTATCATCTTCAAATTGTGAACCTTGATAATGTTTGAAGCCTAGGGCTTCAAAAAAATCCATATCAACAATCGAGGCACCTGTTGCGACAATAGCATCCACCATATTATACTTAACTAAATCAGAATATAATTTCATACAACCACCAGCTGAAGTTGAACCTGCCAATGTTAAAAAAATAGAGCATGATTTATCTTCAATCATCTCATTAAATATCTTTGAGGCGTTAGCCGTATCTCTTGAGGTAAATGACATTTTGCTCATCGACTTAATTATATCTCGAGCATCAAATTTTGTGATGTCTATGTGTTCGATAGGCTTATTAAGAAACGATTTTTTGTTATGTCCTGCTGCAGGACTATTTTTTTTACTCATTAAGCTACTAAGTAATTAAATTTACCAGTATTATTGTATAATGACATTATTGGTTTGTCACTGAGTTCTACAATAGTATTTGAATAAAAACCATTAAATTTAGTTCTAAATGTAAGCGAGTAAGCTCCCAATTGGCCAAGCTCTATATAATCACCTTCTTTGATATTGTTGGGTAATAAAAAAGGCCCCTTCATATAATCTAAACTATCACAAGTTGGACCGTAAAATTGGAAAGCAGTAATTTTTTTTGATTGAATTCTTCCGTTCGTTATTAATCTTGAGGGTAATATAAAATTAGGTACACCTGCATCAAATAAGGATCCATAAGTACCATCATTAATATAAAGCTTATCTTTTTTTCTAAGATTAACTCTTACTATAGCAGAGCCACTTTCAGCTACCAAAGCTCTTCCAGGTTCACAAATCACCTCCGGCATTTTCTCAAGTTTCAGGTTTTCTAAACCTTGCTTAATTTCTTTAAAGTAATTTTCTAAAGGCTCAGGTCTTAAATCTGGATAGATAGAGGGAAAACCTCCACCAACATTAATAGTGTCTGGAATAATTTTAGTTTTCTTGATTATATTTAAAATTTCTTTTAATCCTTTTGAAAAAGAAATTTTATGCATACATTGAGAACCTACATGAAAGCTAATACCTAATTTTTTTGAGTGTTGTTTACATAACCTTACCAAACCTAAGGCTTCACTTGCTAATGCCCCGAACTTTCTTGAAAGATCTAATTCAGCATGCTCATTCGATACCGCAACTCTTACAAACAAATTTAAATCTTTAGCGTTTTTAGTAGAGTTTAAAATTTTCATTAACTCTTCTTTTGTATCTAAAGAAAAATCCTTTACATTATAATCAAAATAAGCTGATGCAATATCTTCCCTACTTTTAATTGGGTGCATAAAATATAATTTTGATTTAGGACTAATTTTTCTTATTAGTTTAACTTCATTAATTGAGGCAACATCAAATCTGTCTATACCATTTTTTATAATTTGTTTTAACACATACTCATTCGGATTAGTTTTGACAGCATATAATATTTCACCAGGAAATTTATCTTTAAAAAATTTAACAGAATTTTTAATGGTACTCGGGCGTATACAGTATACAGGATTTACTGGTTTAAGTGTGTTAACTAGTTCGTTAACGTTACTAAATTTTTCCATTTCATGTGTCCCCCGTTAATTAACACAAAAGAGTTTTCAAAAAATTTATAAAAAACTCTTATTTGTTCGTTTTTTAGTGTTTTTTCTCCTTATGTAAAGAAAAAAATGCATGGCTGTTATGAAAGAATTATCCATTTAAGCGGGTTGTAAATTCTTCTAAGGCACCTATATGCTATTGTATGAGAAAGACAAATTTACAAACACCACAGCTAAATCTAAGTGATTTTCAAGATAAATCGTTGTTAATTCTTGATGATGACGATCCTCTTAGGGGAAGACTTTCAAGAGCTATGGAAAAAAAGGGCTTTATAGTTAAAGAAGCCAAAACAGTGGTCGAAGGGCTTGAAATAGTCAAAAATTCGCCTCCAAACTTTGCAGTAGTAGATCTCAGACTTGAGGATGGAAATGGTCTAGACGTCATCAAAGAGCTCTCTAAGAACAAATCAGATGCTCGTATCGTGATGCTTACGGGCTATGGGAACCTTCCTACAGCGGTAGCAGCTGTTAAAGCAGGGGCAATTGATTATATAGCTAAACCTGTGGATGCAGACGATGTAGAATCAGCTTTGTTAGCTGCTCCAGAGTCGAAAGCAAAACCACCCGAAAATCCAATGTCGGCTGATAGAGTAAAATGGGAACATATCCACAGAGTTTTTGAACTATGTAACAGAAATGTTTCTGAAACTGCTAGGCGTTTAAAAATGCACCGAAGAACTTTACAGAGAATTTTGTCTAAAAGATCACCAAGATAGTCCGATCCACTTTCTCAATTCAGATAACTTTTTATTAAACATAGTTACAATTAATGAGAGTAATACTATCTTAAAAATTTCAGCTAACAAAAAGGGCGTAACCCCTAATTCAATTATTGGTTTGCTCCAACCAATTAATGTACCAAGCCATATAATGCCTAAAAAATAAATAATACTAACACTTAAAACTAACTTTAAAAAATTTAATAAAATATTTTTGTTGAATTTAAAAAAGCCACTAAGCATGGCAGCAAAGATAAATCCTATTAGATATCCCATAGTTGGCCCAACAAAGTATATTATACCAGATCCTTTTTCAGGAGTGCCAGAAAAAACAGGTAATCCAACAATACCTTCAAGCAAATAAAAAGAAATTATAACTCCTCCTAATTTCCAGCCAAAACATACACCAATTAAAAGCACTACAAATGTTTGCATAGTCATAGGAACGGGATAAAATGGTATTTTAAGTTTTGCTGAAATTGCTAATAAAGTTGAGCTTATTAAAATTATAAGAAAATACTTTAAAATATTAGTTTGCTTTAAATTTTTAACTGATTCCATAAAAGAATTTACCTCTATTTAAAGAAATTATCTAGTTTTTTGTTAATTTAATGAAAACATCTTCAAGGTCTCCCTCGTCAATCGAAATATCAAGAATTTTCAAGTTTTTTTGTTTAAGATAATTTATTAATTGTTCGAAGTTAATTAAGTCTTTTTCATAATTCACTGCAATTGTATCATTTGATTCTATTAAAAATTCTACATTTGGCAGTTCAAGAGTAATATTTGATTCAAATTCTTTCAGTTTAAATATGATTTTTTTTACTTTTATTCTATCTAAAAGTTTTTTTGTAGTTTCTAAAGCAACTAAATTTCCTTTATTAATAATTGCTATTCGATTACACATTTCTTGAGCTTCAAACAAATAGTGTGTTGTTAAAATTATTGTTACTCCTATTTTGTTAAGTTCTTTAACATTTTCCCAAAGATTTTTTCTTAACTCAACGTCAACACCTGCGGTTGGTTCATCCAAAACAAGTATTGGCGGTTGGTGAACCATAGCCTTAGCAATTAATAATCTTCTTTTCATACCTCCTGATAAATTTCTTGAATAACTATCTGCCTGATTTTCTAAGGAAACTAACTTTAAAATTGTTTCTGTTATTTTTTGACTGTCTTTAATCCCATAAAGACCTGCCTGTAAATCTAATAACTTTTTTGGGCTAAAGAAAGCATCTAAATTCACTTCTTGAGGAACTATGCCAATCGATGCTCTAACTTGTCTTGGATTTTTATCAAGATCAAACCCCCAAACATTTACCTTTCCGTTTGTTTTAATAACTGTCCCTGCTAATATATTTAAAAAAGTTGTTTTGCCCGCGCCGTTTGGCCCCAATAAACCGAAAATTTCGCCCTGTTTTACCTCTAGACTAATATTATTTAGTGCATTTATCTTTGAAGACTTTTTTTTGTCTTGTAAATACACCTTAGAGAGGTTTTCAACAGATAAAGCAGTTTTAATCATAAAATTTTATTATAACATTAAATTTAGGTATTATAAATTATGAGCAAAATTAAAAAGTCAGATCATTTTTATTTAATTGATGGCTCAGGTTATATTTTTAGAGCTTATTACGCTTTACCGCCTCTTTCAAGAAAAAGTGATGGTTTACCTACAGGAGCAGTAAGTGGATTTTGTTCAATGCTGTTTAAACTTTTAGAAGACTCGAGAGCTGATGATAGCAAAGAAAAACCAACTCATTTTGCAGTAATTTTTGACTCTGCTAGAAAAAATTTCAGGAATGAAATCTACAAAGAGTACAAGGCAAATAGAAGTGAAGCACCCGAGGATTTAGCGCCTCAATTTGAATATATAAGAAAATCTGTTAAAGCTTTTAACTTACCATCAATAGAACTTTTAAATTACGAAGCTGATGATTTAATCGCAACGTATGCAAAACAAATTACTCAGGTGGGAGCAAAAGTAACGATCATTTCATCTGATAAAGATTTAATGCAACTCGTTTCAAAAGATATAAGATTGTATGACCCTATGAAAAGTAAAGTTATAGGGGAAAAAGAAGTTATAGAAAAGTTTGGAGTAAAACCAAATCAGGTCATAGATGTTCAATCATTAGCTGGAGACTCTTCTGATAATATACCTGGCGTACCAGGAATTGGTATAAAAACTGCTGCTGAACTAATAAATAAATACAAAACTTTAGATACTTTACTAAACAAAGCTTCTGAAATTAAACAAAATAAAAGAAGACAAACATTATTAGAAAATAAAGACAAAGCTTTATTAAGTAGAGAATTAGTAACTTTAAAGTCCAATGTTCCCGTAAAAGATGAATTGAGTAGTTTTATTTTGAAAGATATCAATAAAGAGACGCTATTTAATTTTCTGAGAGAAATGGAATTTAACAGACTATTAAGTCAAGTAATTAGTTTTTATGGCGAAGATGTTAGAAATTCAAAAAAGGAAAAAGGAAATATTAACAAAACGCCAAAAGTTAATACAAATAATTATAAAAATGTACTTAACGAATCTGACTTAGATAAATTAATAAAAAAATTGAATGAAAAATCAATAATATCTGTTGATTGTGAGACTTCATCACTTAATCCTATGGACGCTGAACTTGTAGGCATTTCTTTTTGTTATGATATAAATGAAGCTTATTATATCCCTGTTGCCCATAAAAACTTCAAAAGTTTAAGCAAAGAATTTGTTATCAAAAAGTTAAAAAGTATTCTTGAAGATCAAAGTATAAAAAAAGTTGGTCAAAATATCAAATATGATTATATGATTTTTAAAAAATATGGAGTCAGTATTGAACCAATAGAAGATACGATGCTTCTTTCATATACTTTAGATGCTGGAAATAATAGGCATAACATGGATACCTTGTCTGAGATCCATTTAGGACATAAAACAATAGCATATAAAGAAATAGTGGGCTCAGGTAAAAAACAATTAAATTTTTCTGATGTAAATCTTGAAGAAGCTACAAAATATGCTGCAGAGGATGCCGATGTTACATTGCGTCTTTATAATATTTTAAAAGATCGAGTAGACAGTGAGAAACTCAGTAAAATATATGAAGTATTTGAAAAGCCAATGGTTAAATTATTATCTAAATTAGAAATGAACGGAATAAAAATTGATGATAGCTATCTAAAAAAATTATCTAAAAAATTTGAAGAAAGACTAATTAAAAAAGAGAATGAGATTTATAAAATTTCAGGAAAAAAATTTAATATAGGCTCCACAAAACAATTAGGAGAAATAATCTATAACGACTTAAAGATTGCCAAACTTAAGAAAACAAAAAAAGGCAGTTTAGCAACAAGCGCTAAAGTATTAGAAGATTTGGCATTGACAGGTCATAAATTCCCGAAACTTATCATTGAGTGGAGACAAGACTCTAAATTGAAAAGCACTTACACCGACGCTTTACAAGATCATATAAATAAAAAAACTAAAAGAGTTCATACTTCATTCTTATTAGCAGCAACAAATACCGGTAGACTTGCTTCTAGCGATCCAAATTTACAAAATATCCCAATCAAGTCTGCTGATGGAAAAGAAATTAGAAAAGCGTTTGTTGCAGATAAGGGTAACATACTAATATCTGCTGATTATAGCCAAATTGAAATGAGAATACTTGCCGATATGGCAGACGTAAAAGAACTAAAAAAAGCTTTTAAAAATAATGAAGATATTCATTCTTTAACTGCTAGCCAAGTTTTTGGTGTTCCTATTAAGAAAATAGACGAAGATTTAAGAAGAAAAGCAAAAGCAATTAACTTTGGTATAATATATGGAATAACTCAATATGGTTTAGCAAAGCAAATTTCAGTTTCAAATCAAGAAGCTCAAGATTTTATTAATGAATACTTTAAAAAGTTTCCTGAGATAAAAGATTATATGAACAGTACGATAAAATTTTGTAGAAAAAATGGGTATGTAAATAATATATTTGGTAGAAGAATCCATTTAAGAAGTATTAATGATAAAAATTTTAGCATCAGGTCATTTCAAGAAAGGGCAGCAATTAACGCTCCAATACAGGGATCTGCAGCAGACATTATAAGGTTGGCAATGATTGAAATTGATAGAGTAACTGAAAAGGAAAAAAAAATTAGTGCTAAAATGTTACTTCAGATCCATGATGAGTTGGTTTTTGAAAGTTCGATAAAAAATCAAAAAAACAATGAGAAATTGATAAAAAAAGTTATGACCTCCGTATCAGCTTCTGAACATCATATGTTTTCAATTCCATTGGAAGTAAATGTAAATTCAGGATATAATTGGGGGGAGGCACATTAATAAACAAGTTGGCGCCTAAATTTTGACAATTTAATTATGAAAAATTAATTATGAGTCACACGATTGCTTTAGTAGATGATGACAGAAATCTTTTAACAAGCATTAGCATTGCCTTGGAAAGAGAAGGTTTCAAAGTTCAAACATATATTGATGGTGAGTCTGCCTTGATAGGTCTCACAAGAAATCCTCCAGACCTTGCCATTTTAGATATTAAAATGCCTAGAATGGACGGAGAGGAATTATTAAAAAAAATAAGAAAAAAAATGTCTATTCCAATAATTTTTTTGACCTCTAAAGATGAAGAAGTAGATGAATTACTAGGTTTAAAACTCGGAGCTGATGATTTTGTAAAAAAATCTGGAGGTTTTTCAATGAAAATTTTAATTGAAAGAATTCGAGTTCAACTAAGAAAAAAAGCAGATAAAGCAGAAGATACTAAAAATATAATTACTCATGGAAAATTGAAATTAGATCCTTCCCAGTTAGAGTGCGAGTGGAACGGCAAAGCACTTCCTGATAAACTCACAACAACAGAATTCTTGATCGTTAAAGAATTGGCCAAAAGACCAGGTGTTATTAAAGAAAGAGCTCATTTAATGGATATTGCTTATAAAGAAAACACAGAAATTGAGGATAGAACCATTGATAGTCATGTTAAAAGAATTCGTAAGAAATTCAAAAGAGTAGATGAAAAATTTTCAGCAATTGAAACAAGGTATGGAAGTGGATATAGATGGAATGTTAGTTAATGAAAAAGAAAAAAACATCGTCTATTTTAAGAAAGTTCTTACTTTTTAACCTATCTATTTTTTCCGTATTAGGTTTATTTACAATACTTTATCTAAATGCAATTCAACCAAACTTAGTAAAAAAAGTTTCTTCTAGTCATTTCATTATAATAAATAATACATCAGATCATATTGAGAGACTTGGGGTGGAATTTAATAAAGAAGGTATCAAACAATTTTTACTTTCTACAAGATTTCTTTTTCAAGGTTTAGATAGGGTTCAATTTTTCTCCAATAAACTAGAATTAATTGGTGATACAAATATATTAGATTTGGATACTAGTGTTTTTGAAAAATCTGATGAAGTTATCGAAGAAGGAGTAGAAAAAAAGAAAACTAAGATAGAACCTTTTTTAGAGGAGGGATTTGAACAAAGTTTAATTACAAATATTATTGAGACAAAATATAAAGACCAACCAATTACTATTGAAAATGAGATTAATAATTCTTTTTTCGTAAGTACAATAAGTGAGCTTAAATTGAAAGATGTCAAAGCAGGTTATATAGTGGTGACAAACGAAGCAAACAATATTTTACTAGCTGTTTCAGAAAGAAAAAATTTTATAATAAGAACTGTTTTAGCTATAGCTTTAGTAATTTTAATTTTTTCATTATTTTTAAATAAATATATTTTAAAACCAATTGGATTTTTAGTCTCGTTCACTGAAGCAATAAAAAATAAATCTGATCAAAACATAGATATTCAAAAGTTTTTTGTTAGAGAAGATGAAGTGGGAAAACTAACAAAATCTATAGATGAAATGACTAAAGAGCTACAAAAAAGAACCACACGAGCAGAGACATTCTCTACTGATTTAGCACATGAAATAAGAAATCCACTAGCTTCTTTAAAAGGCGCGTCAGAACTTTTAGATAAGACAGATAATCAAAAAGATAGAAATAAACTTTTTGAGATAATCAATCATGATGTAGAAAGAATTGAAAGATTGATTACAGATTATTCCCAAATGCTAAAAGATGAAGCCTCACTGTCTCGAGAAAAAATGTTAAAGGTAAACTTAATGAAAATAATTTTAAATGTTGTTGAAGATTTTAGACAAGACTTAATTAATCAAAATAAAAAAATTGAGATTTTAACAAATTTCTCAAATAAAGATGAAAAAAATTATTTTATAATTGGAATAGAAAATAGACTAGAACAAGTAATAGCAAATTTACTCGATAATGCTATTTCTTTCAGCAATGACCAGCAAAAGATTGAAATCGATCTTACGGAAACCTCAAATAATTTTGTTATGACTATCAAAGACCAAGGTCCTGGTTTTACTGAAGCTTCGCCTCAAAAAATTTTCAAAAGATTTTATAGTAATAGACCATCTAAGTTTGGAGAACACTCTGGATTAGGGTTAAATATTGCTAAAAACATAGTAGAGCTTCATAAAGGCGCCATAGCGGCATCAAATAGAATTAATCAAAAAGGAGCCCAAGTAGAAGTTTTGTTGCCAAAAATATTATCTTAGTTCTTGCTTGATTAGAGAAGTTTATATTGTTAAAAACCGTTGAATTATGTCAGAAGATTTTAAAGTAAAAGATATAAAACTTGCAGAATTTGGTAGAAAAGAAATTTCTCTAGCAGAAACAGAAATGCCGGGTTTAATGGCCATTAGAAGTGAGTATGGCAATAAAAAGCCCCTCAAAGGAGCAAGAATATTAGGCTGTTTGCACATGACCATCCAAACAGCAGTATTAATTGAAACACTAGTAAAATTAGGTGCTGAATGCAGATGGTCTTCTTGCAACATATTTTCTACGCAAGATCATGCAGCTGCGGCAATAGCGAAAGCCGGTATTCCTGTATTTGCTTGGAAAGGAGAAACCGAAAAAGAATATTGGTGGTGTGTTAAACAAACCATTGAAGGAAAAAAAGATTGGGTTCCAAATATGATATTAGACGATGGCGGAGATCTCACTGCGTTAATGCATAAGGAATATAAAGATTTACTTAAAAATGTAAAAGGAGTTTCAGAGGAAACAACTACCGGAGTTTTAGCACTAAAAAAAATGGAAGCAAATAATCAATTATTAATCCCAGCAATAAATGTAAATGACTCAGTTACAAAATCTAAATTTGATAATCTTTATGGTTGTAGAGAGAGCCTCGTAGATGGAATTAAAAGAGCTACTGATGTCATGATGTCAGGCAAAGTAGCAATTGTAGCTGGTTATGGTGACGTCGGTAAAGGTAGTGCTGCTTCTTTAAGACAAGCTGGTGCCAGAGTACTAGTTACTGAGACTGACCCCATTTGTGCGTTACAAGCTGCTATGGAAGGTTACGAAGTTGTTTTAATGGATGATGCAATTAAAGACGCGGATATAGTTGTAACAGCAACAGGTAACAAAGATATTGTTACTGCTGATCATATGAGAAATATGAAAGATAGAGCTATACTTTGTAACATAGGTCACTTTGATAATGAGATCCAAGTAGAAGCACTTAAAAATTACAAGTGGGATGAGATAAAACCACAAGTACATGAAATTGAATTACCAAGCAAAAAAAGAATAATTTTACTAGCCGAGGGAAGACTTGTTAATCTTGGATGTGCCACTGGGCACCCTAGTTTTGTAATGAGTGCCTCTTTTACCAATCAAGTTATTGCACAAATTGAATTATGGAATAATTCAGACAAATATCAAAATAAAGTTTATGTATTGCCAAAACATTTAGATGAAAAAGTAGCAATGCTACATCTAGAAAAAGTAGGAGCAAAGTTAACGAAAATGTCAAAAGATCAAGCAGATTATATTAGCGTTAAACAATCAGGGCCATTTAAACCAGATACTTATCGCTACTAAATTAGTAGCTAATGATTATAAAATCTTTAGATCAACTAAATTCCTTTTCACAAAAAGTAGCAGATCACTTAACAAAAAAAGACTATATTTTTTTGTCAGGGGATATAGGAGTTGGAAAAACTACATTTACAAGATATTTGATTAACTATTTACAAAAAAAGGAAGGTTCAAAGGCGACGGAGGTACTGAGCCCAACTTTTAATTTGTTATATGAATACGATCTTAAAAAATGTAAAATCATGCATTACGATCTCTACAGAATTCAAAATGTAAAAGAGCTAAATAATTTAGGTATATTTCAAGAAAATGAAAATGCTATAAAAATTATAGAATGGCCAGGTATAATAGAAATTCCAACATCTGACAAATTAGAAATTCACCTAAACTATGCTAAGTATAAAAATGAGAGAAAAATAAGATTAACTGGTACAGGTAAATGGAAAAACTTTAATGAATTATAGGCTAAAAAAAATATCTGGAGATGCCTCTTTTAGGGAATTTTATAGATTGAAAAAAGGAAATAGAACCTCAATTATAGTAAAAGCAAAAAAAGAAAAATATAAAAATTTAATTGCTTATGCTATAATAAATAAAATTCTCAAGCAAAACATAATTATCGCACCTAAACTCTTAAGCAATCACTATCAGCATAATATGATCGAAATTTCAGACTTAGGACAAAAAACTTTTTTTGATATGATATTGAAAAAGAAAAAAAAATTAAATTACTACAAAAATTTAATAAAAATTATATTTAAACTACAAAAAATAAAAATTAAAAAAAAATATTTTTTTGGAAAACACAAATTTAAATTTCAAAAATATTCTTTAAAAAATCTTCATAAAGAGTCTGATTTATTTTTTGATTGGTATCTAAAGTTTAGTTCAAAAAATTTGAAAATTAACAAAATTAAAAAAATTTTAAAAATTGAACTAAATAAAATTTACAAAAACCTTTATTTTAAAAATAATACCTTTGTTCATAGAGATTTTCATGCCTCAAATATTATGATTAACAAAAAAACTTTTGGTTTGATTGACAGTCAAGACGCGATAATTGGTAATCCTCTTTATGATGTGGCTTCGTTAATAGATGATGTAAGGATTAAGTTACCAATTAACTTACAAAATAAATTACTGAAATATTATTACTCAAACTCGAAACTGAAGAAAGAACTATTTCAGAATTTAAAAAATGATTTTGATATTTTATCGGTTCAACGAAACTTAAAAATTTTAGGAATATTTGTTAGGCTGAGCAAAAGGGATAACAAGTCGTTTTATTTAAAATATATACCATATACTTGGAGCTTAATTAAAAGACGGCTTAAAAACCCTATATTTAGAGATTTCCGATTACTTTTTGATAAACACGTTAAGATAAAAAGATTAAAAAAATTTAGTACTTTATGAGTGTTAAACATGCGATGATATTAGCTGCAGGACTAGGAACACGTATGAGACCGTTAACCTTAGATACACCTAAGCCATTAATAAGGGTAGGAAGTAAAAATTTATTGGAGAGATCTATAAATCTTTTGGAAAATCATGGAGTAGAAAAAATAATTATAAATGTTCATCACCTAGGAGATCAAATTGAAAAATTTATTTTGGATATTAAATCAAACATAAAAATAGATATTTCTAATGAAAAAAATTTGCTACTGGATACTGGTGGCGGGGTAAAAGAGGGGACAAAAATTTTTGATAAAAACCCTTTTTTTGTTTTAAACCCCGATACTTTATGGTTATCCAATTATTTAGACGAAATGAAATCTTTAGAGAAAATTTACTTTGAAAATAAAAAACCAAGCTTGTTATTGGTTAATAAAAAACTATCTTTCGATAACTCTTTTAAAGGAGATTTTAATCTAAAAGACAATATTGTTTCTAAAGATATAGAAAACAATTTTATTTTCACTGGTCTACAATTAATAGACAGAAATTGCTTAAACATGATTAATAAAAAAGTTTTTTCGATGAATGAAGTTTGGGACAAGTTAATTGAAGAGAATAAGCTTTACGGTTTAGAAAGTAGACAAAAATTTTATCATCTTAATACAGAAAATATGTATAACAAAATTTCAAATTTAGATATTACTGATTAAAAATTATGTTCTTAGCTCTAGCTTCATCTAAATAAAAATATTTTTTAATTTTTAAATTATTTTCAAATTCTATCATTAATGGGTTACCAGTTGGAATTTCTAATTCGTTAATTTTATCGTCTGAAATCTCAAACAAAAATTTGCATAGTGCCCTCAAGGAGTTTCCATGAGCTGAAATAAGAATATTTTTTCCCTCAAAGAGATTTTTTTTAATTTCATTTTCATAGAAAGGTATTACCCTTTCATAAGTATTTTTTAAAGACTCAGTAAAAGGTGTCATGCCTATCGGGATACTTCCATTTAGTGGACTGAAATCTAATAGATATTTACTATCTTCTGGCATTGGAGGTGGTGGTACATCCCAGGATCTTCTATATTTTTTAAATTGCTCCTCACCAATTTTGCTTTTAGTTTCTTCTTTATTGAGCCCAGTTAATGATCCATAGTGTCTTTCGTTCAATTGCCAAGCAGTATTAAATTTAAGCTCAAGATTATTTTTTTGAAGTATAGTAGTTAAAGTTTTAATCGCTCTCTTTAAAAAAGAGGTATAAGAAATATCAATTTTGAGATTTAGTTTTTTTATTAACTCTCCTGATTTTTCTGCTTCTTTAATACCTTTTTCTGATAGATCTACATCTACCCATCCTGTAAATCTATTTTCTGCATTCCATGTACTTTGACCATGTCTAGTAAGGATTAATTTGCTCATAATAGTTTATTCAATTATTTTGTACTATAATAAAATCAAAATGAAAAATACTATATTTGAAGTAATAAAATATACATATTATTTATCTTTAATAGTTTTGCTTATTTTATACTTATTTCCGGGCAGTCTAATTGGTTTTTTGCTTTATAGTGACCTTGGAAAACAACCTGATCTTATTTCTAATCCAATCGGTACTTCAATAAATCATACGATATTTTTTTTTTATTTAGGTATTCTTGGTTTCATTATTTATATTGAGAATAAAAAATTAATTTTTAGTTTCTCTTTTTTATTTTTCGCTTCAATATTATTTGAATTATTACACTTAATTATTCCTAATAGAGCTTTTGAATTAAATGATTTATTTGCTAATATTTTAGGGGTTTTATTAGCCTTTTTAATTTTTAATTTAATGAAAAAATTAATAAATTAAACTATGCGAATAGCAATTTTATTTTTTATTTTCACATCGAATATTCTAGCCGAGGAAATAATTGGGATACCAAGAATAGTTGATGGAGATACAGTTCAAATTAATGAATTCAAAATTAGGCTTGAAGGAATAGATGCTCCTGAGATAAAACAACAATGTAAAAAAGAGAAATTAAAAATCTCATCCATTATAGGATATACATTTTATAAAAATTACAATTGTGGAGAAGTTTCAAAAGAAAATCTTGAAACTAAAGTTGATGGTTCAAAAATTAAATGCATCTCTTCTGGTAAAGATAGGTATAAAAGATATTTAGCTAAGTGTTATAAAAACAGAATAAATCTAAATCGATGGATGGTTAGAAATGGTCACGCGGTAGCATATAGACGGTATTCTAAAGAATATGTATCAGATGAAGATTTTGCAAAGAAAAATAAGCTAGGTTTGTGGCAAGGTAAATTTTTAAATCCAGAAAAATGGAGAAAGCTCAATTAATTTTTAGTATAAATTGAATAGTGATTCTTTGTAAAAAAAAATTAATTCTGTGTCTTTTTTTAGTTTTATCAGCATGTTCCTCAATTCCGAAAAACACTCAGAACAGTTGTGCGATATTTGAAGAAAGATATCTTTGGTATAAACATGCAAAAGCCTCATATAAAAAATGGGGCGCGCCAATACATCTACAACTGGCTTTTGTAAAAAAAGAAAGCGATTTTAACTGGTTGGCTAAACCACCAAGAAAAAAACTATTTAAAGTTATACCCTTTAAAAGGCCTTCGTCATCATTTGGATATTCACAAGCTGTAAAAGGAACTTGGGAACAATATAAAAAGGAGACTAATAATCCTTTAGCAACTAGGGCAAGGTTTAAAGACTCTGTCGATTTTATTGGTTGGTATATAAATAAAACTAACAAAATATTAAGAATTTCTAAAAAGGATGCGTACAAACAATACTTGGCTTATTATAAGGGTTGGGGAGATTATAAAAATTATTCGAAAGACAAAAAAGCTATTATTTATGCAAAATCAGTAAAAGATATGGCTTCAAAATATAGAAAACAATTAATCACTTGTAAAAAAAACTTAGATAAAAATAAGTATATTATTTTTTAAGTTGCCTATTTAATTCAATTTCAACAGAGTCTATCCTTTGAGTATTCTTTCCAATAATGGAGTAAATTGTTGGAATTACATATAAAGTAAAAAAAGTTGAAAAAAGCATTCCACCAAATATAGTTATGCCAACTGTAAGCCTACTAGCAGCCCCTGGTCCAGATCCAAGTATAAGCGGCAGAACTCCAATAATAGTTGATAAACTTGTCATTAAAATAGGTCTAAATCTAATAGATGCAGCTTCAATGATTGACGTTTCTAAATTTTTTCCTTCTTTTCTAAGTTGATTTGCAAATTCTACAATCAAGATTCCATTTTTAGCCGACAAGCCAATTAATATTATTAAAGCTATCTGACTATAAATATTAAGAGAGGAGCCTACTACTAATATTCCTAACAAACCTCCTAAAATTGCTAGTGGAACTGTTAACATTATGGTTAAGGGATGTTTCCAGCTTTCAAATTGAGCGCACATTGCTAAATATGCTGTGACTAAAGCTAATATAAATATAATATATAATTCTGTGTTTGTTTTTTTATACTCTTCGCTTTCTCCCTTGTAAGCAATCTGGGCTTCAGGAGTATTTTCCTTAACGACTTTGACTAAAAAGTTTAAAGCTTCATCTAAAGAGTAGTCACCAACCAATCTTGCTGAAATTGTAACAGCTTTTTGCCTGTTATATCTAGCTAAAAAGGGTGACTGACCCTCCTCTTCGTAACTGATTAAATTAGAGATTGATACAAGTTTACCATTATTATTTGACCTAACAAAAACCTTACTTATGCTGTTTGGTTCTTGTCTATCTTTGATATCACCTTGAAGGATAATTGAGTATTCTTTTCCGTCCTTCGTAAAATTTGTTACTCTTTTAGAACCAAAAATAGTTTCAATAGTTCTTCCTATATCCTCTGTAGAAACACCCAAGTCGGCAGCTTTTTTTTGATCGATTTGAACGTTAAGTTGTGGTTTATTTAAATCAAAGTCGTCTTGTATTGACGTAAGCCCTGGATTTTTTCTAGCCTCTTTTTTTATAACATTTTTCCACTCAATTAACTTATCATATGTATTTCCTAAAATTACAAATTGAACGGGGCTTTCAACTCCACCAGTTCTAATACCTTGAGGCATTATAGGAAATGCTAGCACACCTGGTACCTGAGAAATTTTTCCAAAAGACTCCCTCATTATTTTAACACCATGTCGGTCTCTTTTAGCCCATGGTTCTAAAAGAACAATTATAAAACCGCTATTTACTTGTTTGGCTGATTTTCCAAATCCAGGAACTCGTAATATTAACTTTCTATATTCGCCATTTCCAACATTAGGTAACAAAAGATTTTCAATATCTTCAGCTTTTGATTTTGTAAAATTAAATCCTGATCCCTGGGGGGCTTTAACTATTACAAAAAAAGCACCCCTATCTTCTGGTGCAATTAATTCTTTTGGAGCGTAATTAAATAGAAAAATTGTAAGTGCCAATACAATTCCTAAAAATGAAATTATGATTTTTCTTTTTCTTACCCAATTTGTTAAAGAGTGCTTATAAACTAAAGTAATATTTTTTAAAAATTTTTCAAATTTGACTACAATTCTTGATTTATTCATATTTTTCTTTAACACTTTACTGCCTATCATTGGACTTAAAGATAGTGCAACAAAACTTGATATAACAACTGCTGAAGCTAAAGTGATTGCGGTTTGAGTAAATAAAACACCAGTAATACCCTTAATAAATACAAGAGGCACAAATACCGCAACTAATACAACTGTAGTAGCTATAATTGCAAAAGAAACTTGCTTTGCTCCCTTATATGCAGCAACAAGAGGTGTATCACCTAGTTCTATTCTTCTTACGATATTCTCAAGCATTACTATCGCATCATCAACAACAATTCCTATAGCTAACACCAGCGCCATTAATGTAAATAGATTTATTGAGAATTCAAAAAAGTATATTGATAAAAAAGTTGATATTAAAGAAACTGGTAGTGCTATTAAAGGTACTACTAAAGCTCTGATATTACCTAAGAACAAATAGATAATTATTGTCACTAATATTAGAGCAATAAATAATGTTTTATAAACTTCTTTTATTGCAGCTTTTATATAATTACTTCTGTCAAAAGAAACTTCCAAAGAAGTTCCAGGTGGCAATCCAGGTCTAATTTCTTTAATCTTGCTTTTAATTCCATTTGCGACTTTAATAGTATTCGCATCGGATTGCTGATAAATACCAATTCCTACAACTTGTTTTCCATTTCCTTTAAACAATGTTCTTGTCGACTCAGCTCCAAGCTCAACTTTTGCAACATCTGAAAGTGTAATTATTGATCCATCTTTTGCTCTTTTGAGTGGTAATTTTTTATAACTTTCCAAGTTTTTATAGGCTTTGTCTAATTTTATTGTTAAATCAACGTCTTTAGACTCTATTCTACCTGCAGGAAATTCAACATTTTCTTTTCTTAAAACTGTCTCTACTTCTTGTGTTGTCAAATCTCTTGCTGCCAGAGCTAGAGGATCAAGCCATACTCTTAATGAAAGCTCTCTCTCTCCTCCTAAACGAACTCTGCCAACTCCATCTACAGTAGAAAACAAATCTGTGAGATATCTATCAGCATAATCAGTTAATTCTAAATCTGTCATAGTATCTGAGTTAAAAGATAACCACATTGTTGTTCTCATGCCCGCACTTTGTTTGAATATCTCAGGCTGTTCTGCTCCATCAGGAAGATTATCTAATACCCTCGCTACGGAACTTCTCACATCATTAGCTACATCGTCTAAATCTAAGTTGTTTTCAAAGGTAAGCGTAATTCTAGAACTTTCATCTTCACTAAAAGAGTCTATAGTTTCTAATCCTGGAGTTCCTCCAACAAAATCTTCTATTTTTTGAGTTATTTGAGTATCAATGATTTCTGCAGATGCTCCTTTATACTCAGTTTGAATAGTTACCACAGGAGGCTGAACATCTGGTAATTCATCTGTAGGTATTTCATTAAAAGTAAATAAACCAAAGAGAACTAAAACCATACTCATCACAGAGGCAACCACAGGTCTTTTAATTGATAGATCAGTTAAAAACATTTTTTATTTATTTATAATTTTTACTTTTGATTTATTTCTAACTTTAGAAACTCCCTCAGAAATTACCATATCCCCTTCTTCAATCCCAGATTCAACTGAAATCTTTCCAAAATTTCTATTTCCTGTTTTTATATTTCTTTTCTCTGCAGTTTCATTTTTTACAATATAAACAAATGAAGTGTTCCCTTGAATTGTAACTGCACTCTCCGGTACACCTATCTGGTTTATTTCATCGTAAATTATTTTGACAGTCATAAGCTGACCAGGAATAATTTCAAAGTTTTTGTTGTTAACAGATATTCTTGCTAAAATTGATCTAGTTGAGGGGTCTATTCTTGAACTAATAGAAGTTATTCTACCTTTGTAAATTTTTTCTAAAAATGTAGAGCTTGTAATTTCTGCTTTTAAACCTGGTTTTAATATTCCAACATAGCTCTCAGGAATTTTAATATCTATTACAATAACTTTTAAATCATCAAGTGTTATAATCAAGCTGTCCGACCCAAGAACTCCTTGAGCAATTTCTCTCTTACCAAGTTTACCTGCAAAATCTGCAACTATATTATTACTGTCTTTTAGAGCAGCTATGACCTCCCCTTTCCTAACAAATCTATTTTCTATTCTCAGATTTCCAATAACATCGTTCTTTTTTATTCTATAAGTTTTAGAATTCCTAGCTATTGCAGTTCCAAAGGTTTCAATACTTTTATAAAACTGTGATTTCTCAACTTCTTGAACTATTACGCCAGGAGCTGGTCTTGCACTGAATTTTTTTTTAAAGTGTAACCCTACGAAATGTCTTGCAGTAATTACAACTGTAATAGCAACAAGGAAGATAATTAAAAAAGTTTTTATTTTAGTTGATGTTTTCATTTTTATTTTAGCCCGTACTCTGCCCAAGAACCATCATATATAACCGGCAATTTGTTATTAATAATAGCACTAGCCAGACCTAAGACACAGGCCGTTATACCACTTCCGCAGCTAAAAGCTAATTTTTCATTTAAGTTTATACCGTGGTTTATGAATATTTTCTCTAATTCCGCTTTTTTCTTAAAGGTATTATTTTCAGAATTTATTATTTTTGAGAATGGTAAGTTTTTTGATCCTTTAATATTTCCTTTTTTCAAATTTTTTCTCGGCTCCTCCACTAAACCTTTAAATCTATTTTCTCCTCGGGCATCAACTAAACAAAATTCTTTTTTTTCAATATTTTTTTCAACTTGATCTAAGTTGATTACTAAATTGTCTTTAACTTTAGCTTTGTAATTTGTTTTTGGTAAACTTACTTTTTCTTTTGACAAAAATCTATTCTCTAACTTCCATTTTTTTAATCCTCCATCTAAAACTGAAACTAAATTTGTATCGTGTCCAAAGTATAAAAATGAAAACCAACATCTACTCGCACTTAACACATCAGAATTATCATAAATAATTATATGATCATCATTTTTAATACCTAATTCAGAAACTATTTTTTCCCATTCTCGAAACTCAGGTAGCATGTGAGGTAATGAAATTTTTTGATTAGAATATTTATCTAAATCAAAAAAAATTGAGTTTTCAATATGATTATTTTGATATTCTTTGAAAGCGTTTCGATTTGAACTAGGCATATGCCAAGTTGAATCTAAAATTTTTACTCTATTAATGTTTTCTTTTAACCAGCTTGTAGATTTTAAAGGATTCATTTTCGAGTTTTTTCAATATATTTTTGATGATATTCCTCTGCTCTACAATAATTTTTAATTGGAGAAATCTTTGTTTCAATTTTGTTATTAAATACTTTATTAAATTTTTCTTTAACTTTATTTGCTATTTCTCTTTGTTGTTCATTTTCATAGAATATTTCACTTCTATATTGTGTTCCAACATCTGGAAATTGCATATCTTTCTGTGTTGGATCATGAAATTTAAAAAAGAGCTCTAAAATTTTCTCAAATGATATTACATTTTCATCGAATGATAGTTTTACAGTTTCTGCATGACCAGTGTTTCCTTGACAGACCTCTTCATAGCTTACTTTCGACTTATATCCTCCCGCATAACCTACCTCGGTATCTAATATGCCTTTTTGAATTTTAAATTTTTCTTCAGGTTTCCAAAAACAGCCCATTGCTAAGTAACATTTTTGCATAAGTAAATTTATATGTTATGAAGTGTTGAGGATAATAAATTGCTTACTAAAAATCAAATAGGCGTAATGTACATGATAGCAAGCGTAATTTGCTTT
The DNA here is from genome assembly GCA_902616675.1 of uncultured Pelagibacteraceae bacterium. Taxonomy (GTDB): domain Bacteria; phylum Pseudomonadota; class Alphaproteobacteria; order Pelagibacterales; family Pelagibacteraceae; genus Pelagilacustribacter. The sequence continues at coordinate 188,601 of CACMTV010000001.1, read as the reverse complement.
TCTATAATGGATATATGCGTTAAGTGGCTAGATTACTATCCAATTGGGCAAGTTCTTTTTTTAAGATTTTTTATAGGTTTCATTCCTATCTTTTTTATAATTCCTAAAGAAAGATTATTAGACTTTTACAAAACGTCTAGACCTGGACTTCATGCTTTTAGAGCAATTTGTGGAGCTTTAGCAATTATAGCTTTATTCTTTGGTTTAAGAGAACTTCCTTTAGCAGATGTTGTTTCTCTAACTTTTGGAGGCCCTATATTCGTGACAGTTGCATCAATATTTTTCTTAAGTGAAAGAGTTGGAATTAAAAGATGGTCTGCAGTTTTAATTGGTTTTATAGGCATGTTATTAATAGTACAGCCTGCGTTTATTGACTTAAATTATTATTATATTTCACCAATTATATTTTGCATTTTCTTTGCTTGTGTAGCTATAAGTGTGAGATCTTTATCAAAAACAGAACCAAACTACAGAATCGCTTTTTATTTCACAGTTCTTTGCTCAGTGTTAGGCTTAATAACAATATTTCAAGGAAACTGGATATTGCCCACTAAAACAGATTTAGCGATTTTTATTATAATGGGTTTATGCGGTAGCGTTGCAAATTTATTACTAACTCAAAGTTACAGATTAGCAGAAGCATCATTAGTAACCCCAATAAAATATTTAAGTTTAGTTTTTGCAATAGTCTTTGGCTTCTTAATTTGGAGTGAAATACCCAAATTATTAACACTTTTTGGTGCACTATTAGTAATAATTAGTTCTCTAATAATTTTTATGAGGGAAAATAAACTTAAAAAGCAAATTATTAATCCTAGACCATGAGTAAACCACCAAGGTATTGGAGTAAAGCTAAAAGGTTTTTATCTAAAAAAGATAAAGTTATAGCTAAATTAATTTCAAATTATAAAGACGGATCACTAACAACACGGAAAGATGTATTTTTCTCTTTATGTAAAAGTATAATTGGACAACAAATAAGCGTAGCCGCAGCTAATTCGGTTTTTTTAAAATTTGAAAAAATATGCAAAAGAAAAATAAATCCAAAAATTGTAAATAAATTGTCTGCATCAAGTCTAAAAAGTTGTGGGTTAAGCAGACAAAAAGTCAAAGGAATAAAAGAATTAGCTAAAAAAACTCTTAGCAAAGAATTTAATCCGGATTTAATAAAAAACATGAGTGATGATGAAGCTATTATATATTTATCAAATTTGAGACAAATAGGCAGATGGTCTGCAGAAATGATACTGCTATTCACATTCAACAGATCAAATATTTGGCCATTGCAAGATATTGGTCTTTTGAGAGCAATATCAAAAAATTATAAAAAAAAATATTTTCCTCCAAAAATATTTCTTAAAAAACTTTATAAAAGATTTACACCATACTGCTCAGTCGCTACATGGTACCTTTGGAGATCAATTGATGATGAACCTATTCAATATTAAGTTCCCTCTACTATTTGAAATTGACGTTCAACATATCCTTTTAAAATCTCATGAGCATCTTGATATTCTTTTGATTTATAGAAAGAATTCGCCTCTTCATAAGATGGAAATTCAATCACAACGGTCCTAGGTGATTTTTCACCTTCATTACTAATTGATTTTCCTCCTCTTATCAAAAACCTTCCTTTGAATTTTTCAACTGCTGCTTTAGCTCTAAGAGCATATTCTCTAAGTTTTTGCTCATTACCTATGCTTTTATAAACACAAACTACATATCCTTTCATTTACAACTCCTTTAAAATAAATTAATTTTTTCTATGGCTAAGAAATTAATCATAGACTGGAAAGAATATAATCAAATAGTCGAGAAGCTTGCAATACAGATTCATGATAGCGGTTTTAAACCTAATTTATTAATAGGAATAATGAGGGGCGGAGCCCCAATAATTGATGTTCTAAGCAGAGTTTTTAAACTCAAATGCGCATATTTGGCAGTTGAGTCTTACTCAGGTGAAAATATTGAAGATCAACAAGGAGAATTAATTTTTTCAAGAGAACTAAGCTCTACAGTACAAGAAATGAGCGGTAATATTTTATTATGTGACGATTTATCTGATACCGGTGTTACTTTAAATAAAAGTATTGATTGGTTAAAAAAATACCCACCTTTAAAAGGCAAAATTAAATCAATTAAAACTGCAGTTCTTTGGAAAAAAGCAGATTCAACTTTTGATCCAGATTTTTGTGCTCAAAAACTCAAAGATAATCCTTGGATAGTTCAGCCATTCGAAAAATACGAAGAAATAAGAATTGAGGATTTAAAAAAAAACCAGCATTAAAAAGGGCCAGTTTCCTGGCCCTTTAATTATTTAAGCTACAGCAAAACTTGCAACACTTAACGCGGCTATCAACCAAATAGCTGGTGAAGTAGTATTAAATTTTCCTGTAAAAATTTTAATTAATGCATATGCGATAAAACTTAAAGCAATTCCGTGACTAATAGAATAAGTTAAAGGCATTGCAATAAAAGCAACTACAGCTGGTGCTGACTCAGCAATATCGTTCCACTCTATATCTGTCAAGTTTCTAACAAATAATACAGCGACGTATAGTAAAGCTGCCCCATCTATTTCTTTAGGTAATGAGGTAGCTAAAGGAGAAAAGAACAAACAAGCTAAAAATAGCACTCCTATAACAAGTGATGTCATTCCTGTTCTTCCACCAGCTTTTACACCAGCACCAGACTCAACATAACTTGTGACAGTAGTTGTTCCCATAAACGCTCCCGCAACAGTACCAACGCTATCAGAAAGCATCGCTTTATTTATATCTTGCACTTTTCCATCTTTACCGACTTTACCAGCAACATTTGCAACAGAAGTTAAAGTTCCAGCAGTATCAAAGAAGTCAATAAATAATAAAGTAAATATCACTGTTGACATTCCTGCAGTAAAAGCAGCCCCTAAATCAAATGCAAAAAGGTAAGTCATTGGTGGAGGAGTACTCACCACTCCATTAAATTTAGCAAGACCAGTCACCCACGCGATAACACTGAAGATTAGTATTCCAATTATTATATTTCCACGTATTTTCATTTTTTCCATTACGACCATAGAAACAAATGCCAAACATCCAAGAAGCACTAATGGATTTTTAATGTCTCCCAGAGTTACTAAGGTTACAGGGTGATCTCCTACTACTCCCATAATTTCCAGTCCTATGATTGCAAGAAAACCACCTATCCCAGCTCCAATTCCTAACTTCAAACTTTTTGGGATAGAATTGATTAACCAAGCTCTTATTGGAGTTAAAGAAATTAATAAGAACAGTACTCCAGCAACTAATACCGCACCTAAAGCTTCTTGAGGTGTGTAACCCATTCCAGCCACAACCCCAAAAGCAACAAAGGCGTTTATTCCCATTCCAGGAGCTAAACCAATTGGCCAAGTTTTTCCGTAAAAAGCCATTATAAAACAAGCTATGGCGGTAGCTATTATCGTTGCAGTAAAAACAGCACCAAAATCAAAAAATCCTTTTTCGGGTCCTGCAAATTCCCCAGATAAAATAAAAGGATTTAAGAACATTATATAAGCCATTGTAAGAAACGTAGTTACACCAGCTATTACCTCTGTTCTAAAATTTGTTTTGTGTTTTTTGTATTCAAAATATTTTTCAAGCATAAAAGCCTCCTATAAGTTGTGATTACAATGATTCTCTAAATAAATCTTTTAAAAATCTCAGCAAACTTGTAATTACAACCTACGATAAATATTTCTGTTTATAAAATTGATGTATATTCTCCACTTGGTTGAAAATGAAATTTATTCTAATATTGATTTTGCTATTTATTAATTTGGCTTCGTGTCAAACTGTTTCTAACAAAATTGACAAAAAAGTTTCAGAAGAGGAAAAGCAATTAAGTAGTTGGCTAAATAGATCAGAGGAAGAACTCAAGATAGAGTTTGGAAATCCCGAAAAAGTTAATTTTAAAGATAATTCTAGAAATAGATTTTATGTTTATACAAAAAAAAAATTTAAAATAAAATGTGAGCGAATTTTTGAAATTAATAATAGTAATAAAGTTGTAGGTTTTACAAGCAAAAACTGTTTTTAGTGACAAGCTTTATTAAATTTTTTAAGTCTCCAATAATTATAAGGCCAAGGTGTTAAAAATCCAACTAGTAACATTATAGGTACGACCCACCATACTAATTTTGCTGAACCTATAATTAAGTAGTCTGTCAAGTTCATCGCCACTTCCATAGAAATCATACTGATTAATGACATACCACAAGCGATTTTAAACGCTTCCATTAACTTAAATTTTTGTCTAAATAAAATTATAGTCTCAAGAATTATAGAGGTAATTATTCCATTAATTATTGCAATTAACATAACTAAAAGTACTGATAAAGAGTGTGGGGTTATTTGAAAATAGTAAATAGTTCCAAAGTCACCTATAGAACATCCAATGAGGCACCATAAAGTATTATATGCACTTTTGGACCAAGTAGTTTTACAAAACCAATCAAATTTTTCTGTTATTTCCATAATTAAAGTTACTTGCGGAGTTTACTCCGCAAGTAAGGTAAACTTATTTTATCTCAATAAGTCTTTTTTTCTTTGCTTCTGGCACGATTTTTTCACAAGAGATTGTCAAAAGTCCATCTTTTAACTCGGCATCACCTACTTTAACATCATCTGAAATTGTAAATGATCTGGCAAATGATCTTTGAGAAATACCTCTATGAATTATCTCGTCGCCATCTTTTTTCTCAGTGCTTTTAACTTGTTTGGTTTTTACAGTTAAAAGATTATCTTCATATTCTACTTCAACATCGTCTTTGTTAAAGCCAGCTAACGCAACTTCAATTGCGTATTTATCTTTACCAGCCTTTCTTATGTTGTATGGCGGATAGTTACTTTGTACCGCAACGCCATTTCCACCCAACATTGACTCGAACTGATCAAACATATCATCGAATCCAATGCTAAAAGGTCTAAGTGAATTAAAGATTGATAGATCCTTACTTGTCATATTTCCTCCTTTGTTAGCAAGGTAAATGTTGATCCCTATCGGCAATCAACGATTTATATGTGGTAATTTTTTTGTAATTTTCAAGAGGATATTTTTTACTTCGCATTCTTCAAAATAAAACTATATTCTTCTGCAAGCTCTTTAATTGCATTATCTCTACCACTCATACCTCCGTGACCGGCTGCTTCCATTTTGCATTTCAATAATTGTTCATTGTCGTCCTCTTTAACATCTCTTAACTTAGCGATATATTTTACAGGTTCGGAATATAAAACCCTATTATCGAATATTGATGATGTGACTAACATGGGGGGGTATTTTTTTTTGCTCAAATTATTGTAGGGAGAATAAGATAGTATGTAATCAAAGTACTCTTTACTTTTTATTGGATTTCCCCAAAGTTCCCACTCAGCTGGTGTAAGCGGAAGTTTTTCATTTAACATAGTTGTCATCGTATCTACAAAAGGTACAAGCAAAAGCATTGCAAAAAATAATTCAGGAGCCATATTTGCTACGCTACCTCCAGTAAGACCTCCAGCACTACCTCCGTAGAAACATAATCCACCTTTATGTGTATACCTCTGTTCAATCAAATGATTAGCACATGCGATATAATCGTGAAAAGTATTTTTCTTAAGTTTCTTTTTTCCTTCCGTGTGCCAACTATCTCCTAAATCTCCTCCACCTCTTATGTGTGCGATAGCAAATGTGATGCCTCTATCAACTAGGCAAAATCTTGATGCACTAAAAGATGGGGACACACTATGCTTATATGCTCCGTAAGCATATAACAATATTTTTGACATTCCGTCTTGTTTTGAGTTTTTAAGTCTAACCAAGCTTATGGGTATCATACGCCCATCATGTGACTTAGCTTTTATTCTTTCAACAACATATTTATTAGGATCATGACCAGAGGGAATTTCAACTTCTTTAACTAGTTTTTTTTCTTTTGTTTTAATATCGTATTCAAATATTTTACCTGGCGTCGCCATACTCTCCCAACTAATTCTTATTTTTGAAGTATTAGTGTCTTTTTGCATTAAGCTTGCCCCTGGGACGCCAATAGGTTCATTAGAAATTTTTATTTCTTCCTCCTTATTTGTATTAATGTTTCGTACATATAATTTTGGTATCGCATCAGATTTCTCTGCTCTAATAATATAATCGTCTAAAAAATCTAAACCACCGATCACCGTCTCTTTTTTTGGTGGAACAAATTCCTCCAAATTTTCAATATCGTCTTTTTTACACCTTAAAATTTTGTAGTCTCTTGCATCTTCATTGGTATGAACATAGAAATAATCTTTCCAGGAGTCTAAAGAATAGCGCACGTCTTTTTTTCTTTCTCTAAATAATTTTGGTTTAATGTCATCACTAATCGATTCAAAAAAATGCTCTTCGGTGGTAATATGATCTGAAGTGGAAATTACGAAGAATTTTTCATCTGATGTTAAACCAATACTACATGTAAAAGTCTCATCTTTTTCCTCAAAAATAAGCATATCACTTTCAACAGGCTTACCTAAAAAATGTTGATAAATTTTTCTTGGTCTATGAAATTTATCCAGCTTGGAGTAGAAAAAACTTTTACTATCTAAAGACCAGGTAATAGTTCCACTAGTATTTTCAATTTGATCGGGTAAATTTTTGTTGTTAGTCAAATCTCTTAAATAAATAGTGTAGTACTCAGATCCTTTTAAATCTAAAGAATATGCCATACAGTCATCATTATGAGAAACGCTGACACTACCTAGGCCAAAATACTCAGATCCTGATTTTTTCTTTTCTAAGTCTCCATCAAAATAAATTTCTTCTGGTTTCGATTTATCAATTAGTTGTCTTAATCTTTTTCCATAGTTCCCTTTAGCTTCAGTTTTACTCCAATAAAAGTATTTGCGATCTTTAAATTTTAATGAAGTATCATCAAGTTTAATTTTAGATTTAATTTCATCAAAAAGTTTTTTTTGAAGATCCTTAACATCACCAAAGTACTTTTCGGTTAATAAGTTATTTTCTTCAATGTACTTTTTTACTTCAGGATGTAATTTGTTTGGATTTTTTAAAACGTCTAAAATATCAGGCTGATCGACCCAAGAATAATCATCTTTTAATGTAGTATTGTGATACTTTTTCTCGCTCTTTATTTTTTTTAATTTTGGTATACTCATTATAATATAATTATATGAACTGGTTTTTAATTGGAATTATCATATTTGTCATTGTTTATTTATTTCTTAATTGGTTTGCCAAAACTAGCACTAAAAAAATTGCCCAATTTTTAAAAAGATTAGCCATAGTAATATCTATCTTTTTGGCAGCAATTTTAGCAATTGGAGGTAAATATATATTTTCACTCCCCTTTTTACTAATTCTCTTAAGTGGATTAAAAATAAAAGGTTTTACGGCTTTACAATTATTTCAATTATGGAGACTAATACAAGTTCTTAGAAGCTCAGGAAGATATGGCAATAAAAGTTCACAAGCAACGTCAAGTATATCTATTGAGGAAAGCTATAAAATTTTAGGTTTAAAAAAAGGATGCTCTAAAGAGGATGTTCTAAAAACAGCTGCAAAGTTACAAAAAAAAATTCATCCTGACATGAATCGAGACGTAAATAGTGAAAGATTAAGCCAATTGGTAAATGAGGCTAAAGAAAAGATTATCAAGTCCGACTTTAGTTGATCAAACATTTTTTTGTTTTTTCAAATACTTCCTCAAAAGAAATCTTGTCTTTACCTAAAGTGTCGTGAGTTGTGCTTTCAAGAGTTTCACCAACTGGTACAATAGCTATGATATTATCAGAGTACCCGCTGTAAGAGTAAGCAGGTGAGTCTGTAAATATACCTATCGATTTTATTCCTAGAGCTGAACTTATATGCATGAAACCTGTGTCGTTACCAATGTAAAGATCACAATTTTTTATGATAGGTAGTATTTCTTTAATTGATAGATTTTCTAATGAGAAGCAATTTTTGCCTATTCCAGAATTTTTTAGTTTATTAATTAATTCCATATCATCCTTACTAGCGGCAATAAAAAATTTACAATTTTGAATTTTATTTAACTTAATTGCTAGATCGATATAATTTTTTATATCCCATCTTTTTGTTGGTCCTGATGCGGAAATACCAAGCACAACATTTTTAACTTCACTAGTGATATTAAATTTATTTTTAGCCTCATCAATAGATTTAGGATTTAAGTTCAATTTTGGTTTAGAGGATAAAACTTTATTTACATAGTTTTCAGTGAATATTTTGGCTGTCTGAAATATGACATCTTTTGAAGTAAAAAAAGGATACTGATAAATTTCTTTTATTCCTGAAAATATAGCTAAAAGCCTGTATCTTATTGAACCATTAAAAATAAATACTTTATTAAAATTTTTATTTTTAATTTCCTTGATGAGTTTTGAAAATCCTAAAATTTTATCATTAGTGTCATCCAATTTTATTATTTCATCTAAAAAATTTTCATCTTTAAATAAATCATTTGCTTTAGAACTTTCTTTGGCGAGCATAGATACTTTAACTCCAGTTTTCTGAGAAATAGCCCTTAGATAGGGTAGAAATATAAGCATATCTCCTATGCCGTACCTAGTTTGTATAACAAGAACTTTCATTTTGAAATTTTATATTATAACTTAGATAAATAAATTTAGGTAAGATTATGATTAAAAAAGGAGTATATGCTGCAACGCTGAGTATTTTGAACGAAAACAGCTCATTAAACGTTGAAGAAACAATAGTCCACGCGGAAAACATAATAAACAAAGGTTTACATGGTGTGTTCTTTTTTGGCTCCACAGGTCAGAGTCAACTAATTTCCATGTCTGAAAAAAAAGAATTAGTTTCAAGACTTCCTTTAAGTAAACTTAAAAACAACTTTTTCTTAGGAACTGGATTTAACTCATTAAAAGATAATTTAGAATTTATAAAATATTCTATGGAATATGATTTTAATACTTTTCTTATAATGCCCCCTGCTTACTATAAAGGGAACACAGAAGATGGAGTATTTCAGTTTTACACAAAAATTATAGAAAATATTCCTAAAGTAAAAATTATTATATATAATTTTGAAAAACTCAGTGGATTTAAATTTGAATTAAATTTTTTAAAAAAATTAGTATCTACATACCCCAAAAATATAATCGGATGCAAAGACTCCACTTATAATCTTTACGAAGAAGTAAAGATAAAAGACTTTTTGATGTTTCCTGGGGATGAATCTAAATTACTGAGAGGGCTAGAGATCGGGTGTTCAGGATGTATATCTGCTATAGCAAATGTGACACACAAGTTGGCTAGAGAAGTTTTTGACGACTTTCAAAAAAATAGACCTCAAAAATCTAATGAGAAATTGATAAATGTAAGACATACTTTTGATAAATATAATTTAATTTCTGGCCTACATAGTTATATGGCTCTTAAAAATTCAAAATTTAAAAATTTATTACCTCCTTTAACATTATTAAACTCAAGTGATCAGAAAGAATTGTTAAAAAAACTTGAAAATTTAAAATTTAATTCAAATAAAGATATTGCAGCTTAAGATATGATATTAGCAAAAGTTCTTAATAAGATTTATAAAAAAGGCGGTATAATTTTAGAAGATTTATCAGGTCAAAAATATATTATTGGCAATCCACCAAAGGACCAACCAATAATTTTAAAATTATTAAAAAACAATCTTAAATGGAAGTTGATACTTGATCCAGAGATAGAATTCCCCGAAGCTTACATGCGAAATGAGATTGAGATAAAAAACGGATCTCTTGAACAGTTTTTAATGTCCTTAGTAAAAAACCTTGGAAGAGAGGAGATTACCACTGCGAGTTATTTTTCGAAAAAAATTTTTGAAATCGCAAGATTAGTCTCAAATTTTAACTTACCTGGCAAGTCCAGAAAAAACGTAGAGCATCACTATGATATTGGAGGTGAAAAAGGTGAAAAGTTATATGATATATTTCTTGATAAAAAACATAGACAGTATTCTTGTGGTTATTGGAAAGAGGATACTAAAACTTTAGAAGATGCTCAACAAAATAAAATTGACCATATAATAAAAAAACTTAATGTAAAAAATGGTGATAAAGTTTTAGATGTTGGCTGTGGCTGGGGAGGTATGGCTTTAGAGCTAGCAAAACAAAAAGGGTGTGAAGTTACTGGGATATCTTTAAGTAAAAATCAAATTAATTATTGTAAAAAAAAAGCAAAAGAACTTGGTTTAGATAATCAAGTTTCTTTTGAGCTTGTAGATTATCGGGAAATTAAAGGTGTATATGACAAGATTTATTCAGTAGGTATGTTTGAGCATGTCGGTAGAAAATTTTATAATCAATTTTTTAAATCTATAAATAAACTTTTGAAAAATGATGGTTCATTCCTATTACATACCATTGGTGTTGTAGATAAACCTTCTCCTCCCAATAAATTTATAAACCGTTATATTTTTCCAGGAGGAATTTGTCCGTCTTTAAGTCAAATTACTAAATCTATTGAAAAAACTGGATTAATAGTTTCCGATACTGAAACATTAATACGACACTATGATAAAACCCTATTAAGCTGGTTGGAAAGATTTAATGCCAAAAAGGATTTAGTAAAAGATATGTTTGATGAAAAATTTGTGAAAATGTGGTCTTTTTATTTGGCTAGCTGCGCAGCGGCGTTTAGATATAGAGACTTAGTGGTATTTCAATTACAAATTGTGAAAAATTTTGATTCTGCACACCCCACAAGAGACTATATATATTCTTAAAAACTGGTATTTAATCAATATCGGTTATGAAAAAGAGAAAAAAAAAGAAAAAAATTAAAAGAAAGTCAAAAACTAGAAGAAAAGTAAAAAAACATGTAAAGCTTAAGAAGAGATTTAAACGCTCTTTAAAAAAAAAAGCAAAAAAAGCTAAAAAAATCTATAAACGAAAAAAGAAATTTAAAACAAAAAAATTAAAATTTTTAAAACAATCTCAAAACACCAAAGAGACTTTTAGAAAGATTATAAGATTTGGAGATCGATTTAAATTTAAAATAAAATTTAATTTTAATATTGATAGGGCTCTTCAAAATTTTTTTCAAAGAATATCAGACAAAATAAATGCTTTTAAGCAAGTTGTAGAAGAAGAAAGAGAAAAGAAAAAATTAGCCGAAGTAAAACAAATGAAAAGAGAAAAGGAAGAAATAATTAAAAGAAGTAAACTATTAAAAAAAGAGGAGTTAAAACTCAAACAAGCAGAAGTGCGAGAAGAAATTAAATTAGATAAAGAAAGAAAAATTGAGCTTAAAAAATTTATAAGAGAGGAGCAAGCTCAAGTAAGAAAAGATCAAGCTGAAAAACAAAGATTGTTTTATGAAAAAATAAAATTAGAAAAGAAAATTGATCAGTTTAGAAAAAGAGAAGCTCTAGAGATAAAAAACTTAGAAAAAATTGTTTTGAGACAAGAAAGGGAAAATTATGAGGAAGTTCAAGAAAGAATAGAGAAAATAAAATCAAAATATCAGGCAATTAGAGATCAAAAAATTAGAGAAAGGATAGAGCAGTTAGGAATTGAAGTTTCAGATACGGATACCAGATCTGATTTATTAGAGAAGGAAAGAGAATTTAATATAGCTAGAGAAAAAATTGAAAACAATTTAGAGAGTTTTTACAGAAGTATGGCCTCATGTATTTTTCAGTTAAATAGACGATGGTTACCAAAAAAAATGTCATTGCTACGAGTAGTTGATAGAAGATATGAAACATCTGAAATATTTATAAAGTTAGATGAAGAAAATGATGAGAATTGGATTATGCTGGTTTATTTAAAAGATAATGATCCTAACTCTAACATAGTAGTAGAAGATAAAACCGATCCGGTAAAAAATCAATCTAATGAGTACAAGCCAAATGAAATATTTAAATTTTCAGATGCTCTAGTAGACTCTTTAACTTCAATGATTGATAGAGAATATAAAAGAAAATTAAATTAATTTAAAATATCAGATAGTTTTGTTACTTGACCAATTTTAAAAACAATAGCATCATTTTTATTAAAACCAAATTTTTCTGCATTTTTTTTAAATCTTTCTGGTGGTTCCATTATTGGTTCTAAAGAAAGAATAACCGTTCCCCAATGCATACCTATTACTTTTTTACTTTTAAGATCTCTTGCTACACTCAAAGCCTCTTCTGGATTAGTATGATAAACTGATTTATCTTTTTGGGGCATTATTGGAAAAAAATTGTATGCTCCAATATTTATAAAAGTAATATCTATAGGCCCATATTTGTCCCCAAGTTCCTTGTAAATATCTCCCACACCAGTATCACAGGCAAACAAAATTTTTTTGTCTTTATACTCGATTAAATAGTTTCCCCACAAAGTTTTGTTAGTATCAAATAAACTTCTTTTGGACCAATGAACAGCAGGCAAAAGCGTAATTTGTAATTCTTCATTAATTTTGATTTTTTCATACCAGTCTAATTCATTAACATCTTTGTAACGATTAAAATATTTCGATAGTTTTAATGGAGTAATCACTTTTGCATCTTTATGTGGAAAGTTCCTCACAGCATTAACATCTAGATGGTCATAATGATTGTGAGTGAGTAAAAAAATATCCGTTTTAGGAACCTCTTTAATATTTATAGCTGGTTCAACATATCTTTTTGGACCAAAAATAAAAGGTCCAGTATTTTTTGAGAACAATGGGTCAGTGATAATTGTTGTATTTCCAAGTTTAATTAAAAACGTAGCATGCCCTATCCATGCAATATAATCATTTTTTAAATTGTTATTAAGGTCTTTGATCACCTTACTTCTTGGGACAACATGATCCTCGGGAAAATTTATTTTAATTTTTTTTCTTTCATCGTTGAAAATTTTATAAGACCATTTGATATTTGGATCTCTTTTGGGTGATCCTTCAGGATTTCTAAAGGTTCCATCTGCTAGGTGATGATATGGTTTTTGCGCCATAGCATTAACTGAAATTAATATATTTAAAATCAAAAAATATACGAAATTCAATTTCATTTATTCTTATTATTTCTAGTTTTATCATTTATTTTTTTTCCATATTCCTTAATTTTATCCCATTCATTTAAAATTTTTGAGTTGTTTTCAGCTTTTCTACTTATAATTAATGGCACCATAATTAAAAATATGAATAATACTATTAAAGCAGTAATAAGGGATAATGACATTACCCCTTATTAGCACATTTTTGTTTTTTTTCTAAATAAATTAACTATTTAAACAATGTTTTTTATTAATCCTTTTATCGAAGTCATCAAGCGCCTCTTTAGACACGAACCAGATAAGTGAGGATTCTTGAATTTGCTTTGAATCAGCAACTGTACATTTTTTGCCTAACTTAATTTTTGCTACGTTACCACCGGCACAGTTTGTCAACATAAGAAGTAAAGCTGCAATTGATAATATTTTCATAATTATATATTTAAAGTCAGATTTAGTAGATTGGTTGTCATAAAATTGTTCAAAATAAGAAAGAAATTTAAGCAAGTTGAAGTTGCACAAATAAGACAATATATTCATCTTATGGATCATAAATATAAACTTAGAATATATTACGAGGATACAGATGCAGGGGGGGTGGTGTTTTATGCAAATTATTTTAAATTTACTGAAAGGGCTAGAACAGAACTTATTTATGAAAAATTAAAACTCAAACATCTTGAGCTGAAAGATAAATTTGATGTCATTTTTGTGGTAAAGTCTCTTTCATCAAAATATTTAGCTCCAGCTAAATTTGAAGATGATTTAACAGTCGTTTCTAAAATTGTTGAAAAAAGCCCAGTTAAACTCGTTCTTGAACAAAACATCGAAAAAGGCAATAAACTGATTTTTTCATCCACAATTGAATTAGCTGTAGTTTCCTCAAAAGGAAAAATTACAAAGTTACCAGATCAACTACTGTCTTTAATTTAATCTTTTAAATGCTCTATTGTATTTTTCTTAAAAATTGTTAAAAATGTTTTGTGAAAGCAAATTCTCCAAATAAAGTAGCAATAATCATGGGTAGTAGAAATGATTATCCTGTTATGAAAAACTGTGAACTTATTTTAAAAAAATTTAAAATTAAAAATGATGTTTTGATAGTTAGTGCTCACAGAACTCCAGAAAGACTTTTTAAATTTGCGAAAAATGCTCATAAAAATTATTCAGTAATTTGTGCAGGTGCAGGACGAGCTGCTCATCTAGCAGGAATGTGTGCGTCTTTAACAAAAATTCCGGTGATAGGTGTTCCAATAAAAGACAAAAAAACAGACGGGATTTCTGCTTTGTTTTCAGTAGCAGAAATGCCAAATGGGATTCCCGTTGCTACAACTGCTATAAATGGATCTCTTAATGCCGGTCTAATAGCAATTTCAATTATTGCTCTGCAAGATAAAAAAGTGAGAATTAAACTTGAAAACTACAGAGCAAGACAAACTAAATCAGTTAAAAAAAGACCAAGGTAAATGTCTAAATCTATTTGTTTAGGAGTGATTGGTGGAGGTCAATTAGGCTCACTCTTGTGTTCTGCTGCAAAAAAATTAAAAGTTAAATCAGTTGTGCTTTCAGATGATAAGGATGGACCAGCACAACATTTTTGTGATGAATTCATTTATAGTAAGTATGACGATAATGCAAAAGTGAGAGAGTTTATTAGTAAAGTTGACGTTGTAACTTATGAATTTGAAAACATACCAGTAGAATTTTTAAATTTCATTCAGAAAGAGAAAAAAGTATTACCCTCTCCTAAAATAAATAAAATTGCTCAAAACAGAAAACTTGAGAAGACTTTTGTTAATGAACTAGGAATTAATACAACAGACTGGGTTTTCATTAAATCAGCAGAAGATATAAAGAAAAATCAACACCTTTTACCTGGAATACTTAAATCTAATACTTTAGGCTATGATGGAAAAGGTCAGTTTATATTAAACTCCTTAGATGACGTTAAACAAGATTGGTGTTTTACTAATGATTATATTCTTGAAAAAAAAGTAGATTTAAAAAAAGAAATTTCGGTTGTTATTGCTAGATATGCTGACGGGACAATGATAAGTTACGAGCCAATTGAGAATGTCCATAAAAATCAAATTTTATACAAATCAAAAATACCCGCTGATATAAGTGATAAAATCTTTAAAAACGCTATTAACAATGCAAAGAAAATTGCTGAAAACTTTTCATATATTGGAATATTAACTATTGAGTACTTTATTACTAAAAAAGATGAGTTACTGGTAAATGAACTAGCTCCACGTTTCCACAATTCAGGTCATCTCACTATTGAAGCTTTTAATATCTCGCAATTCGAAAATCATGTAAGAGCTGTCTGCAGTCTAAAATCAAAGCCGATTGAAAAAATCTCTAATGCAGAAATGTACAATATTTTAGGTTTTGAAATTCATAATTATAAAAAAAAAACTTTTAAAAAGAACGAATTTTTTCATGATTATTTAAAAAAAGAACCTAGAGAAGGAAGAAAAATGGGTCATCTCACAATTCTAAAAGACTAATTATTGAATTGTTATCCTAAACATTTTCCTGTCACCATTAAAAGCAGTTGCCGCATGAAGCATAGAGCGATTCGACCAAAGTGCAATATCACCCTTTTTCCAACTAAAACTATAAGTAAATTTTTCTTTTATTTGATGAGAGGATAAAAAATTTATTAATTTTTCCTGCTCAGAGCTAAAGTTTACTATTCCAACAACGTGACCTGGAGAACAATAAATAGTTTTTCTACCATTAATTAATTGAACTAAGTTATGTTCAGACCTAATCTCTTTTGTTCCGCTAGTCCCATGATCTGCCATCCTTAGTGTCCGCGTTTGAGCTATTTTTCCCTGCGAGGAAAAAACACCTTTTAAATTTTCAATTTTTTGTTTTATTTCTTTAGGTAACGCCTCATATGCAAGAAATTGATTATAAAACAAAGTATTTCCTTTTCCTTCTTCAGGCACATCAATTGCTTGTAAAAAAGTAAACCTTGGAGGATTTTCTAAATATGAAGAATCTGTGTGAGGACCTTCACCAAAACTTTTTCCAGTATCAGTTTTTTTTCTTTCAATAACATATATATCTTTAAAATTTTTGTGAGGTTTAAGCATAGGGTATTTTGCTGGGATTCCAAAATTTGTTGAAAAATTTACATATTGCTCTGCACTCAAGTCTTGATTTTTAAAAAAAAGCACTCCATATCTATCAAGTAACTTTTTTATTTCAACTATTTGATCTTTTTTCACTTCTTGTAAATCAGTGTAGATAAAACATCCTACTTGATTATCTGTCGGTTCAAATTCTATTTTTGACATATAAAATTGTAAACCAAATTATATCAATTTGGCAATGGGTTAATTAGTTCTTTAAAATTATTTTTTGGATTATTAATTTCAAGCCCAATTTGATAAAAATTAAGATCTGGTGGTTTAATAGATTGTAAAATTTCTTGGGCATTATTTTTAAGATTTAAATAATCGTTAATCTTTGATTTATTAATTATCAATGGTTGACGATGGTGAATCTTAGAATTTTCACCATCAGCCTCTCTAGTAATTATACTAAATTGATTATTTTCAAACACTCCAGCAAAATACATTAAATCATTGTCGTCTTTTAATTTAAAGCAAAAAGGAACTTTTTTATTTTCCTCAGATTTTGACCATTCATAAAAATAGCTGCAAGGTACCAATAATCTGTTTGTCGAAATTAATCTTTTAAAATACGGTTTAACTAAACTTTCTAATCTAGTGTTATGTAAAGGTCTAAATCCTTCTTTATCTTTTGCCCAGCTTGGGAATATACTCCAATGACAAAGTTCTAAAGCACGTCCATTACTATATTTTTTTATAACAGCAACTTCTTGTCCTGGACTTATATTAAAATTATCTATGCTTTCTACTTTTCCGATTACGGTTTTTACTATATCCGATGTAGCTTTAATTATATTTGTTTGCGCAAACCTTCCACACATTAGAATTTTATTTTACAAATTCTTTTATTCTCTCTAAGGTAGATTTAACTGGGCCGTCATATTCTATCGAGTAAGAATTTGTTCTTGTAAGTACATCAATGCCTTTTGTGAATATAAAAATAAAAAATATTATAAAAAAAACAACAAATATTTTAGCAGGGTTGTAATTTCCAGTCTCAAAAACACTTTTCTTTTCAATATTTGCTTTATGAAAAAACTTAAATGTTATGTAGACAGCAATTATTAAACCAATGTGTGCCAGTACAACACCAGCCCATCCCCAAATGAAACTTGTCAGGCTAAATACATACAAACTAAAAACTGTCGACCAAATAAAAGATAAAACTATCAAAATTTGAAGTCTTACAGATTTAGGCAATGACCTTAGATCATTTTTACTATCATCAAACATAATGTTTGCAGTTTCAACCATCCAATTTTTCAAACTATCCATAATAAATTTATATACTTTTTATATGAAAATTTAAATTTATAAATTTTTTACTAAATCTCTTACTCTGTTCATATGTTTATCAAATTTTTCCTGCGACATTCCAGGCAAAACTTCATAAAATCTTATATAGCTTGTTTTCATACCTCCAAGCTTTAAAACTCCAGCTTTAATTCTTCTGAAAGGAATATTTTGAAACCATGTTTGAATACTAAACCAATTTCCACCATAACTCATACTCATTATTGCTCTCTTATTTTTCATTGCACCTGCTACAGGATAACCCCAATTGCCCACTAATCTTTTGAAAGAAAAAAACCACTTAGGAGCAAGCACAAGATCAATCCAGTTTTCTAAGATTGCTGTCGCCCTTAAATTATAACAGGGGGAAATCATAAAGAGCACATCACTTTGCTCTAATCTTTTCCTATAATCTAAAATTTGCTCACTGGGTTCAGATCCATCGTAAAAAGGTATTGGTTTTTCTGAGTGCAAATTAATGAGATCAATCTCGTGACCCAACTTTTTGGCTTCTAAACAAAATGTATCTCTTATTTCCTGATTAAAACTTTTATCTATATTATGATGTCCATAAACAACAAATATTTTACTCATAAAACGCTTTTCTACCTTCTAAAATAATTGATTATCTCTTGTATTCTAATAAATTTTACACCAAAGACAAATCCTAAACCAACACCATACCAAACAGCTCCAGCTAAACCATATCCGTCAATACTTATATCAACCTCATAATAAGTTTGAATTTTTCTTACAAAATAATAGAAAATCAAAGAACCAATTATTCCATTAATAAAAAAAAATTTATTTATCCTCTTCACTTTCAACTTTATCCTTCCAAAAAAATATACCAGTTCCCCCACCAATTAAAATGGCTGATATTATCCAAGCTGATTCGTGTTTCACAAATATTGTGAGCACACCTGCTAGAACTAAAAGTATGCCTAAATGTCTGTTTTTCATAATTAATCCTATATTGACATGTATTAATGTTATACAATAGAATTAACTTACCATCCACATGGTCAGAAAGTGGCTCATCTACATGAGTTAAAAGTAGGTTGAATAAACTAACAAGGAGGATGTATGGATAGACATACAAAATTGTTAAAAGAATTCAGCCGAAGTAAAACACAGGCTGAACTTTTAAATAAATTAAGTAAATCCAGAAAAGCCATCAATACTGGTAACTCCGGTACTTTTGGTTACAGATTGAAAATGGGAACCAACGCTGGAAAAGTACTTAAACATTTAAAAAAGACTTCAGATAACATTTAACTCTTGTAGGGGTAGCTCCAGCTACCCCTCACAATCATATTAATGTATATTAAAATATGGATTCGTTAATTATAATTATAGTTTTAATTGTATTATTGGTTATCATTAATATTGGAGTTGTTTTCTTCTTAATAAAAAATAAGCCTGAAAAATCAGTAAACACAGAGCAAACTTTTAAAGATGAATTTAATTCTTTTAAAGAAAGCTTTGGTCAATCTTTTGGTTCAATGAGTAAAGAGATTGCAAAAGATATGACGGGAGCTTTAACTAAAGTTGACGAAAAAGTTTCAGTTTTTAATCAGCAGGTCAGCGAGCTAAATAAAAGTCAGGACAATTTTAGTAGGATTTTAAGTGGTGTAAAAACATATGGAACTCTAGCGGAATTTGGATTAGGAGCTCTTCTAAAAGATTTGCTTCCAGCATCTCAATTTATTGCTAACGCAAAAATGAAAGACGATACATCGGAGACAGTTGAATTTGCTATTAAACTTAAAGATGTATTGCTACCGATTGACAGTCATTGGCCAGTTGAAAAATATAAAGCAATCGATGATGCATATAATTCTAATAACAAAGAGGGACAAGCTGAGGCTAGGAAAGATTTAGCTGCAGCCTTTAGACTAAAAGCTAAAACAGTTAACGCAAAATATATCGCTCCACCTAAAAGTACAGATTTTGCAATTATTTATGTTCCGACTGAAGGATTATTTTCTGAACTCTCAAGTTACAGAGATCCCAAAACAAAAGAGCTTTTAATGCAAGAGCTTAGAACAAAATATAAAGTTACGATTTCTGGTCCAAACACTTTATCTGCTTTGCTACAATCTTATTATTTAGGATTTCAGACACTTAAAGTTCAGCAACACGCAACTCAAATCTATACTGATTTGAGAAATATAAGCTCAAGGTTTGAAAAACATTTTGATGGAATTAAAGATCTAAGAAAGAAATTAGAACAAGCACTTACTGTAACTGATGGTTTTGGTAGAGACGCAAGGTCTATCATGAATACAATTGGAAATATTAAAGATCCACAACAAGTAACAGACACCTTGAAAGAAAATCCAGAAAAGATAAAAGTACTTAAGTAATTAAGAAATATGTCTAACTTTGTCTTTTATGATTTTGAGACCAGCTCATCCAATAAACACTGGGGCCAAATAATTCAAATTGGTGCTATTTTAACAAATGATAATCTAGATGAACTAGATCGTTTTGATGTTAGATGTCGATTAAGTCCTGGAATAATTCCAGAAGCGATGGCTCTTATTGTTAATAAAACATCTCCTACAATGTTAAAAAAATCAAATCTTTCTCATTATGAAATGATTAGACAATTTGTTGAGACATTAAAAAAATGGGGAAAAGCAACCTATATAGGATTTAATAGCATTGAATTTGATGAAGAATTTTTAAGAAGTACTCTTTTTCAAACTCTTGAATATCCTTATATTACAAGCACAAACGGCAATACAAGAGGAGATATATTAAGTTTGGCAAGAGCAGCTAATCTTTATTATCCGAATACTCTTAAAAATTCTAAAAATGAAAAAGGAAATGACGTTTATAAATTGGACCAAATGGCACCACTGAACGGAATTGATCACGGTGACGCTCACAGTGCAATAGGCGATGTCATTGCTACACTAGGTATTGCAAAGCTGATAGCAAAAAAAGCCCCAAATGTGTGGAAAGCAAGTCTAATGACTTTAGATAAAAATCAAACTTTAGAGCTTATTAAAAAAGAAACTTATTTTTGCACCAATGAATATTTTTACGGCAAAAGCAGACCTTATGTTCAAACATTCGTTTGCCAACATCCACAATATCAATGGCCTTTATGCTTTGATTTAAGACACGACCCCAATTTATATTTAAAAATGCCAATCAATGAACTGACATCTGCCATGAAAAAACAACCTAAATTTATTAGGACAATAAGACATAACAAACACCCAGTAATTATGAATCCTCAGTATGGAGAAAAATTCGATGAATATAAAATTATTGGTTCTTCAAAACTTAAGGAAAGAGCAAAACTAATTAGAGGAAACAATGAATTTGCAGAAAAAATTTTGACAATAAAACGCTTAGAATCTGAGGAAAAGGAACAATCAAAATCACAAGAAGATTTATACGAAGAAGAGAGCATTTATACAAAATTTACGACTGCAGAAGATAATAAAATAATGCCAGAGTTTCATATTGTTAGTTGGGATAAAAAGTTATCTGTAATATCTAAATTTAAGGATGAGAGACTAAAATATTTTGGAAAAAAACTCTTATATATGGAAAAACCAGAATTATTGTCAAAAGAGGATTATAATTTAATCCACAAAGATATAGCTAAAAAATTACTCAGCACAAACAATGAAAAATGGAATACAATCCCACGAACTTATGCTGAAATTGACACTTTGCGTGCTAAATTTGAGAAAGAAAATCATCAAGATAAATTAATTATCCTAGATGAAATTAACGCGTACGTTGAAGAATTGGAAAAAACATATTCAAAAGTTTAGTTGACTTTGAAAAAAAAATAATTATCTAGATATTATGCCTACAAAACCAGTTACAGATAATTCTTTTGAAAGTGACGTCATTAAATCTGATAAACCAATAGTAGTCGATTTTTGGGCAGAGTGGTGCGGGCCTTGTAAACAAATTGGTCCTGCTTTGGAAGAAATTTCAGATGAAATGAAAGACAAAGTAATTATTGCAAAACACAACATAGATCAAGAACCTAACACGCCAACAAAGTATGGTATTAGAGGAATTCCAACAATGCTACTGTTTAAAGGAGGAGAGCTTAAAGCAACCAAAGTTGGTGCAACAACTAAAGGTAATATTCTAGACTGGATTAAAGAAAATATTTAATTTTTATTAAGGATACTTCCACAGCTATAAAGACTTCCAAAACAAACTATAAGTTTTTTTTTTCTTGAACTTATTTTTCTTAAAGCTCCGAAAAAATTATTACTTATTTCTGAGTTAACTTTATTTTTAATAGCAATTTTGTTGAGTTCACTAGCAGATACAGAAGCAGCTTCATTAGGAATGGGAATAGTAACAATTTTTTTAAATATATTTTTAAATTCTTTTATAAATAAGTCTGGTTCCTTGTTTTTAGTCATTGACCAAATACCATACTTTGGCATTTTTACAGTTTTAAGATAATTACATAAATTTTTTGCGTCTGCAGGAGAATGCGCCCCATCAATCATAATCTTCTCATTCCTATATAATCTATTTTTGATTTTACCTTTTTCTAAATAACTGAATCTTCCAGGAAAAGATAAATCAGGTAAAGTTTTTTCTATAACTTCTTTACTAATTTTTAAATCTAGGGCGATTTTTATTGCATGACCAATATTTTCGAACATTCCTTTTGAATAAATATTTTTAGTTCTTAATTTAATTTTTGTTTTATTATCCAGGTAAGAGTATGTGTTGTTTTGTTTTATTAATTTCCAAGAGTTTGGGTAATAAATTTTACTTATATTTTTTCTCAAGTGGTATTTTACTTTTCTTAATACATAGGGTGTTTGTTTTCCAATATAAATATTTGTAAAGTTACTTAAATATCCAACATCTTCCTTAATTATTTCATTAAGTGTTTTCTTTTTAAGAAATATTTTGTGTTGAAGATTAATATTCGTAACAATTTGGGCAAGAGGAAAATCAAATATATTCGAACAGTCATGTTTCCATAAAGCGCCTGTCTCAATTAAATTGTAGTCGACGTTTTGTCGAGATGCATTTATTACATACACCAAAGTGAGGACTTCATAAATAGTTAATGGTATTTTAAATTTTTCTATCTCTTTAATAGTATTTCTAATTTCTTTATGTGATAAATATCTTGTTCCCATAAAAAATCGTTCTTTAATATCCTGCAATGAAGGAGATATATAAGCAGAGGCAGTTTGATTGTTTGCTTCTATAAAACTTTTAAGTGTAGATAATGTTGTAAACTTTCCAGATTCGCCTAAAATAGAAATAACATTATTTAATTTTTTTTCGGGATGTCCTAATAAACTTAGAGCTAACTTTATTCTTTTTAGTCCAAACTTTACTGATTTATTAAATAATTTATGATTAGCTAGCAGATTGTAGAGACTGATCGATTGTGATGGCATTTTTAGTTTCTTTTTTAGCCTGGGTCTCAGATTTTTTCAACATAACACTCAACAATGTTCCAATAGTGGAATTAAGATATTTTCTCTCAAGGACTAAGTCTAAAAATCCATGATCTTTGACATATTCTGCAGTCTGGAATTCATCTGGCAACGTTTCTCTGACAGTATCTTGTATGACTCTTTTTCCTGCAAAACCACAAACACTTCCTTTTTCAGCTAAAATTATATCTCCGAGCATTGCCCATGATGCTGTCACACCACCTGTAGTTGGATTTGTTATTACGACTATGTAAGGGATATTATTTTTTTTTAATTCATTCACAGCTAAACTGGTTCTTGTCATTTGCATTAAAGCGATAGACGACTCCATCATCCGCTGTCCGCCTGAACAACTAAAAAAAATTAAAGGATCTTTATTATTTATTGAATGTTGAACCGCAGTTATAAAAGCTTCCCCACTTGCGGCACCAAAAGATCCACCGATAAATCTAAAGTCTTGAGCACCTACTATTACATCAATATTTTTAATTTTTCCCTTAGCTATCAAAATAGCGTCGTCTTGACCTGTTTTTTTTCTAGCATCTCTTAATCTGTCTTTGTATTTTTTGTTATCAACGAAGTTTAAGGGATCATCAACAGGAATTGGAGTATCAATTAATTCATATGCACCATTATCAAAAAATAATCTAAACCTGTCTTTGCAAGATAACTTATGATGAACACCACATTTTGGACAACAATAAAAATTTTTTTCAAAGTCTTCTTTATAAATTAAATTTTTACATTCGCAAGAAATCCAAAGAGTTTCTTCAACAGTAGATGCCTTCTTTTTAAACAAAGACTTAATTTTTGGTTTTATAAATTTGCTTATCCAATTCATATAATTTTCTTTTTTAGATTGTATACCATTTTATCCAGCACTTTGGCAGTATTTAGGCGTTTTTTTAATGAATTATCAATAGTTTTACACAGTTGACTACCTACCACAAGCCCATCAGCTTTTTTAAGAGAGCCTATGGTCTTATTTGTTATTCCAAAACCTATCACTAAGTTTTTTTTTCGATTAATTGATTTTATATTATTATAATTTTTGAGGATTTTTCTAGGTGAAACTTTAAGTATACCACCCGTCGTAGATAGCATAGATATATAATAAATCATATCATGTGAATCTTTAATTATCTTCTTCATTCTTTCTCTTGAAGTAGTAGGTGATAAAAGTTGAATAAAATTAATAGAATTTTTTTTACATTTTTTTGAAAAACTTTTATTTTCTGGATAAGGAAGATCAACAACAATTAAACCATCTACACCGGCAACTTTACAATCCTTAATAAAATTATTTTCACCACTTTGATAAATTAAATTATAATAACCCATTAATATTAAAGGTTTATTTGGCTTTAATTTTTTAAATTTTTTTACAATTTGAAAAACATTTTTAAGTTTTATTCCATTCTTCAACGCGCGATAAGAACTACCTTGAATTTGACCTCCATCTGCAATGGGAGTATTATGTGGAAAACCAAGCTCAAGAATATCAGCATGTTTTGAGATAGAATTTAATATTTTAAAAGAATTGCTTTTAGTGTTATCTCCAGCAACTGTATAAGTAATTAGCGCTGCCCTTTTTTCTTTTTTGCACTTTTCAAAAGTAATAGCAATTTTTGATTTCATCTAATATATGATCCTAGTTTTTGTTTAATAATATCTTTATCTTTAATACTGTCTCCACAGGAATTTACAATTATGATCTCAGAAGGTTTTAATTTTGGAGCAAGGCGAATGGCTTCAGAGAATGCGTGCGAAGGTTCAAGGGAAGGGGAAATATTTTCTAGTTTAGAAACTAATTGATAAGCTTTTAATGCTTCTTCATCACTGGCAGAAGTGTACATTGCTCTCTTAGTATCTTTTAAAAAACAATGTAAAGGCGAAATTCCTGGATAGTCTAAACCTGCAGATATAGATTCAGTAGAACCTATTTGTCCCTCTTTGTCTTGAATTACATATTGAGCAGCCCCGTGCAAAATTCCAATTTTTGAACCATTAGTTAATGGAGCTGCATGAAGCCTGCTATTTCTTGGACCACCTGCTTCGATACCTATAAACTCAGCATCTGTATCCATAAATTCATTCCAAAATCCCATAGCAGAGCTGCCGCCTCCTACACAATTTAGAAGTTTAATTTTTTTTGGGACTTCTCCAAATTCCTCTTTTACTTGTTTTATTAATTCTCTGGATATTTGCGCGGTACTCCACGCAGCGATTTTTATAAAAATATTAGGACCTACCGTTGATCCTACACACATGTGTGTTGTATCACAATTTGAAACCCAGTATCTCATACATTCACTTACCGCATCCACTAACGTTTGACTCCCAGAATATACAGGAACAACCGTAGCACCATTTTTTTTCATCGCTTCTACATTTGGCCGTTGTCTTTTAATGTCTTTTGCACCCATAAAAATTTTACATTTGAGTCCAAATTTTTTAGCCGCCATCGATAACATTTTTCCTGCATAGCCTGCACCTGTGTCTCCTACAATAAATTTTTTTCTTGCTCTTTTAGCGATTAAACAATGCACGGTAGCGTTATATATTTTATGAGCCCCACCATTAGCTTCAGACACAACTTTTGCATATATTTGTGCACCCCCAAGATGTTCAGTTAAATTTTCTAATTTTATAAAAGGAGTTGGGGCACCCACATAAGTATTAAAATAATAGTCCCTTTCATTTAAAAATTTTTTGTCCTTTCTTAATTTTGCAAATAATTTGGTGAGATCATCAATAGGCTTCTTAAGTGTTTCTGGTATGAAATTACCACCAAATTTTCCACCGTACATAAAATTTTTGTCGTGTTGGTCTATAAGCTGTATTCCTTTTTTAATTTTCATTATTAATTTTTTTCACATGAGTTACAAAGTCTTCAATCTTTTTTATATCTTTTACTTTGTTCGTTTCCAAAGCACCAGAAACGTCAACTATATCAGCTAATTTCGATAAATCACTAAGTTTATCTTTTGTTATATTTCCTGCTATCATTTTTTCTCCTTTAATTTTAATATCTTTAATCCAATAATGATTCCAACTTAGGCTTTTTTCATAACCTGTGCTGTCCCATAAAATAATATCTGACACCCTTTCTATATTTTTATAGGCTCGAATATCATTTTTGCTTTTAACCTGTATTGTGGTTATTATTTTTTTTCCGAATTTTTCTTTAATTTCCTTTAAAGAAGAATCATCATATTTTCCGTATAATTGAAAATAATCCAAATTTAGTTTAGAAAATTTACTTAATTCTTCTAGGCTTGGTTCGACTAAAACACCAACATACTGAGTTTTGTTTTTTTCAATACTTAAAAGTTTTTTTACTTTTTCAAAAGAAATATATCTATGGCTTTTCGGATAGTTAAGAATAAATCCACAAAAATCTACATTATTATTTATACAAGTTTGTACTTCTATTTGATTTGAAAGCCCACAAACTTTTAGTTTCATAGGTTTATTTTAATGATTCGATTAATTTTTGAATATTGTTTTTTATATTACCTTCAATCAAACTTCTGCCCATTACAATAGAAGTTGCGCCATTATCAAAAGCTTCTCTTGGAGACATCACTCTCTTTTGATCATTCAATTTATCACCTTTTAATCTAATTCCAGGTGTAATTATTTCCATTTTTTTACAAATTTTTTTAATAAATTTAATTTCGTGAGCTGAACAAACAATCCCATTCATATTGGCTTTTTTTGCTAGCAAAGCTTGTTTTTTTACCAAATCTTTTATTGATTTCGTATAGCCGATTTCTTTAATTGAACTATTAGAAAAACTAGTAAGAACAGTGACACCCAAAATTTTTAATTTTTTATTATATTTTTTTGCTGCTTTTTTGACAGCCTTAAGCATTTGGAGACCTCCACTTACATGAACAGTGACATAAGAAATATTTTTTAAATCTCGTATAGATTTTATCGAGGCAGCGCTTGTGTTAGGAATATCAAAAGTCTTTAAATCTAACCATAAATTATTTATTTTTAATCCTTCGATAAATTTTCTCCCGTTTCTCGTATAAAAAAACTCCAAACCAAACTTATAACCTATCCTGTATTCTTTTAATCTAAATTGTGTTTGTCTTATAATTTTTTTAATTTTTTGAATATTATTTGTGTCACAAGCAATAAAAATATTTTTCATAGTTATTTATTTATTATTTCTTTAAGCCTTTTGCTAGCCCTAAATCTAATTTTATTCCTTTTTGGAACATAAATAATTTCTCCAGTTCTAGGATTTCTCGCTTGTTTTTTTTCTTTGATTTCCTTAATAAAAAAAGTTCCTAAAGACCTAATTTCTATAGACCGCATATCTTGCAAAGCGTCTGATATTTGTTGAAAAAAAATATCAAAAATTTTTTCAAGTTCCTTTTTGCCAATATTAGAGTTTCTAATTTTTAATTTTTGGATTATTTTTGGTTTTGACAATTACTTATCTTTTTTTTTATTATTCTTTCTTCCTAAAGCCTTTTCAAATATCCCTTTTAGAGTGGCTCCAGATTTGGTTGCGCCTTCACCGAATTTAGCAACAAGACTTTTTTCTTCATCAATTTGTGCAGCTTTCACACTTAATTTAATTTTTCTTTTTACTATGTCAAGTTCGGTAATCTTAGCATCCAATGCATTTCCTGGAGAAAATACTTCTGGCCTAGCATCTGCAGAGGACTTCGCTAAATCGGCTTTTCGAATAGAAACGATTATTTTCTTTTCAGTATCTATAGATACTTTCACACCTGTTTTCATAACTTCATGGATTCTTGTAGTAATAATATCTCCAACTTTTTTATTGTTTTCTTTAAACCAGTCTAAAGGATCTTTATCGAGAGCTCTTTTTGAAAATCTAATTTTTTCATCTTTAACCTCAATAATTTTTACTTCTAAAACATCATTTTTTTTGTATTTATTCAAATATTCTTGTTTTTCATCAAAATTAATCTCTTTGTAGTGGAGCATTCCAACTAAACCTGAGTCTAGCTCGCCAAAAATAGCTTTATCAGTTATATTTTTAATTTTAATCTTAACTTTTTGACCTACAGAGTTCATTACTTTAGTCCATGGGTTGTCTAAGGTTTCTTTATAGGAAAGAGAAATTCTTTTTGCATCTTTATCAATGTTTATTATTTTAACTTTTACATTTTGAGATGGAGATAAAACTTTGCTAGGTTGTACATTTCTGTTTTGCCAAGATAATTCACTATTATGAATTAATCCCTCGATACCTTCTTCAAGCTTGACGAACACGCCATAGTCCATGAGTTTTGTACATGTTCCTTCATATATTTCTCCAATTTTAAATTTTTTGGAAAGGTTTTCATAAGGATCTTCTGTTAACGCTTTTATTGATGCTGAAACTCGATTTGTAGTTTTGTCTATTTTTGTAATTTTTACTTTAAGACTTTGACCAATTGTAACTAAATCTGAAGGTTTTTTTACTCGACCATAAGATAAGTCACTTACATGAAGTAGCGCATCTATTCCATCAATATCTAAAAATATACCCCAGTCAGTAGTAGCTTTTACTTTAGCATTTTCAACTATATCTCCCTCTTTTAAATTTTTTAAAGCTTCTTTCAGCTCAGCATTTTTACTTTTTTCTAGAACCGCTCTTCGGCTCGTACAAACATTACCACGTTTTTTATCTATTCTAGTTGCAACTACTTTTATAGGAACGTTCATCAAATGATCTACTTTTTTTAATGGTCTCACATCGATTTGGGAAGATGGCATAAAAGTTGGTAAACCATCAACAGTGCATACATACCCTCCTTTAACCTTACCAGTAACAAAGCCAGTTACTTCTTCTTGGGTTTCAAAAATTTTCTCCATTTTTTTCCAAGCGACCATACGCTTAGCTTTCTCTCTAGAAATTACAATTTCTCCTTTAAAGCTCTCTATTCTTTCTAAGTAAACTTCGACTATTGAACCAACTTTTAATTTATCGAATTCTTTATCATGTTTAAACTCCTCTATCGGTATCATGCCTTCCATCTTAGCTTTACAGTCAACAACAATAAAATTTTTAGTTATCTCTGTTACTGTAGCCTTAATTATTTCGTTTTCTTTGAGTTTTCTTTCTTTAAAGTCTTCATCAAGTAAAGACTGGAATTCTTTTAATTTGGGATTTTGTATTGTTTGTTTTTGTTCTTGTTTAGAGGACATACTAATAATTAATCACTTTTTCTATATGTTTTGACATTTTTTCGATCATTTCCTTTTTATTTAATTTTTGCGAATTTACAATTATAGAATTTCTGTGTTTAAGTAAAGGTGAAATTTTACGTTGTTTATCAAGTTTATTGCGTACTTGCAAAGCCCGCTTCACATCTTTTAGCTTTATATTTTTTGATTTTTTTTTAAGTTCTTTGAATCTTCTTAAAGCAGCTGTATTAATGTTACATATAAAAAAAAATTTTAAATCAGAATTTGGTAGAATCTTTGTAGAAATATCTCTTCCCTCAATACAACAATTTTTAAATTTTTTGGAAAATTTAATTTGATATCCTTTTAAAATTTTTCTTATATCTTTATTTTTTGCTATAACGGCACTATATTCAGAAATTCTTGGAGAGTGTAAACTTATTCTATTTAAATTTTTATAGTTTAAATTTTTAAATCTTTTTCTTAAAAATAATATTTTATTTTTAGTTTTAGTTTTCAATAGAAGATAAGCTGCGTATCTATAAAGCAAACCTGAGGAGAGGAACTTCAAATTATATTTCTTTGATATTAATCTTGCACCAGTTGTTTTTCCGCTTGCCGCTCCTCCGTCGCAACTAATTACTAAATTTTTAAATTTTTTTTTTTTCAAATGAACCACCTAATTGTTTTACAATTTTTAAAAAACTTGGAGCAGAAGTTCTAACTGTTTCAAAATTTCTTACTTCAACTTTTAAACCAGTCAACAACCCAAGAATAGCTGCAGATTGACAAATTCTATGGTCGCCTAATCCCGGTACTTTAATATTTTTAATTTTATCTTTACTAAACTTCTTTCCAATAATAATTAATTTATTTTTTTGATATTTCGAATAAACTCCGATTTGTCTTAAAATTTTTTGCATTTCTCCTATCCTATCACTCTCTTTATTTTTTAAATCTGAAATTCCTGAATAAGTTGATTTTCCTTTAATAAATGCAGAAATAATAAATAAAATTGGATATTCATCAGTTGTATTTAAATAATATTTTTCTGATGCGTTAATAGGATTGAGTTTACTGCTTTTAATTTTAATATCTCCAATTATTTCATTATTTACTCTCCTTTTATTTACAAAAGTTATTTTAGCTCCACTTTTTTTTAAAAGAATATAAAATCCTATCCTAGTAGGATTTAATCCCACATTTTTAATTTCAAGCTTTGAGTTGCTTTTGAGTAAAGTCAAAGCTGTAAAAAAGGCAGCAGAAGAGGGATCTCCTGGCACATTAATTGAAAAATTATTTAAACTTTGTTTTCCGAAGACTTTAATTTTTTTAATCTTACCGTTTTTTATTTTTATAGCATGATTATTTTTCTTTAATAAATTTTCTGTATGATCTCTGCTCTTAAGTTTCTCAATTATTTCTGTATTGCCATAAGAGTTTAGGCCAGCTAAAATTACAGCACTTTTAAGTTGAGCAGAAGTACCGGAGTTATAAGATATTCCTATTGGATAATTAGAAGAGGAAATACGTAAAGGAAAAAAAAATTTATTTTTGGGATAAAATTCTGCTCCGAATTGAGACATTAAATTAATTAATTTTTTCATATTTCTTTTATTTAAAGATTTGTCGCCGAATATTTTTAAATTTAAATTCGGTGTAGACGTAATAATACCAGTAATTAATCTTGCAAGTGTTCCTGAATTCCCAAAATTTAATATTGATGTATTCTTCGCATTGTATGAACCTAATCCTTTTCCAAAAATTTTATATGTTTTATTACCAATCTTTAAAATTTTTATATTTAATTTTCTAAGACAGTTTATTGTAGAGAATACATCCTCTGACTCCAAAACATTCTTTACTGATGAAATGCCTTCACTAATTGATCCTAATAAAAAAGATCTAATCGAAATTGACTTATCACTGTCAACAATAATTTTTTTTCTAAAGTCTTTTATAGGCTTTTTAATTACCAGAGAGAATTTTTTTGTAGGCATTAATTTGAAGAATACTGATTACCAAAATATAACTGTATCGCTTTTGAAGATTTTAAAATCTCACTCGGTGTTCCATCTGCAATTATTGATTGTTCGCCAAGAACATACGCTCTATCAACAATATCAAAAAGATTTCTTACTTGGTGGTCTGTTATTAAAATAGAACATCCGTAGGACTGAATTTTAAGAATATACTTTTGAATATCTTGTACGACTATAGGATCTAATGCAGCCATCGGTTCGTCTAACAAGATTACTTTTGGTTTATTAATCATTATTCTTGCCATCATCAATCTTCTCACCTCACCTCCTGATAAAACATTGCTATTTAATGTTCTTAAATGTTGAAGATTAAACTCATCCAATAACTTTTCTGTCATCCTTCTTTGCTCGTCAGCATTTTTTATTGTTAATTGGCAAATACCAAGCAAGTTATTGTAAACAGACATATTAAAAACACTTCTTTGTTGACTCAGATATCCTAAGCCCATTTTAGTTCTTTCATGAATTGGAATTTCTGAAATATCTTTATTATTAATTATGATTTTACCTTTATCTGCCATGTGTTGCCCAATAATTATATTATATAAAGTTGATTTACCGGATCCATTTGGTCCTAATAATCCTACTATTTCTCCAGGATGCATCTCCATTGATATCTTTTTTAAAATTGGTCTACCATCAAAAGATTTACTCACGTCTTTTAGCTCAAAGATAGGTTTATTTTTTTTAAATTTAATTATTCTAAAACCTTTTTTCATCTTTTTAAATTTATCTTCACTTGTTCGTTATTATTCATTAAAAAGTCAACTGATTGATTATCGATGTTTAAGTTTAAGATATCTGAAGAAAAACTTCCATCTAAACTTTTGCCTCTAACGTTTCCATATACTTTAATAATTCTTTCTAAATTTAAATAATCTAAATTATTCGCAAACAACTTATTTTCAGCCTCAGAGACTTCAACTTCTTCTCTAAAATTCATATCATTAGTTTTGTTATTATACATACCTGTTTTACCGGTGATAATAAGTATTTTTCCATCTTTAAAATAAAAAGTTGCATTCATTCCGACCATATTAACTATTTCAGGACTTTCATCACTAAAAGTAGCTTCTTTTGACTTTAACAGATATCTATTACCATTTGCATCAATACCCTTGTATTCTACATCTTCAAAATAATTTGATTTACCTAATTTGTCTAACTTTTCATTTTGAATTTTAACTTCTTCAATAGACTTTTCCTTGATATCGCTTTGATAATAAAAAATATACAACAATAAAATCGCAGCAAAAAGCAATAGCGTCTGAATAAATATTAATTTTTTTTTTCTATAGCTCATTTTATTCCAAATTGTAATATCGAATGAATATGAACAATTCCCCTAAGTTTTTTGCTTTTACTATTTAAATTCTTTTCAGAAGTTACTAAAAGACTAGTTATTTTTTTTTTATTCATAATGCCTAAAGCTTTTGAAGCAGAGGAATTTTCAGAAATAAATATTGGATTTGAAGTCATTATCTTTTTGATATTTTGTGATTTAAGATTATACCGTAAACTTCTTCTAGCATCACCATCTGTTAGGATGCCTGCAACTACGTTGTTTTTCATTACTATTGCTAACCCGAGTTTATATTTTGTAATTTTACTTGAAGCTTCTCTAATACTACTATTAATTTTTATTTTTGGAATTTTTGAGCCTGACACCATTATATCTTTTACCAAAAGGAGCGCCTGACCAATATTGCCACCTGGATGAAAAACTTTAAATCGTTCTTTTGAAAATTTGATTTTATTCATTAATGCGACAGCTAAACAGTCACCTATTAATAAAGTTATGCTTGTGCTTGAAGTCGGTACCATTCCTGTAGGATCAGCCTCTTGAACTTTTGGAATCAAAATTTTTATATCGCTTGCTTTTAGTAAGATACTATTAGCATTTGATGCAATACCAATTATTTTAATATTATACCTATTTGCATATTTAAGCATGTTAGAAAGTTCCACTGTATTTCCCGAATATGAAAAAACTAAAAGAATATCCTTTTTATCTATTTGCCCCAGGTCTCCATGATTAGCTTCACTAGGATTTAAAAAAAAAGATGAAACTCCAACAGAAGATAGTGTAGCTGAAATTTTTCGCCCGATGAGGCCTGATTTTCCAACACCACTACATATTACTTTACCTTTACAGTTGTAAATGGACTCTACAGCTTTGCTAAAAGATGAATTAAAAATTTTATTTATTTTTTTTAGTTCAGAAATTTGTTTTCCGGCAGATTTTTTAGCTAATTTTATATAATTATATTTATTCATTAGTGTTCAAAAATATCAAATTTAAAACCATTTTGGTCTAATTCAATTCTTGTATCTAAAAAATCAATACATCTATTGTACAGATTCATCCTCTTTTCTCTTACTAACATTTTTTCTAATTGGGCTTTTATTTTGTGTAAATAAATTACGTCTCCAGCCGCGTACTCTAATTGTTTATCTGTAAGTTCATCTATGTCCTTGTTCCAATCTGAACTTCCTTGTCTTTTGTCCAAATTCTTATTGCAAAATTCAAAAACTAAATTTTTTAAACCGTGTTGATCGGTATAAGTTCTTACAACTTTAGATGCAATTTTAGTATCAAAAATATTCTTTATTTTACATTTTAAAAAATATTCTAATGCATTTTTATCAAATCGAAGAAAGTGGCCTATCTTTAAAATTTTTTCATTTTCTAACAAAGAAACTAAATTTGGTGCTTTATAACTATTTCGATCAGGTTGAATGATATAAACTTCATCATCCTCACCACAAATTTGTATTAAACTTAGTTTATCTCTTTCAGGAATTTTTAGGCCAGTCGCTTCCGTATCTATTGCAATACTTCCTTTAAATGAACTAGCTATTTTGGGAGTAATGTCGCCTTTTAATCTATGAATTTTTACCATATTATCTAATTACCATGAACAATTACCCAATAGCAACAATCCTTGGCGGTGGTGGATTTATAGGACGATATCTTGTTCGAAATTTGACGAATAAACACTATAGATGCATCATTCCAACAAGAAATGCCTTTCAAAAAGGTTATCTAAAGACCCAAGCTCCTCCAGGCTCTATAGAGTTAATTGATTTTAATGCAAAAAATTTTGATAAAATAGAAGAAGCTATCAGTAATTCAGATGTAGTTATTAATTTAATTGGAATATTGTTTGAAAATAGAAAGCAAAAATTTACAAAAATTCACTCAGATATTCCAGACATTATTTCAAGATTATGTGAGAAGCATAAAGTAAAAAAATACATTCACGTTTCGGCGATAGGAGCCAACAAAAATTCAAAATCTGCATATCAAAGATCCAAATTTGCTGGAGAACAAAAATCTCTAATGAATTTTAAAAACACAGTTATTATAAGACCAAGTGTTGTATGCGGACCTGAAGATAATTTTACAAATTTATTTTCTAAATTAAGTTTTTCACCAGTAATTCCAATTGTAGGAATAGATTATAAATTTCAACCAATAATGGTAACGGATGTAGCTGATGCTATTGTTAAAGCCATACAAGCAAAAAAGAACGAGGGAAAAATTTACGAGATAGGTGGTCCTACAGTAATAAGCTTCGGTGATATGATAAAATCTATAATGAAAACTATTAATAAAAAAAGATTTGTTATAGAGATGCCTATGACTATAGCTAAAATACAAAGTTTAATTTTAAGCTTATTACCGATCCCACCAGTTTTAACCAGAGACCAATGTGAAATTTTATCAGAAGCTGATAACGTTGTTTCAAATAAAGAGCTTACAATTAGTGATTTAGAGATAAATCCAAAAGACGTCGAACAAGCTATGGAAAAATGGTTGTGGCGTTATCGTGATGGAGGGCAATTCGCAAAAGCAAAATGAAGAGTTTAAGTTTATTTTCAGGATATATTTATTTAACTCTTGCAATCATTACAGGTATTGCCACTAACGGTTTTTTAAAAACTACAGAAAGTTTTACTAAGCTTACACCTACACTTTTTTGTATTTCAAGTATTGTTGTTTGTATTTTTTGTTTATCTAGAGCAATGACAATAATTCCAGTTGGATTTACTTATGCGACCTACGGAGCATTAACGATAACCGCAGTTACATTATTTGGAATATTTAAATATAATCAAACCCCAAACCTTTATGGAACTGTTGGATTAATCTTAATTGTTTCAGGAGTAATACTTTTAAACCTTTTTGGTGAATTAAAATAAACCCCTGATTTTTAGGATCAGGGGCATTTAATTTCTATATAAACTAATTATTTAAAGATGCTGCGATAGGCTCTTTATTATTTTTGCTAGCTTTTTTTTCAGCAATTTTTTTCTCGAGACTAGCTATCTTTAGTTCAACCTTTGATAGTTTTTTTTGTTTAGTGCTTATTTTATTTTTAAGCTTATCGATTGATTTTAGTATTTTCTTTTTCTTTTTTTCGTTTTTTTTCAATTTTTTTTTCATATTGTTCCTCCAAAAACTTAAAAATCTTAGAACAGTTTTAAAAAGTTTTCAAATGAAATTTAGAAAAACCTTTTAAACTAAAAGTTGAAAAAAAATTTAGAAAATTTTACGGAACTAATAAATTGATGAACCTGTCTGTTTTTTGGATTTCAAGACTGTTTACGTAACCACAATTTTCACCGTCAACCTGAGATAGAACTTTATTGTTAACACCATTTATTTTTAATCTGTCCAGTTCTTTTTTGATCACACTTTTTGCTGGACCTAAGTCACCCTTAGTCAATATTAACCAAACATAGTAAAGCAATTTTATTCTGGTTAGGTCTTTAAATATGTAAGCCACTATCTTGTTTTCAAATATATTTGTATCGTTTGTAATAGAATGGGGACCAGCATAGTATTTTGAATTAGTACATAAAATCCAATCAGCCATTATTTTTTCATTTTCTAACTCAACCTCCATTTTATTATTCTTTAAAAATAAAAAATGCTGAAAACCTTTAAAAGCAAAAATTACTTTTCCGAGATACTTTTTAATATTTGTATTTATGGACTCAACAATTCTAGAGTCAAAACCTACACCAGCCATTAAGAAAAAATACTTATCATTTATTTTTGCTAATGAAATTTTCTTATGATTATCTGATACGAGGACATTGTAAATCTCCTCAGCCTTTTTCTTAATTTGAGTTTCTATTTGCAGAATATTTGCAGTACCTGCAGGTATGTATCCAACTAATTTGTCTTTTAAATTGTCACTTTTAAACATTTCATTGATACCAAAGCAAACACTTCCGTCACCTCCAGCAAATACTAATCGATCAAATTGTTTATTAGACAATTCTTTAAACACTTTTCTCGCATGTTCTTCACTTTGAGTTTTAAAAAGTTCTACAGTGTGATTTTTCTCTAGAAGATAAATGACCTTATTAATTAACTTAAGTTTTCTACCGCCTGCTGCATTGGCGTTGAATATAACTGCAAAATTTAGTTTCTTAATCATTTTTTAACAATTCTGTAACATTTATATGATTCAACTGTTACTAGAGATTCGTTTTATTAAATTTATGGAAACAATTCAAACAAAATCTAAAGGAAAAATTTTAAATTATAAAAGCATTTTTATAAGTGATGTTCATTTAGGACACAGAAAAAGTTCTGCAAATAAGCTACTTGAATTTTATAAGCATTCAAAATCAGAAAATTTATATCTCGTAGGTGACATTATTGATATATGGGCTTTGAAAAATAATTTTTATTGGCCTCAGGAACATAATGACGTTATTCAAAAAACCTTAAGAAAAGCAAGACACGGAACAAAAGTAAAATATATAATTGGTAATCATGATGACGTTTTTAGAAAATTTTTACCACTTCATTTTGGTGGTATCGAAGTTATAAACCGCTGCTTACATGTTTCAAGTGATAATAAAAAATATATAGTAATACACGGCGATGCATGGGACGGTGT
Source organism: uncultured Pelagibacteraceae bacterium (assembly GCA_902616675.1). GTDB lineage: Bacteria > Pseudomonadota > Alphaproteobacteria > Pelagibacterales > Pelagibacteraceae > Pelagilacustribacter. The sequence continues at coordinate 151,589 of CACMTV010000001.1, read as the reverse complement.
AATGAAATATGCACCTTGGTTATCAAAAGTTGGAGCAGTAGCATACAGCTTTCTGTTAGAATTTAATGTAGTAATAAATTTCATCAGAAGATTATTCAAAAAGCCAAATTGGTCTTTAGCAAAATATCTAAAACATAAAGTTAAAAATGCAGTTAAGTATATTGGTGACTATGAAAAGACCTTAGCAAATTACGCAAAGAAGAAAAAAGCTGATGGTATTATATGTGGTCATATACATCATGCTGCAAACCAAAATCTTGATGGAATAAATTACCTAAACTGTGGCGACTGGGTTGAGGGAGCAACATTTTTAGTTGAGCATTTTGATGGTAGAATGGAAGTTATAGATTGGGACAAAATAAGAGAAGAAGTTGTAAATTACGAACCATATTTAAAAATCGTTAATAAATAATCCATGAGAATATTAATAGTCACAGGAGCTTGCAAAGAACAGGTAATAAATGGTGTAGTGAGAACCCTTGAACAATTAAAAGAAGAATTAAAAAAACTTGGGCATACTGTTAACTTTATAACTCCAGTAAATTTTTTGACTGTTCCGTTGCCTAAATATAATGATATTAAAATTGCTTTAAATGTATGGCCTAAAGTTGGAAGAATGATTCAAAAAGAGTTAGAATTTGCTAAAAAAAATAAAGAAAAGTTAGTTATCCATATAGCCACAGAAGATACGCTGGGTTACTTTGCAAGAAGATATTGTTTAAAAAATAATTTAAAATTTACAACCAGTTACCACACGTCTTTCGATAAATATATTAAACTTTACGCACCTTTTATACCTATTAAAATACCTCAAAAATTTCTCAAAAACTTTCACTCAGCCGCTTACAAAACTTTAGTAACTACAAAATCAATGAAAGAGGATTTAAAAAAAATTGGTTTTGATCCAGAAAAACTCACTGTTTGGACACGAGGGGCCAATCATGGAGCATTTAAAAACCCCAGGCGCCTTAATTTAGAATATAAAAGACCTATTTGGCTATATGTAGGTAGAGTTTCCATTGAGAAAAATATTAGAGCTTTTCTTAATCTTGATTTAGAAGGAACTAAAATTGTAGTAGGAAAGGGGCCAGATTTAAAAAAATTAAAACAAGAATTTCCTAATGTCATTTTTAAAGGCGAGAAAACAAATGGTGAGTTAGCATCTTACTTTGCATCAGCAGATGTTTTTGTTATGCCGAGCTTAACAGATACTTTTGGTATAGTTATTATTGAAGGTTTACAATGCGGAACACCTGTTGCAGCCTATCCAGTTACAGGTCCAAAAGATATTTTAGAGGGAACGAATGGTGGTGTTTTAAATAAAGATTTAAAAGTAGCCGCTCTAGAAGCTTTAAAATTAAATAGAGACGATTGTAAAGAAATAGCTAAAAAATATACTTGGGAGAACTGTGCTAAAATATTTTTAGCTAACACTGCACCTAATTGACCTCTATATTTTGCATAATTTAAAGTTTAAGTTATAATTTCATATTTATATGAAGCAATTCTTATAAATGTTTTAGGAAAACTTAAACAATGATGACATTATTATTTTTATCGCTAGCTGCAATTATTTCAATCGTTGTTATTCTAGTTTCTGCAAAATTCATCAAGGCCGGATTTGATGCCAGAAGTGAAGTTAGAGATCAAAAACAAACTGAAAATTTATATCAAGAAGTTCAAGATATTACCAACGAAGATATTGAGGACGACCCTCAGAAAGGAGCAATATTAAATCAATTAGATGATTATTTAATAATTTTAGATAAATATAAAAATATAAAGTATTTAAATCCAAGCGCTAAAAATAAATTTGGCAAAGAAAGTCTTGGTAAACATATTGCTACAATATTAAGAGTTCCTGATCTGCTACAAAATATTGATTTAGTTGTAAATAAAAGAAAAACTATTAATATGGATTTAGAGTTGAGTCAGCCTTCCTTTCAATTTTTTAAAGTTTATATCATGATCGGCGAAAGTATTTTTTCTGATGATCCAGATACCATAAATCTTTTTTTAAAAGATTATACTGAAATTGTAAAAGCACAAAAATTCAAATCAGATTTTGTAGCAAATGTTAGTCATGAATTAAAAACTCCATTAGTATCGATCAAAGGGTTTTTAGAAACCATAAATGGGCATGCAAAAAATGATCCTGAAGCTCAAAAAAAGTTTATACCAATAATGTTAGAACAAGCTGACAGAATGGAAAATTTGATAAAAGATTTATTGTCATTAAGCAAAATTGAACTTGAAGAACATATTCAACCACAGGATAAAGTTAATTTAAAAGAAATTTTTAATTCTGTAGAAGATATTCATCAAAATAAATTACTCAACTTTAAATTCACCAATAAGATACAATCTGATTTTTTTGTTAAAGGAAACTTTGAAGCTTTGGTAGATATTTTTTCTAATTTAATAGACAACAGCATTAAGTATTCAGAAAATAAAAAATCTATAGAAATTAAAATTGAAAAAGGTGATGGAAAGTTATTAAATAATTCTTATAAAATTTCTATTTCTGACCAAGGAATTGGAATACCGGCAGAACATATTTCTAGAATAACAGAAAGATTTTATAGAGTTGATGCCAAAAAAAGTAGAGAGGTAGGAGGCACAGGACTTGGCCTTGCGATTTGTCGTCATAGAATCATTCAACATAGAGGAGAATTGGAAATTAAAAGTAAAGTTGGTGAAGGGACACAAATATCAGTACATTTACCAGTTTTTTAGTATTCAATTAAAACGTGTAATTTGGTATAATAATCAAATTATGATCAATAAAATAAAACAATTATTTTTTATATTTTTGATTTTATTATCTTTAAATTCATTTGTAAAAGCTGAACAACAGATTGAAAAAATTTTAAAAAATCAAACTTTAACAGTATTTGATTTAGGATTGTTAAGACTAAAAGATGATCTTAAAGCAGTTGTCCCATTTATAGATATAAGAGAATTTAAATATTTGCCAGCAAATATTTATACTGAGGCTCTTTATTCCTCAACAGCTGACCAAATTTTATTAATTGTATCAGTGCCAATGGAGAGAAATTTAAATAAAAAATCTTACATGGCTGATTCGATCACATGTAGAAAAATATACACGTCTGTTAAGGAAAACTTGTTAAATAGTGAAGGATATTCAAACACAACTTACCGTAGAGCCGCATCATATTTAACTAATATTTTTACACCTCCAAGCAAATGGGCGAGCTGGAGAAATGATGAAAGATTAAGTAAACAGCTCGTGGAGTTCGTAAAGCTAGAAATTACTTTGAAACCTACTAGTAAATATGCAGTGTTAAATAAAGTAAGACCCTTTACTTGCGAAGGTAACCTAGCTTCATCTTATGAGGACGTGAAAATAACAAGAAGATTCAACTAATACGGAATCAACTAAAAAGTTACTTTTTTAACATATCTGTAACAAATTCTTAATACAAACGAGTCCTATCAAGTCTAAAAAATTATCGTTTGTTAATTAATTAATAAATATAACAGAGAGGAAAATATGAAAAAACTAACAATCGCTTTAGCTTCATTATTAACGATGTTAATCGTTACTTCTGCTCAAGCTAGAGATCAAATTAAAATAGTTGGTTCTTCAACAGTATTCCCATATGCAACAATTGTTGCAGAAAGATTTGGTTCATCTGGAAAATTTAAGACTCCAGTAATTGAATCTACAGGAACTGGTGGTGGAGCAAAACTATTCTGCGCAGGAGTCGGTGCAGAACATCCAGATATAACTAATGCTTCTAGAGCTATGAAAGCTAAAGAGTATGCGCTATGTCAAAAAAATGGTGTTAACGAAATTGTGGAGATTACAGTAGGTAACGATGGTATCACTCTTGCATTTTCTAAAGATCAAAAACCAGTAAACTTTACAAAAAAACAATTATGGGCAGCATTAGCAAAAGAAGTTGCTAAAGATGGTAAACTTGTACCAAACCCATATAAAAAGTGGAGCGACATCGATCCTTCATTACCAAATTATGATATCAAAATCATGGTTCCACCAGGAACATCTGGAACTAGGGATGCTTGGAACTCATTAGTAATGAAAAAAGGTATTGATGATGCATCAAAAGCTGCTGGTGCAAAATATAAAGCATTAAGAGAAGACGGTGCTGCAATTGAAGTAGGTGAAAATGACTCACTTATTATTCAAAAATTAGCTGCGGACAAAGAAATGTTTGGTTTCTTTGGGTTCAGTTATTTCTTAGCTGCAAAAGATAAATTGCAAGCTGCAAGTATCGAAGGTGGTCAACCAAGCTTAAGCTCTATTCAAGACTATAGCTACGCTGTTGCTAGACCTTTATTCTTCTACGTTAAAAAGGCTCACGTAGGCGTAATTCCTGGTTTACACGAATTCGTAAAAGAATTCACAGGTAAAAAGTCTATTGGTAAAAAAGGCTACTTAACTGATATCGGTTTAGTTCCATTAGATGGTAAATTATACAAGACATCTAGAACTAATGCTGTTAAATTAGTAAATATGCCTCCTAAAAAGTAATTTTACTTTTTAAAAAATTAAAAGGGGGTTTCGGCCCCCTTTTTTTAACTGGAGCTTGAAAAATGAATTTAGTTCTTATAAGTCTTATTCTACTTTTAGGTTTCTCCAGCTATTATTTTGGTAGAAAAAAAGCAACAATTATTCAATCTTCACAAAGACTAACAGCACTTCCAAAATTTTATGGTTATTATCTTGCGATTTGGTGCGCAGCACCGGCACTTATAATTTTTTCTTTATGGTCAGTGTTTGAACCAACAATAGTAAAAAATTTTATTTTAGCAGATTATTTGGATCAAAATTTAACTAAGAATGAGCTTCAACTTATTTATACAAAAGTAAAGGCTTTAGCATTAGGAACGTATACAGGAGATATTAATAATTTTTTAGATAATTCTGCAGGTAAATACATCCAAATTAAAAATATGGCTAATAACGCTAAGATCGTAATTGTCTTAGCAGCTTTAATTTTATCATTAAGCTATGCTTATCAATCTATTAAAAAGAATAACAGAATGAGGGAACCAGTAGAAATATTTTTAAAATGGGTTTTATTTACAGCTTCTTTAGCAGCAGTTCTTGTAACAATAGGAATTGTATTTTCACTTTTGTTTGAAGCCATAAGATTTTTTCAATCCGTCAGGATATTTGATTTCATTTTTGGAACACATTGGTATCCGGCAAAAACATTTGTGAGAGATGGTCAACCAGATCCTGAATTAATGAAAGATGCATTTGGAGCGGTACCATTATTTGCTGGAACTTTTTTTATTGCATTTATAGCAATGTGTGTAGCAATCCCAGTTGGGTTGTTAAGCGGAATTTATCTCGCAGAGTATGCAACAAGAAAAGTTAGAAAATATGCTAAGCCTATAATTGAAATTTTAGCAGGTATCCCAACCGTAGTATATGGATTTTTTGCTGCCCTCACTGTAGGTCCCTTCGTAAAAGAAATTGGAAATTCTTTAGGATTAGAAGTTTCATCAGAAAGTGCACTTGCAGCAGGAGCTGTTATGGGGGTTATGATAATCCCTTTTATATCAAGTTTAAGCGATGACGTTATATCAGCAGTTCCACAAAATTTAAGGGATGGAAGTTATGCGATGGGTGCTACGAAATCAGAGACTATTAAGAAAGTTATATTTCCTGCAGCATTACCGGGGATAGTCGGATCTATTTTACTTGCTGTTTCCAGAGCAGTCGGTGAGACTATGATCGTAGTGATGGCATCTGGATTAGCTGCAAATTTAACAGCCAACCCTTTAGAGTCCACGTCTACTATTACAGCTCAAATAGTAGTTATACTTATTGGCGACCAACAATTTGGAGATCCAAAAACTCAGGCAGCTTTTGCCTTAGGAATATCTTTATTTGTAGTAACACTTTTTTTAAATGTTATTGCTTTAACAGTTGTGAAAAAATATAGGGAAAAATATGAATGAGGCTAAGAGAAAACTCTTAAATAAACGTTACAGGGCAGAAGCAAATTTTAAATTATTTGGACAAATTGCAATAGGTTTAGCTCTGCTATTTTTAGCTGTTTTTATGTATAAAATTTTTTCAAAAGGTTACACAGCTTTCCAAAAAACATGGATTGTTACGGAAGTTCATTACGATAAAGAATTAATGTTAATTGAGACAGATAATCCGAGCTTAGAAGATTTGGAGAATGCCGATTATTATGACATAGCCTACAAAGCAATGACTCGTTTAGATCCCTCTCTTCCTGAGGAAGACGATCGTCAACTTATTCAAATGGTGGCATTTACCTATGAACAAGAAGTTAAAAATCATCTTTTAAAAAATCCAAGTCTTCTAGGAAAAATAGTTCCTATAAGATTAACGGCTTCAGATGATTTAGACCAAGTCCATAAAGGAAATTATCCTCGTGATATTCCAGAGGAAGATAGAAGAGTTAATGATTATCAATTGAAAATATATGACATGTTGAATGAGAGAGGTGATATTTTATCAAAATTCAATTTAAGCTTTTTCACTAATCCAGACTCTAGAGAAGCCGAACTAGCTGGTATAGCAAGTTCGTTTATGGGAACAGTATTTAGTATTTTAGTATGTTTAGCTTTTTCTTTTCCCATTGCAGTTTTAGCAGCAATATATTTAGAGGAATTTGCCCCTAAAAATAAGTTTACTGATTTTATCGAGGTTAATATAAACAACTTAGCTGCTGTACCATCAATAGTTTTTGGTCTTTTAGGTTTAGGGGTTTTATTAGCAGTATTTAATTTGCCAAGATCAACACCTTTAGTTGGAGGAATAACCTTATCCTTAATGACACTTCCCACAATTATTATTGCTGCGCGGGCTTCTTTAAAAGCAGTTCCCCCAAGTATAAGAGAGGCTGCTTTAGCGATGGGAGCAAGTAACATGCAGACAACGATGCATCACACTGTACCTCTTTCAATGCCCGGTACTCTTTCAGGCACTATTATTGGATTGGCACAAGCTCTTGGAGAAACAGCACCGCTTATACTTATAGGTATGGTTGCTTTTGTAAACACTATCCCAGGCACTCCTGTAGACCCAGCTGCAAGTTTGCCCGTTCAAATTTACATTTGGAGTGAATCAGCAGAAAGAGGGTTTGTTGAAAAAGTAAGTGCTTGTATAATGGTTTTACTTGGATTTTTAATATTGATGAATTTAGCGGCTCAGATTATAAGACATAAATTTGAGAGGAAATGGAACTAACATGACAAAGATAAGCGCAAAAAATGTAAATGTTTTTTATGGCTCTAAGCAGGCTTTGTTCGATGTTTCACTAGATATAATGGATAAAGAAGTGACTGCTTTAATCGGTCCATCAGGATGTGGAAAGTCAACTTTTCTAAGATGTTTAAATAGAATGAATGATGTAATAGATATTTGTAAAGTTGAAGGAAGCATTAAAATGGATGAATTGGAACTCAATTCGAGAAAACTGGACGTTGTAAGACTAAGAGAGAATGTAGGTATGGTGTTTCAAAAACCAAATCCATTTCCAAAAACAATTTATGAAAACGTCTCTTATGGACCTACAATTCATGGTATGGCTCAATCTAAAAGTGAATTAGATCAGATTGTTGAGATGAGTTTAAAAAAAGCCGCTCTTTGGGAAGAGGTAAAAGACAGATTAGATGAAATTGGCACTGGTTTATCAGGAGGTCAACAACAAAGATTATGTATAGCTAGGGCTATTTCAGTTAGTCCGGAAGTGATTTTAATGGACGAACCTTGCTCAGCTCTAGATCCTATAGCTACTGCTCAAATTGAAGAATTAATTGATGATTTAAAAAAAGAACACACAATAGTGATAGTTACCCACTCGATGTCTCAAGCAGCAAGGGTATCTCAAAAAACAGGTTTCTTCCACCTCGGAAAACTTATAGAATTTGGCGATACAGAAAAAATATTTAAAAATCCTGACAACCAACAAACTCAGGATTATATTACAGGAAGGTTTGGTTAATGAGTGAAAAACCACATATAGTAAAATCTTACGAAGAACAGCTGCAACTCTTGAAGGATACTATAGTCAAAATGGGAGCAAGTGTTGAAAAACAGCTTGAACAAACAATTCAATCATTAGTAAAAAAAGATACTTCTTTAGCAGACAAGTCTATAAAAGATGATGAAAAAACAGATAAATACGAACTCCATATCGAAGAACAAGTCGTAAATTTAATTGCCTTAAGACAGCCGATGGCGATAGATTTAAGAGAGACAGTTGTTGCTTTAAAAGTTTCATCTGATTTAGAAAGAATAGGCGATCTAGCAAAAAATATTTCTAAAAGAACTCTAAAAGTTGGAACCGATTTACCAAGTGATATTATTAAAAATTTGGAGATAGCCGGTCTTAAAGCGGCCAAGCAAGTAAATTCTGTCCTTAATGCTTATCTACATAGAGCAAAAGATACCGCTGAAAATGTTTGGAATTCAGATGAGGAGATAGACCAATTGACCAATACAAATATGGAGGCCGCTATAAAACATTTAGAAAAAAAGAAAGAGGATATAAATAAAATAACGCAATTACTTTTCATGTTAAAAAATATTGAGAGAATTGGTGATCATGCCACTAATATCGCTGAACAAGTTTACTTTTTAATTACCGGCGACTATCTCGAAGGAGAAAGACCGAAAGGTTAGAATGAAGGCAAATCTATTCATAGTAGAAGATGAAATGCCAATAGTAACTTTATTAAAGTACAATCTAGAAAAAGAAGGACACAAAGTAAATTATGCTTTAAATGGAGAAGATGCCATTCGAAGTATTAAAGATCAAAATCCGGACCTAATATTATTAGATTGGATGCTTCCAGACATTTCAGGAATAGAAGTTTGTAGAAATTTGAAGAGAATTAATTTACTTAAAAATATTCCAATAATTATGCTTACGGCTAAGGGAGAAGAAGAAGATAAATTGAAGGGTTTTAAAACAGGCGCTGATGATTATGTTACAAAACCATTTAGTCAGAAAGAATTAATTGCTAGAGTAAACGCATTATTGAAACGTGCTAAACCAAATGCGGTTGAGGACGTGGTTATTTTTGAAGACTTAAAAGTTGATCGAGCGCAAAAAAGAGTTTTTAGAGGAGAAAAAGAAGTTGAGCTAGGTCCTACGGAGTTTAAGCTTATAGATTTCTTAATTAAAAATCCTAAAAGAGTTTACTCCAGAGAACAACTTTTAAATAATGTTTGGGGTGATAATGTTTATGTGGAGTCCAGAACAATTGATGTCCATATTAGAAGAGTAAGAAAAGCAATAAATATTGACGGAAAAAAAGATTTAATTAGAACCGTAAGGTCTTCAGGATATTCTTTAGATGGTTAAATGTCTTTAGGGCGAATAAAATTTGTAATTTTCCCGCCTAAATCTAAATCTTTCCAAGATTTAAATTTAAACTCAAACTCCGCAACAGCAGCTGTAGAAAATTTATGACACATGTCTTTATAAAAATTTGAATTTTGGTTTAGACAAATTTTGCTACAGAAATCCTTAATTGATGGCATATGGTTGATTAACAGTAAACTTTTATATTTATCATCTACTTTTTTTATTATCTTTAAAATCTCGATTTCTGAAGTATTATACAATTCTTTTAACTTTAAAATTTTTGCTTTTTCTGCTGGCCCATTTAGATAACTAAGTGTTTCCAATGTTCTTTTAGAAGATGAAGTTAAAATTAAATCAAAAAATATTTTATTTTTAACAAATCTTTCACAAATCTTTTTTGAACTTTCAATACCTCTTTTGTTTAAAGGTCTTTCAAAATCTACTAAATCCGGGAAATCCCAACTAGATTTAGCGTGTCTCATAGCATATAATTTAAACATATTTTTTAATTTTATGTCAAAAATAGATTTAACAAAAGCATTGTCTTCAGAGCAGCAGCTAATCAATAGAGAAATTTCTTGGCTACAATTTAATGACCGAGTTTTGGAAGAGTCTAAAAATGTTAAAAACCCTCTTTTTGAGAGAGTTAAATTTTTATCAATTGCTGGAACTAATCTTGACGAATTTTTTATGGTAAGAGTTGCAGGATTATATAATCAAATAAAAGACGATTTTGATCAATTAAGTGCAGATGGTTTAACTTCAGAAGAACAATTATCTAGAGTAGTTTTAAAAACTAAAGATTTATTAATAAAACAAAACGACTCATTTAAACAACTTTTAAATGAACTAAAAAAAGAGAAAATCTATTTAAAAAAAATAAAAGATTTGGATAAAAAATCCATAGATTTTTTAAGAGATTATTTTAATGAAACCGTCTATCCAGTGATTACACCTACAGCGATCGACCCCTCTCATCCCTTTCCCTTTATTGCCAATAAAGGACAAGCAATTTTGATGAAACTAGAAAAAGTAAAAAACAAAAGAAATTTAAATGTGATTATTGTTATACCTAGGGCTCTTCCAAAGTTTATAGATATAGATGGACAATCTGATCAATTCATCACGATAGAAGATTTAATAAGTTACTTTTCTGAAAGTATATTTCCTGAGCACGAACTTGTATCATTTCTTCCTTTTAAAATTATTAGAGATAGCGACATAGAGATAGATGACGAAGCTGAAGATCTTGTAAGGTACTTTGAAAAGGCGATTAAAAAAAGAAGAAGAGGTAGTATCGTTAAATTAGAAATTCTTAAAGGATCAAGCAATAATTTAAAAGATTTTCTCAGTAAAAAATTAGATGTGTCAGACGAACACGTCTATGAAGTAGAGGGAATAGTTGGAATTCAAGATATAGATGAAATCTGTAAGAAAAAATCTCCACACTTAAGATTTAAAAAATTTAACCCAAGACCTGTAGAAAGATTAGAAGAATTTAATCATAAATTTTTTTCAGCAATCAAATCCAAAGATTTTGTTGTTCATCATCCATTTGAAACGTTTGATGTTGTTATTCAATTTTTAGAGACTGCAGCTAAGGATGAAAAAGTAATTGCTATTAAACAAACTCTTTATAGAACAACTCCTGACTCTCCGATAGTGAAAGCTTTAATTGCGGCTGCTGAAAATGGAAAAGCAGTTACAGCAGTTGTTGAAATCAAAGCTAGATTTGATGAAGAAAAAAATATTGAATTATCCCGTAAACTAGAAAAAGCAGGTGTTCAGATTGTTTATGGATTTGCAAAATATAAAACGCATGCAAAAGCTAGTTTAGTTTTAAGAAAAGAAAAAGGAAAAACTAAAACCTACGTTCATCTAGGAACAGGAAATTATCATCCTATTAACGCAAAAATCTATACAGATTTATCTCTATTTTCTTCTGATCCACTAATAGCGAAGGATGTTGAAAAATTCTTTACTTTTGTTACTGGTTACGCAAAGCCTAGCAAGCTAAATAAAATTATATTATCTCCAATTAATTCAAGACTATTCCTAGAGAAACAAATAGATAACGAAATTAGCAATTCTTTAAAAGGAAAAGATGCTGAAATATGGGCTAAAATGAATTCATTGGTAGATCCACAAATAATTAAAAAATTTTATGAGGCATCTTGTAAAGGAGTGAAAATAAAATTATCTGTTAGGGGCGTTTGTTGTTTAAGGCCTGGAGTTAAAGGTTTATCTGAAAATATCGAGGTTAAAAGTATTATTGGAAGGTTTTTGGAGCACTCTAGAATATATTGTTTTGCTAATGGTTCTCCTATGCCAAGTAGGCAAAATTTAGTATATATTGGATCAGCTGATTTGATGCCTAGAAATTTAGATAGAAGAGTAGAAATTTTGGTCCCAATAGAAAACAATACTGTTCATGAACAGATTTTAGATCAAATTATGGTTGCTAATTTTCTTGATAACTCTCAAAGCTGGCATTTAGATAGCTTAGGGAATTATCATAAGGGAAAACCACTTTTAATGAAAAAAGCCTTTTCAGCTCATAATTATTTTATGAGTTATCCAAGCTTATCAGGTCGAGGAAAATCTATAATGAAAATGAAACCTGAAATATTAAGAATTATTAAATGAAATCAGAATTTAAAAATCTTTTTAAAATTCAGTCTAGTAAAAAGTCTAAACAAGCCATAATAGATCTTGGATCAAATTCAGTAAGAATGCTCATATATGACGATTTTAAAATTTCTCCAATTCCAGTATTTAATGAAAAAGCAGTCTGCAAACTTGGAAAGAATTTAGATAAATCAAAAAAATTAAACCCAGATGGAATTAAAAGCTCTTTAAAAGTTTTAAATAGATTTAAAGAAATTTTAGATATCTCAGGAGTTCTAGATTTAGAAATTATTGCAACTGCAGCTTTTAGAGAGGCTACTGATGCAAGTGAATTTTTAGAAGAAATTAAAAGAATATTTGATAAAAAGCCACTAGTATTATCTGGTGAGGAAGAAGCAAGAACATCAGCTAATGGTGTAATGGTAGGATTTGATGAAGTAGATGGACTAGTTGCAGATTTAGGAGGTGGAAGTTTAGAACTTGCCAGAGTTTCTAAAAATCAAATTTTTGAAACAACTTCTTTACCTCTTGGAGTATTAAGACTTGAAAATAATCCTATTATAAAAAAGAGAAATTTAGGAAAATATGTTAAAAAACTTTTAAAAGATGAAAAATGGCTTTTTAAAAAGAAATTTAAAAATATTTATTTAGTAGGAGGGACTTGGAGGTCATTATTTAAATATCATCTTTTTAAAGAACAACATCCATTACATATTTTGCATCAATATAAGTTAACTAAAGACTCAGCGGTTAAATACTTAAACAAAATTTCAAAATTTAACAAATCTTCTCTGAAATCAATGGAATATATTACTAAATCTAGAACTCCCTACTTACCTTTTAGTTCCATAATTCTCAACGAAATAATTGAAGCAGCAAGTCCTTCAAAAGTTATTTGTTCGATAAGTGGATTAAGGGAAGGACATATGAATACAATTATAAATCATGGAATGAGTGAGGATGAAATTTTTAAATTAAAAACTGATGGTATATCTTTTAAAAAAGGGGACTATGGAAAAAGTTTTGAGAAATATTTTAATTTTATTTCACCATTATTTGAAGACAATGAATATTTTAATCGAAGATTACTAACCTTAGCTTGTATCCTAAGTAAAATGGATTGGGGTTTGGGCGCTTTTCAAAAAGCAGAGCTAGTTTTTATGGAAGTGTTAAACACTCCACTGCTAAAACTAGAACATAGAGATAGAGTAAAAGTTGCATCAGCAAGCTTTTGGAGACATTGTGGTTTAAAATACAATCCGAATTATCAGTTTCTAAGCATCTTAAATAACAACGAAATTTTATCCTCAAAGCAAGTAGGATCTGCTTTACGGTTAGCTGAGTCACTTACAAGTATGTCTTCTTTGTTATTAGATGAATTTAAAATTTATAAAAGAAATAAGACTATTTTTTTGAAAATACCCAACAATCACAGCGATATAGTCTCAAAACAAGTAACAAAAAGACTTAAAAATCTAGCAAGCGAGATGAATGTCGATTCTAATATTATTTATTCTTAAAAATTAATAAATATTTAACTTAATTTAAATATTTTTTTAGCAATCCTATATTAATGATTGTTTAACAGTCTCCCAACTGTGTTTGTTAATTAATTAGCCCAAGGTATCTTTATTGCCTTGGGCTACCCTCAAACTATAAAATATCTTTTTCTGAGTGATTTATCTTTTGTTAAGAAATAAAATTCTGACGATCTTATAAGCAATATATCCGCCTAAAACTTCAGCTAAAATGTAACTCGGTGTATTGATAAAGTTTATCCCAGTAAACGTGTCTGTAAAGGTTCTGGCTATAGCAACTGCGGGATTAGCAAAAGAAGTAGAAGACGTAAACCAATATCCAGCCGAAATAAATGCCCCAACAGATGATGCGACTACAATTTTTCCACTTTTAATTGTTCCAAAAATAATAAAAATTAATCCAAAAGTCGCAATTATTTCAGCAGTAAAAATATTTATGCCGGGCCTCATTTTTCTGGAAAGTTCAATTATACTTTGATCAAACATAAAGTTTGCAAGCATTACTCCCAACATACAACCTAAAATCTGTGCTGTATAATAATTTATTAAATCTTTTCTTTTCGTTTTGCCCGCAAAAAACATACATGTTGTAACGACTGGATTGAAATGTGCTCCAGAAACATCCGCAAGACTTGCAATAAGAACAAATAAACCGGCACCTGTTGCCAATGTATTTGCAATTAACATTAAAGCAGTATCATTAGTTAAATTTTCAGCCATAATCCCTGAGCCTACGATGATCATCACTAAGAAAGCACAACCTATAAATTCACCTAAAAAAATTTTATTACGCATCTTTAATCCAATCTTCTATTTTTTTTTCAATTATGTTGTAAGTGTTAGCAATTATTGAATTTATTTCATCATCGCTTTTAGCTTTTTGAATTTTTACAACGGGATCATCCAAATCCCAGTGGATTATTTTATCTTTTTCAGGCCATACAGGACAAACCTCATTATTTGCATTCGAACAAACTGTAAATACCTGGTAAAATTTTATATCGTTTTTTAAAAAATCATTAAAATTTTTTGAATAATAACCAGATAGATCAAAGTTTCTGTTTTCAAGAAATTTCTTTACATGTTCATTTATTTTTCCAGATGGTTTGCTACCAGCACTAAAAGCTTTAAATTTTTTTTTATATTTATTGTCCATAATTGTTTCTGCAATAATACTTCTTGCTGAGTTTCCAGTACAAACAAAAAGTATATTTTTCATTTAAAAAATACCCTGGCTATAAGAATATTTTATTATTCCAGCAATCATTATAGGTATTTGTAGTGAAAAATTCATTAGCAATGGATTGTCCTTAGTTATCTTACCGACAATTGTCCATCCAATAATTCCTAAACCGTGTGGCACCATACTGTAAGGATAATAATCTAAATAAAAAGTTAATATTCCAAACAATGTTAAAACTGTGCTTATCCACTTCAAATATTTGATTGATATGACCATTTTTTACCTCCTTTCAAGTTTATTATAGAATTGTTAAGATTTTATGAATTAGGCCGAAGATTTAACTTTTTTCTCAATAAATTCTGGTACTTCATCATCCTTATCCAGAACATCCTCTTTTTGACCTTTAGGTTGAAAAGCATATAAAACGTGTAATTTGCAATATGGAAATTCTTCTTCAGGTTTTCTACCGCAGAAATAAAAACTCTCTTCATTTGGATGACCTATAGGCCATTTACATGTATCCTCAGATAATTCTTCTAAAGACTTAGGGTTCTCAGGCTCAAAGTTTTTATCAAGTAATATAGATTGAAATTTTTGTTTTCTTGTAAGTGGTTGTTGAGAAGGTCTTCTTTGAATTTTATTCTGGCCCGAGCTAGACCCTGAAGTATGTGAACTTTTAGAAGGAGCTCTTGCTTCTAAATTTAATCTATGGGCTTTTCCAATTACTGCATTCCTTGTTGTGTCTCCTAACATCTCAGCAATTTGACTAGCGGTATGACCTTTTTTCCAAAGTTCCTTTAATTTTTGTACTTTTTCGTCAGTCCAGCTCATAATTCAACTTATACTATATATAGTAGATTAGTAAAATATAATTACAGTATTTAGTGTTTGTAGGGCTTTTTCAAACATAAAAAGCCTATAGTCTGAGGGTAACTAGAGTTTTACACAGTTTTTTCATAATTTAAAGTTATAAGACTATTGATGGTTGAAATATCTGGAAAATATAAAATTGGAACAAGAAGATTTGGTTCTATAAATTGGATAGGTGCTTGGACACTTTATAAAAAAGAAGTGTTAAGATTTCTTATTGTTTGGATACAAACTTTATTTTCTCCACTCATCACATCTCTTTTATTTCTATCAGTATTATCTTTAGCAATAGGTAATGATAGAGGTGATGTTCTAGGCGTACCGTTTATTGTTTTTCTTGCACCAGGTTTAATAGCGATGCAAATCATTCAACAAGCTTTTTCCCATTCATCATCCTCATTTATGATAGGAAAAATTCAAGGGAATATTGTAGATTTAGTTTATGCTCCTCTATCTGCTGGCGAAGTAACTTTAGCCGTAACACTTGCTTCTGTTACAAGAAGCGTACTAATTGCGATTATTTCATTACTGGTATTTTATTTGTTTATAGATTTAGAAATTAAAAATTTTACTACTTTAATAGCTTTTACTTTTTTATCTGCTTTTTCTCTCGGAGCTTTAGGAATAATCGCAGGACTTTGGGCTGAAAAATTTGACCATATGGCTACGGTCACTAACTTTATCATAATTCCTTTATCTTTTTTATCAGGTACTTTTTACTCAATAGAAAGACTTCCAGAAACACTACAAATCATCAGCAAGGCAAATCCTTTTTTCTATATGATAGATGGTTTCAGATATAGTTTTTTAGGACAATCAGATGGTTCTATTTTTTTTGGACTAATTTATTTATCGATCTCAAGTTTATTAATTTGGTTTATTGCTTATATATTGTATAAAAAAGGGTATAAAATTAAATCTTAAAAATGAGTGCTATTTTACAAACATATAACAGAAAAAAAATATCCTTTAAAAGAGGTAAAGGTTCTTATCTTTATTCAAATAATGGAAAAAAATATTTGGATTTTGTACAAGGTATTGCAGTAAATAGTTTAGGTCATAGCCACCCTCATTTAATTAAAGCTGTAAATTCACAAGTAAAAAAACTTTGGCATGTATCTAATGCCTTTAATATTCCTGAGCAGGAAAAACTTGCAAAAAGATTAACTCAGAAAACCTTTGCAAACTTTGTTGCATTTCAAAATTCAGGAGCAGAAGCGACTGAATTAGCAATAAAAATAGCAAGAAAATATTTTCACTCTAAAGGAAAACCGAATAAAAATAGAATTCTTTGTATAAATAATAGTTTTCACGGTAGAACTTTGGCAACTATTTTTGCAAGTAATAGCAAAAAAATGACCGAGGGGTTTGGCCCGAAGGTTGCTGGTTTCGATCACTTTACATTTGGCAATCATAAAGATTTAGAAAAAAAAATATCAAAGAAAACTGCAGCCATAATGGTTGAAACAATAATGGGTGAGGGCGGAATAAAGGTTATTCCAGATTTTTGCCTAAAGGGTCTTAGAAAACTTTGTAATAAGAAAAAAATACTTTTAATTTTAGATGAAGTTCAATGTGGAATAGGAAGATCAGGTAAATTTTTTGCTTTTGAGTATGCAAACATAAAGCCAGATATAGTGCCGATTGCTAAGGGTATAGGTGGCGGATTTCCAATTGGAGCGTGTTTGGTAAATAAAAAAGTGGCCTCTACAATGAAACCAGGCTCTCACGGAACTACTTTTGGCGGAAACCCTTTAGCGATGAGTGTTGGTAATGCAGTATTAGATGTAATTTTTAAGAAAAACTTTTTAAAGAATGTAAGAGATATGAGCAAATATTTCAAAACAAAGTTAAATATTATTCAAAAGCAAAATCAAAAAGTAATAAAAGAAGTAAGAGGAACTGGTTTATTACTAGGATTACAGCTTAAAGTAAATCAAGCAAAATTTATAGAAAAATTAATGAAAGAAAAATTACTGACGATAAGAGCTGCTGAAAATGTAGTGAGAATATTGCCTCCATTGAACGTCTCAAAAAAAGAAATTGATCAAGCAGTGACAATTATTAATAAAGTATGTAAGAGTTATAAATGAAAAACTTTTTAAATATTGCTGATCATTCTTCGTCTTTACTTAGAAATATAATTGATGAAGCTAAAGATAGAAAAAACAAAAGACAAGGTCAGAATAAATCTTCTATAGATAAAGACAAACCTTTAGATGGAAAATCAATGATAATGATTTTTGAAAAGCCATCTACAAGAACAAGAATATCTTTTGATTTAGCCATTAAGCAATTAGGAGGTTCTTCTACAATTTTAAATCCTGACGGAATACATTATGGTAAAGGAGATGAAAGTTTAAAAGACACTGCCAGAGTTTTATCTGAATATGCAGATATACTTATGATAAGAACATCTTCTCATAAAAATCTGGATGAATTTTCAAAATATTCAACAATACCTGTAATAAATGGATTATCAGATAAAAGTCATCCATGCCAGGTTATGTCTGACATTTTAACCTTTGAAGAAAACAACGGAAATATTGAGGGAAAAACTGTCTCATGGATAGGTGATGGCAATAATAATATGTCAAATTCATTTATAGAGGCTGCAGTTAAATTTAAGTTCAATTTGAATATTGGATGCCCAAAAAAATACAGTCCTAATAATAATATATTAAAATGGGCATCAAAAAATAAATCAAAAATTTTTATAACTAAAGATCCAAGAGAGGCTGTAAAGAACGCAGACTGTATAATGACAGATAAATGGATTTCTATGAATGATAAAGTAAATAAAAAAGAGAAAAAAAAATCTCTAAAAGATTATCAAGTCAATAATAAACTTTTAAAACTTGCTAAAAGCGACTGTATATTTATGCACTGTCTCCCTGTCGGTAGAGGGGAAGAAGTTACTGATGAAATAATTGATGGAGAAAAATCTGTAGTTTGGCAACAAGCCTCTAATAGAGTTCACGCTCAAAAAAGTATTATTAATTGGTGCTTAAACTAAGGTAATGGTTTTGGACTTGAGCTTTTTGAGTTCATATATAAAATCACAGATGCTCTATCCTTTTCTTTTCGTAAGCCTGCAAAAGCCATTTTTGTTCCTTTGATATAAGCTTGTGGTTTGATTAAATATGAATTCATTTCTTCAAACGTCCATTCTTTAGCATAAGCCTTCATAGCTTTTGAATAATTATAATCATCAATTGCTCCGGCTGTTCTACCTATTACACCCCAGAGATTAGGGCCGATTTTGTTTTTTCCGTCCGCTGCAATCATATGGCAAGCTGTACATTTTTTAAAAACCTTCTCACCATGAGCTAGATCGCCCATAGCTAATAAAGTCTTTATATCTACTGCTTCAACTGCCTTTTCAGTTTTTACAGATGTTTGTTGCCCAGAACTGCTTTGGTCAATACCCTCCACTTTATAGGCAGACAACTTGGGTTTTTCGACATAAAAGAGTATGTCAACTATTTTTCCAATACCTATAATAATAAGTGCTGTAAGTAGTATAGAGGCAATGATTTTATTTATTTCAAAACTGTCCATATCTTGATAAGTATTTCAAACATATAACACGAGTTTAAATAAAAAACTCTATTATTAAATGTTTTTTTTGCGTCTTTTTAGCCGCATAAATGTATGACTGACAACGTAATAATTATTCCAACAAGGCTTGAAGCATTAAGATTACCCAACAAGCCCTTAAAAAAAATAAATAATAAAGAGATGATACTTCATGTTTATGAGGCTGCGAAAAAAGCAAATATTGGCGATGTTATTGTTGCATCACCCAATCAACAAATTTTTGAATTAATAACTTCAGTAAAGGGAATTTGTGTAAAAACAAAACCCGATCATCAAACAGGTACTGACAGAATATTTGAAGTTTACGAAACATTTTTAAAAAAAAAACCTAAAATTATAATTAATTTACAAGGCGATATGCCAAACATAGACCCATCTAATATCCAAATGTTATCAAGCTATATGAAAAAAAATTTGTGCGATATAGCGACTTTAGCAAGCAAATTTACAAATGAAAAAGAAATTGAAAATACTAATAATGTTAAAGTTATTACCAAAAAGGCTCTATCAAATAATCAATTTGACGAAGCAATAGATTTTTTTAGAAAAATTGAAAACGAAAAAAAAAGATATATCTATCATCACATTGGAATTTATGCCTTTACTAAAGAAGCGTTATTAAGGTATGTAAGTCTTACAAGATCAAAAAAAGAACTAGATAGGAATTTGGAGCAACTAAGAGCACTTGAAAATAATATGAAAATTCATGTTGGCTATACCTCTTCATCACCTTTAAGTATAGATACTGAAGAAGATTTAAAGAATATTCAGGAGTTAATGAAAATATGAAAAAAAATAAAGTAGCATTTCAAGGTGAGCTAGGAGCATATTCTCATATAGCGATCAATCAACTTTTTGAAAACCCTGAAATTAAAACCTGTGCAACTTTTGAAGAAACATTTAAAGTAGCATTTGAAAACGAAGATTATAAAATTGTAATTCCACTTGAAAATTCATTGGCCGGTAGGGTTGCAGATATTCACTATCTTCTTCCTAAATATAAGCTACAAATACACGCAGAACATTTTCAAAAAGTAGAACACAATCTACTTGCAAGAGAAAATACAAAACTAGAGGATATAAAGTATGTTCGAAGTCACTCTCAAGCAATTGGACAGTGCCAAAAAATAATAATGGAAAATAAATATAAAACAATAATTTCAGCCGATACTGCGGGATCAGCTAAAGAACTTTCAGATGGAAAGGATAATTCAATAGCAGCAATTGCATCTAAACTTTCAGCTAAAATTTATAATCTTAAAATTCTAAAAGAAAATATTGAAGACGAGAAAGGAAATGTAACAAGATTTTTAATAATGGGAAAAAATGTTCAACAACCAGAATATAAAAAAGGAAAAAAATATATTACAACTTGTATTTTTAGATTAAAGAGCGAGCCTGCTGCACTTTACAAATCATTGGGTGGCTTTGCGACTAATCAAGTAAATATGACAAAGCTTGAAAGTTTTTCTGTAAAAAATACTTTTGCGCAAACTAACTTTTATTTAGATTTTGAAGGTCACCTTGAAGAAAAATCTGTACAAAATGCCATGGAGGAACTTGGTTTTCACACTGAAAGCTTAGATATTTTGGGCGTTTATGAAGCATCAGATTTCAGGAAAAATTAGTCCACAAAAAAGAATTCTACTCTTGTAGTAATCAAAAGTATCTTGATATAATCAATCGTGGTGGGCATCAGGTGGATGTTTCATTAACCCGGTCAGGTCTGAAAAGAAGCAGCCGTAGTGAAAACTATTCAGGTTGTTGCCTGCCTTAAAAAATGAAAAATTATAAAATCTTAGCATTAAAATACAGACCTCAAAATTTTAAAGATTTAATTGGTCAAGAAGTATTAAGTAAAACTATAACCAACGCTATTAAAATTGGGAAAACTCCAAACGCTTACCTTTTAACCGGCATAAGGGGTGTTGGAAAAACTACAACTGCTCGGTTGATTGCCAAAGCCCTAAATTGTGAAAATAATGTTTCTCAAAAAAATAATTGTGATTCAAACAATTCTTGTAATTCTTGTAAAGAAATAACTAACTCCAATCATATCGATGTATTAGAAATGGATGCAGCATCCAAAACTGGGATAGATGATGTGAGAGAGCTTATTGAAAATTCAAAATATAGTCCGACAAACGCAAAATTTAAAATATTTATAATAGACGAGGTTCATATGTTATCGAAACAAGCTTTTAATGGATTATTAAAAACTTTGGAAGAACCACCGCCAAGTTTAAAATTTATTTTGGCCACTACCGAGGTACAGAAAATTCCTATTACTATCCTCTCTAGATGTCAAAGATTTGACTTAAAAAGAGTTAGCATGAATGAAATTTTTAAACATTTAGATGCTATTTCCAAAAAAGAGAACGGAAATATCTCAACAAATGCACTTAAAATAATTTCTCAGGTATCAGAAGGCTCCGTAAGAGACGGTATTTCACTTTTAGATAGAGCAATTACTTATCAAAACGTCAATTCTAAAAATAAGATCGACGATCATGATATAAGAAATATGCTTGGATTAGCTGATAAAAGTAAAGTTATCAATATTTTAAAAGAAGTATTTGAAGGAAATTCAAATAATGCAATTAATATACTAAAAGAACTCTTTGCCAATGGTATTGAAGCAAAGTATTTTTTGAATGATGTTCTTGAGATCCTAAGTTTAATAAATAGAAAATTAAGTTTGGGTTCGATTGAAAATGATAAAATTTTACCTGAAGAGGAAATCAATTTAATTAATGAAATTTCTGAAGGTATTAGTATAGATGATATAGGTCTTTTTTGGCAATTCACTATTAAAACAATTGATGATTTGAAAATAGTGAATGATGATGAAATTTCATTAGAGATGTATGTCATGCAGTTATTGCATTTAAAAAGAATTAAACCTTCGTCGATCGAAAAATTAGAAGAAGGCACGGCTAGACCAAATGAATCAAAAAAAGAAATATCAAAACATGAAGAAGGCCTTAAAGAAAATGATAGTTTAAAAGTAAAAAGCCAACTAAAAAATACAGATCAAATTAAAACAAATTTAATCGAGCAACCAAAACTAAAGAATGAAAATTTAAATAAAACAAAAATAAATTCTTTTGAAGATATTGTTAAATTAGCTAATCAAGAAAATGAAATTGAATTAAAATATGATTTAGAAAGAAATGTAAAATTAGTAAGTTTTAGAAGCGGCACTATTGATATTAGCTTTAATGAAAAACTTAATAAAAACTTTATTAAGATTTTGACTGAAAAACTTTATAGTTGGACAGGGGAAAGGTGGATAATCTCACTTAATAAAAAAATTGGAGAAAAAACAATATTCGAAAAAAAAATTGAAACAAAAAATAATCAAATTTATGAAGCAAAAAAAAATGAAAAAATAAAAAAATTACTAGAAATTTTCGATGATGCTGATTTAATTGATATACAAAAGGAAGACAATTAATGACCGATTTTAATGACATGCTTCAAAAGGCTAAACAAATGCAAAAGAAAATGAAAGAAGCTCAAGATGAGATTAAAAATATTCAAGTAGAGGGAGTATCAGGTGGAAATTTAGTAAAGGTAGTGTTGTCCGGTGATTATGAACTTAAATCTATTTTTATCAGTGAAAATGCTAAAAAAGAGAGTCAAGAGATTATAAATGATTTAATAATTGCGGCTTATAACAATGCTAGAGAAAATCTTAAAAAAAAATCATCTGAAGAATTATCAAAAATTACAGGAGGTATTAAATTACCTTTTGATATAAAGTTTCCCTCGTAATGGATAATAATATTATTGAAATAGAAGAGTTAATTAAACAATTTTCAAAATTACCCGGCTTAGGACCAAAATCAGCCAAAAGGATTATTTTAAAACTAATAAATAATAAAGATAATATGATTAAACCTTTGGCTAAATCATTGGCTAGTGTTTATAAAAAAGTAGTTCGGTGTACTAATTGCGGAAATTTAAAGATTATTGATAAAGCTTGTTTATGTGAAACTGATACTAATTATGATAAAATTTGTATCGTTGAAAATTTAGCTGATATGTGGGTAATTGACTCTGCTAACATTTATAAAGGTCATTATCATATTCTCGGTGGTACTATAAACTCTCAAGATAATTCAGAAAATAAAAATGTTTTAATTAATTCACTTGTAAGCAGAGTAAAAAAAAATAATTTGAAAGAGGTAATAATTGCAACTAGCGCTACCATAGAGGGACAAACTACTGCACATTACATAGAGGATTTAATCAAAAATGATAAAATTAAAATTACTAAATTAGCCCAAGGTCTTCCAGTTGGAGGAGAGATAGAGCAACTAGATGATGGAACGCTTTTTTCAGCGTTTAAAAATAGAGTTCCTGTAACAGATAGCTAAGTTACGACTTTTTTTTCTCTAGTCTTTTTTGATGCAAAAGGGGTTCAGTATAACCTGATGGCTGAACTCTTCCTTTAAATACAAGATCACAAGCAGCTGAGAATGCTATTGAATTGTCGAAGTTATCAGACATTTTTTTATAATTTGACCTTCCGCTTCTAGAATAGGCGGGGTCTTTTTCATTTTGATTATCGACGATAGTAGCCATTTTCTTCATAACTTTTATCACCTGATCCTTAGTGCAAATCCCATGATGAAGCCAGTTTGCTATATGTTGCGAAGAAATTCTTAACGTAGCTCTATCTTCCATTAATCCGACGTTATTTATATCTGGCACTTTTGAGCAACCAACTCCATGATCAATCCATCTAACAACATATCCTAATATACCTTGTGCATTATTTTCTAGTTCACGATTTATGTCTTCTACAGACCAATTAGGTCTATCAGCTCTCGGTATTTCCAGAAGATTTGCTATATTCGTTTTATTTCTAGATCTAATTTTATCCTGTTGTTCAAAAACATCAACTTTGTGATAATGCATTGAATGTAAAGTTGCGGCTGTAGGGGAAGGTACCCAAGCACAATTAGCTCCAGATTTAGGATGTCCAATTTTTTGTTCCATCATGTTTGCCATTTGGTCAGGCATCGCCCACATACCTTTACCAATTTGAGCTTTTCCAGAAAAACCACAACTCAATCCAATATCTACATTCCAATTTTCATATGAATTTAACCAGGTTGACTTTTTCATATCACCCTTAAAAATCATCGGACCTGCTTCAAATGATGTATGCATTTCATCCCCAGTCCTATCTAAAAATCCAGTATTAATAAAAACTATTCTATTTTTGACTTGTCTAATACACTCTTTTAAATTTACTGTAGTTCTTCTTTCTTCATCCATTATTCCAACTTTCATTGTATATTTTTTTAAACCCAATGTTTCTTCTACTTTGCTAAATAAAGTATCTGTAAAAGCAACTTCTTCCGGACCATGCATTTTCGGTTTCACTATATAGATTGAGCCAGTTCTTGAATTATTTTTATTTTTAAAATCATGCAAAGCGCACATAGTAGAAACAAAAGCATCCATTATCCCCTCTGGAATTTCAGAGTCATCTTTAAGAATTATAGCTGGATTAGTCATTAAATGACCAACGTTACGATTAAGAAGTAATGCTCTTCCATGCAATGATATTTTTTTACCCTCTTTTGAAAAATAAGTCCTATTTGGATTTAATCTTCTTACAAATTTTTTTCCATTTTTTTCCATATCAGCAGTTAAGTCTCCTTTCATAAGGCCTAACCAGTTTCTATAACAGCTTACCTTGTCTTCACCATCAACAGCTGCTACCGAGTCCTCATTATCTATTATTGTAGATATAGCGGACTCAACTATAAAGTCCGATATATTTGCTTTATCATTTTTTCCGATTGGACTATTTGGATCTATAATTATATCAAAATGAAGGTTGTTATTTTTCAACAATATAGAAGTTGGAGATGACTTATCACCATTAAATCCTACGAATTGATTTTCATTTTTTAAATTAATTTTTTCTCCATTGATATTTAAAATTAATTTATCATTTTCAATTTCAATTTTGTCAATATTTTTCCAACTATCTTTTTTTAATGAAAAAATTTCATCAAGAAAATCTCTTACATACGTTATTACCTTATCCGCACGTTCTTTATTAAATGATTTACCTTTTTCACCAGGTATTACGTCTGTCCCATACAATGAGTCATATAAGCTTCCCCAACGGGCGTTTGCTGCGTTTAGTGCGTATCTGGCATTATCAACTGGAACTACAAGCTGTGGACCAGCAATTTTTGCGATTTCATCATCAACATTAGAGGTATCAATTTTAAAATTATCGCCCTCTTCTACTATATAAGAAATTGATTTAAGAAATTGAGTGTATTTTTTTTTATCAAATTTTTCTTTAGAGTTGCTTAAGTGCCAGTCATCAATCTGTTTTTGTATTTTTTCTCTTTTTTCAATAAGTTTTTTATTAATTGGAGCTAGTTCGTGCACTACATTTGCAAATTTACTCCAGAAATCATCTTGTACAATGTCTGTGCCAGGTAGCACCTCTTCATTAATAAAATTAAATAAAGTTTGGTTAATTTTAAGTTCGTTTTTACTAATAAGTTTCATATAGCACCAATCTCACCCCATCTGTATTGGTACCTGAGAGAGTTACTCCTTCGGTGAGAACGTGTCTCTTTCCAGAATTGTATTTGCACGGTCCTTTTGCCTGAGAGTTTCCGGGGTGGTTGCTCCTTCGGCGCTACATTAAAGTAGTCTCTCCCGTATTTTTTAATATTTTCTCTTAGTAAAACTTTAAAGTCAAATGATAATTGATCCCAGTTTATTGACAATTTGTTGACTTATTTTAATTCTATTAAAGAGCGAATTATTATAAAACCTAAGTATGAAAAACTATCTAGAATTTGAAAAAGAGATAAAAACATTAGAAGATGAAATGGAACTTCTAAAAAGTCCTGGAAACGAGAGTATATCAGAGGTTGATACAAATAAAATTAAATCAACGCAGGATCAAATTAATACAAAATTGAAAAATATTTATACAAATTTAAATAGTTGGCAAAAAACTCAAGTTGCAAGACATGAGGATAGACCAAGAGCAAGTTTTTATATCAAAAAAATATTTAAAGACTTTACTCCTTTAGCAGGAGATAGATATTTTGGTGATGATCATTCTGTGACCGCTGGTTTTGGATTAATTGATAGCAAATCTGTTTTAGTAATTGGTCAAGAAAAGGGAGAAGATTTAAATACTAGAATAGAAAAAAATTTTGGCATGATGAGTCCGGAAGGTTACAGAAAATGTATAAGATTAATGAAGCTAGCAGACAGATTTAAAATTCCTATAATTACTTTTATAGATACACCAGGTGCTTATCCAGGAATAGGCGCAGAACAGAGAGGTCAGGCCTCCGCAATAGCACACTCTATTGAATGTTGCATGTCGCTTAGAGTTCCAAATATTTCTGTGATAATTGGCGAAGGCGGATCAGGTGGTGCAATTGCACTTGCCTCTTCTAATAAAGTAATAATGTTAGAAAATTCAATTTACTCAGTCATATCTCCAGAGGGATGTGCTTCAATTTTATGGAGAGATCCTGGTAAATCTTTAGAAGCTGCTGAAGCAATGAAATTATCAGCTCAAGACCTTCTTAAGCTTGGAGTTATAGATGATATTATTCCAGAACCTTTAGGCGGAGCACATAGAAATCATGATGAAATTGCTGATAGTATAAAAAATACCATTTTAGAAAATTTAAATTTTTTTGAAAGCATGAATTCAGAGGAAATATTTGATCACAGAAAAAATAAATTTCTTAAAATTGGTAGAGAAGGTGGTTTTACTAAATCATCTGTCAAAGGAGAAACTGGTTTAGAGTATAAAGAGCCCACATCTCTAAAATTAAAAAGAATTTTTACAAAAAACAAATATGTTTTATCTGCTTTAGGCCTGGCTATAATTGCCTCAATTATTGCTTTGCTATACTAAATTTTGTTGCAAAATTGCAATTTTTTCAAAAAATTAAGATTTTTAGGCAATTCTAATCTTGACAATTTTCATTTTAATCTATTAAAGGTGCAAAGTTAGTAATATTACTAACATTAGTTAAACAAATAAGGATAAGTAAATAAAATGAGTACACTAAAAGGTAAAGTAAAGTGGTTCAATGGTACTAAAGGTTACGGTTTCATTGAAAGAGAAGACAAAGAAAAAGACGTGTTCGTTCACTCTTCAGCTGTAAGAGAAGCTGGTTTAAAATATTTAAACGAAGGTGATGAATTAACGTTTGAAGTGGAGAGCACGGAAAAAGGTCCTGCTGCAGTTAAATTGCAGAAAACATCTTAATTCTAAATTTTCCAAATCTTAAATTAGCGGGACTGAGGCTTTTAGGCTAATGTCCCGTTAATAATCCTTGAAAAAGACACAATTATTTCTTACATATTTAAAAATGATAAAGAAAAATACAGTTACAACCTTCTTACATTCTCACAGAATGCACGCTAGGCTATTGCTTAGCTAAATCATTATATATTTTAAAATACAAATTTATTAATAATTAATATAAAAAGGAGTTATGCAGCAGTAGCTCAGCTGGTTAGAGCACTAGTTTGTGGAACTAGGGGTCGGTGGTTCGAATCCACCCTGCTGTACCAAAAATGACGAAAGATAAAAAAAATAAACCCTCAAAAGAACTTCCATTGGGGTTTGTTGATAGACAAGAAAAAGAATTA
The DNA here is from genome assembly GCA_902616675.1 of uncultured Pelagibacteraceae bacterium. Lineage (GTDB taxonomy): Bacteria > Pseudomonadota > Alphaproteobacteria > Pelagibacterales > Pelagibacteraceae > Pelagilacustribacter. The sequence goes on along the minus strand of CACMTV010000001.1, from coordinate 123,747 downwards.
CTCGTACGTGATTTTATAATTTCTAATATTAAGAAAGTTATGATCAAGTACGGTTTTCAGTACCTCGAAACTCCAAGCTTCGAGTACACGGACAGTATTGGAAAATTTTTACCAGACAAAGATAGACCAGATGAAGGTGTTTTTTCTTTTCAAGATGAAAAAAAGTGGCTATCTCTAAGATATGATTTGACCGCACCATTAGCTAGATATGTAGCAAAAAATTATTTAGAAATTCCAAAACCTTTTAAAAGATATCAACTTGGGACAGTTTGGAGAAATGAAAAACCTGGACCAGGAAGATTTAGAGAATTTTTACAATTTGATGCAGATTTTGTTGGAACTAAAAGTTTACAAGCTGATGCAGAATTATGTGTTATGATTTCAGAAATACTTGAGAATTGTGGGTTAAATAAAAAAGAATATATTATAAAAATTTCTTCTAGAAAGATTACAGAAGAAATATTTAAAAAAATCAAATTAGACGGTATCGAACAAAAACTTACAGCTCTGCGAGCATTAGATAAAATTGATAGGCTAGGATGGAGTGAAGTAAAAAAATTATTAGGAGAAGGGCGAAAAGATAAATCTGGAGATTATACCAAGGGAGCAAATTTAAGTTCAAAAAATATAGATTTTATAGAAAAGGAATTAAAAAATAAATCGTCGGAAACAGAAGATCTAAAAGAAATCCTAAAAATATTTAGTGACTATAATTTCAATAATTTTGAAATTGATCCCTCTGTAATAAGGGGATTGGAATATTACACAGGTCCAATTTTTGAAGTGAGTCTTAATTTTGACGTTAAGAATAACAAAGGACAAGTTATTCAGTTTGGTTCAATCGGGGGCGGGGGCAGATATGATAACCTTGTAAATAATTTTGGTAATTATGATGCTCCTGCCACAGGTATTTCTATAGGATTGGATAGGTTGGTTTATGCGTTGTTGCAAAAAAAAGAGTTCAAAGTTAAGCAATCAAAACCTATTGTCATTTGTATTTTCGATAAAAATTTAATGAAAGAATATATTAGTTTACAAACGGTTTTAAGATCTGCAGATATTAGTGCAGAAATTTATCCCGGAGAGGGAAAACTAAAAAAACAGATGGAATATGCAAATAAAATAAAATCACCAGCAGTTATTCTTTATGGTGAAAATGAAATAAAAACAGGCAAACCTACTTTACGAAATCTTGTTTCAGGTGAAGAAAAATCAATAGCAATTAAAGAATTAGCAAATGAAATCAAAAAAATTATCTGAACTAATTATAAAAACTTTTAGAAACAACGGATTTTTGTTGTCTGAACCAGACGTATTATTAGACTCAGAATATATTATTGAGAGATCTGGTGAAAAATTCAGAAGTTCAATGCTTACTTTTGAGAGTAAAAATGGAAAAGTCATGTGTTTAAGACCTGATCTTACAGTAGCATCCTGCATCAATTATTTACAAAAAAAAACTAAATCGAAAATTTACTACTCGGGCCAGGCCTATAGAAGATCAGATAAAAAAAATTCTGATTTAGTAAATGACCAATTAGGAATAGAAATTTTTGGCTCCAAAAATCAAATACAAGACGATTTTAAAGTTATTACAACAATTTTAAACTCCGCAAAAAAGATTAAAAGTAAAAAAATCCGAATTAAAGTGGGGGACGTAAGTCTGTTTAAAAGTTTAATTAACTCACTTGATATGCCTGAAAGGTGGAAATTAAGATTAATACGACATTTTTGGAGACCAAAATATTTTGAAGATCTTTTAAAAAGATTAGAGAAAAATTCAGATATTGATGCTGAAACCTTTGATACGGATAAGAAAAGATTTTATGAAATGAAAAAGATGGAGCAGAACAAAGTTATTGCAGGAAGATCAATATTAGAAATATTAAATAGATTTGATAAAAAAATAAAAGACCCAAGATCATTTAGTGAAGGAAAAAAAATTGTTAAAATTATAAGATCGTTTCTTAAAATAAATTGTAAATTGTCTCAATTAGAAAAAAAATTTTCAGACTTTACAAAAAAAAATAATCTTAAAAAAAATACTTTTAGCAATTTTAAATCAATCCAAAACTTAAAAAAACTTAAAGTAGACATAAACTTTATTTCAAATTTTGGAAGAGATATAGAGTATTACACTGGAATTGTATTTGAAGTTTTTTCAGAGCAAAAAGAAATCGCAAGAGGCGGTCGATATGATGGTTTATTAAAAAGTTTAGGAGCAAAAAAAAATATTCCAGCTGTGGGAGCAGCAATAAATCTTAAAAATATATGAAAAATGAAATTACCATAGGTTTACCAAGTAAAGGTCGATTAAAAGATAAAGCAATATCTTTTTTTGAAGAAAATGGTTTTAAAATATTACAAAGTGACAAAGAGAGAAATTATTTTGCAACTATTGAAAATAAACCAAATGTAAAAATCATTTATCTTCATGCTAAGGAGATAATTCAAAGACTGGGCGATGGTACCCTCGATCTTGGAATATCAGGCCTAGATCTTCTAAATGAATCTGAAAAAAATTTGCGAGATAAGATTATTATAAAAAATAAACTTAATTTTGGAAAAGCTAATTTAGTTGTTGCTGTTCCAGATGATTGGATAGATGTTCAAACAATTGCTGATCTGGAAGAAGTATCTTTTGATATTAGATCTAAAAGAAATACAAGATTAAGAGTAGCAACTAAATATCCGAACTTAACTAACGATTTTTTACTTTCCAAAGGAATAACTCAATATAAGTTAATATCCAGCCTAGGCGCTACTGAAACCTATCCTTTTATAGGATCTTCAGAAATTATAACTGATATAACATCTACAGGAAAAACTTTGGCAGATAATAATCTTAGAGTACTTAAGGATGGACAGATATTAAACTCGACAGCATGTTTATTTGTTTCAAAAAAAAAGGCTGCGAATTTGCAGCCTTTTTTAAATTCATTGTGTTAAGTGTAATTACATTCCCATTCCACCCATACCACCCATACCACCCATACCGCCACCCATTGGAGGCATAGCTGGAGCTGAGTCTTTTTCCTCTGGTTTATCCGCAATCATAGCTTCAGTTGTAATTAGTAAGCCAGCAATAGATGCAGCATCTTGAAGAGCAGATCTAACTACTTTAGTAGGATCAATAATTCCTTTTGCAAACATATCTACATATTCTTCATTTTGAGCGTCAAAACCTTGAGAAGATTTTTTTCCTTCCAAAAGTTTTCCAACAACCACAGAACCATCAACTCCTGCATTAGCAGTGATTTGTCTTACTGGGGCTTGAAGAGCTTTTTTAACAATATCAACACCAGCTTTTTGATCATCGCCTTTTACCTTAAGACTGTCTAAATCCTGAGCAGCGTAAAGTAGAGCACAGCCACCACCGATAACTACACCCTCCTCAACAGCGGCCCTAGTTGCATTAAGAGCATCTTCAACTCTATCTTTTCTTTCTTTAACTTCTACTTCAGTTGCACCGCCTACTTTAATAACAGCAACTCCACCGGCAAGTTTAGCTAATCTTTCTTGTAGTTTTTCCTTATCATAGTCAGATGTAGTTTCATTGATCTCAGATCTAATTTGATTACATCTAGCTTCAATGTCCGATTTTTTTCCTTCTCCAGCAACGATTGTACTATTCTCTTTATCAATTTTTACTTTTTTGCAAGATCCTAGATCCCCGATCTTAACATTTTCTATTTTAATTCCAAGATCTTCAGATATAACTTGTCCGCCAGTCAAAATCGCGATGTCTTCTAACATAGCTTTTCTTCTATCACCAAAACCTGGAGCTTTAACTGCTACCACTTTCAACCCACCTCTCAATTTGTTAACCACTAAAGTTGCAAGAGCTTCACCCTCTACATCTTCAGAAATTATCATCAGAGGTCTATTAGCTTGAACAACAGACTCTAAAAGAGGAACCATTGGTTGAAGATTAGTTAATTTTTTCTCCACTAAAAGGACTAAAGGATTTTCTAATTCAGTTGTCATTTTCTCTGTATTAGTAACGAAATAAGGAGATAAATACCCACGGTCAAATTGCATTCCTTCAACTACGTCTAGTTCGGTTTCCACACCTTTTGCCTCCTCAACAGTGATAACCCCCTCATTTCCTACTTTTTGCATAGCCTTTGAAATCATATCACCTATCGACTTTTCACCATTAGCCGAGATAGTTCCAACTTGAGCAACTTCCTCATTGGCTTTAACTTTTTTTGATGAAGATTTTAATTTATTGATCACATGTTCAACTGCTTTATCAATACCTCTCTTGATATCCATTGGATTCATTCCTGCCGTTACATACTTTAAACCTTCATTAACAATCGACTGTGTAAGAATAGTTGCTGTTGTAGTCCCATCACCAGCATTATCATTAGTTTTGCTAGCAACTTCCTTAACCATTTGAGCACCCATGTTCTCGAACTTGTCTTCTAATTCAATTTCTTTTGCAACAGATACACCATCTTTTGTTGTCCGTGGCGCACCATATGATTTATCCATTACTACGTTTCGTCCTTTTGGACCTAAAGTTACTTTAACTGCGTTTGCTAAAGTATTAACACCTGTAAGCATTTTTGATCTAGCTTCTGTGTCAAACTTAATTATTTTTGCCATTTTATTCTCCTTTTATTTAGATTATTTTTTACCTTTTGAAATTCCCATTATGTCTGACTCTTTCATAATGCTATACTCTTTTCCGTCAATTTTTACCTCTGTTCCTGACCATTTTCCGAATAAAACAATATCGCCAACTTTAACATCCATTGGTGTTAGTTTTCCGCTTTCATTTTTTGATCCTGGGCCAACAGCAACAACTTCCCCCTCTTGTGGTTTTTCTTTCGCTGTATCAGGTATTATTATTCCGCCAGCGGTTTTTTCTTCACTGTCTAGTACTTTAATTAAAACTCTGTCGTGTAAAGGTCTAAATTTCATTTTAATCTCCTGTTTGTACAAGCAGATATGGTGAGTTTTATTGAAATTTCAAGGGAAGAAGACATAATTTAGCTAAAAGTCTTGATATTGCTATATTTTATTAACTTTTTTATAAGGTATTTAAAGGACAATTTAATTTGAAAAAACTAGATCATTTAAAGAACATTTTTAACAATTACGATCACTTCATAATCGATCTTTGGGGGGTAGTCCATAATGGGGTAAAGCCAAACGAAGGAGCAATGAAAACAATTGAAGAATTATATAATAACAAGAAAAATTATGTCTTTTTATCAAATGCTCCTAGGCCAGTAAATGATGTAAGAAAATTTCTTATTGAAAAAATGGAAATAGATAAAAAATTTTTGAACAACATACTTACATCAGGTGAAGCTGCCATAAATTCAATTAAAAATTTCGATTATGGTAAATTTTTTTTTCATTTAGGCCCCGAAAGAGATGGAAAAATTTATGAAGGCCTAGAAAATCATAAAACAGAGTTGGAAAAATGTGATTATATTTTATGCACAGGTCTTTACGATAGTGAAATGGATAAATTAAATTTTTATGAAAAATTACTCGAAAATAGTACAGATAAAAAAATGATATGTACAAACCCTGATTTAATTGTAGATAGAGGCAACACCCGAGAATATTGTGCAGGAAGTATAGCTAAATTATTTGAAAAAATAGGTGGGGAAGTAGTTTATTTCGGTAAACCGTATAAAGAAATTTATAATACAATTTTAAAAGAAAAGGACAAAGCTTTAATAATCGGGGATAATTTAAGAACAGATATAAAAGGAGCCAATTTAATAAAACAAGACTCTCTTTTCATAACAGATGGAGTTCACAAAAGTGAAATTAAAGGCCTAGAAAACTTAAGCAATATTTTAAAAAAATATGAAGTTGAAACAAATTTTATACAAGAAAAATTACACTGGTAAAAATGAAAATATTCAAAAGCACATCGATAAGTAACAATTATAAAAATTCAGTAATCGCTATTGGAAATTTTGATGGAGTACATATCGGCCATAAAAAAGTTTTAAATGCGGCCTATAAAAAGGCAAAAAAAATGAAAAAAAAGTTTGGACTTTTAACTTTTGAACCAGTTCCAGTAATGTTTTTTAATAAAAAAATTCTTAACCATAGATTGGATACACTACCTCAAAAAATATCCAACCTTAAAAAAGAAAAATTGGACTTTGTTATTATTCAAAAATTTAATAAAAAATTTTCAAAATTAAGTTATAAAGATTTTATTTATAAAATATTGTTTCAAAGGATAAAATGCAAATTTTTATATGTGAGCAAAAACTTTAAATTTGGAAATAAAAGAGAGGGTGATGTTTCTAAACTAAAAAAATTCGAAAAAAATTTTTTTTACAAAACTATTATAACACTTCCTTTAAAAAAAAAGAAAAAAACTATTTCGTCTACAATAATAAGAAAATTAATAAAAAGTGGGGAGATAAAAAAAGCTAATTACTTATTAAATAGAAAATGGGAAATTATCGGAAAAGTTATAAAAGGATCTCAAAGAGGAAGAAAAATTGGCTTCCCCACATGTAATATTTTATTAAAAAAATACATAATACCTAAGTTTGGCGTTTACGCTGTAAGTGTAAAAATTAACAATATAACTAAAAAAGGTATCGCAAATGTCGGCCATAGACCAACATTTAATGGAAAAAAACTTTTATTGGAGGTAAATATTTTTGGAATTAAAAAAAACCTATATAATAAAAAAATCAATGTGGTATTTAATAAATTTATAAGACCTGAAAAAAAATTTAAAAATATTATAGAATTAAAAAATCAAATTAGAAAAGATATAAAACAAGCAAAATAAAATGTCTAAAGAAAGTTTACAACTTCCCAAAACAGCTTTTTCAATGAAAGCAAATTTACCAAATAAAGAGCCGGATATAATTAAGCACTGGGAAAAAATTGATCTTTATAAAAAGTTAAGAAAAAAATCTAAAGGAAAAGAAAAGTTTGTTCTTCACGATGGACCACCATATGCAAATGGTCATATACATATGGGAACTGCTTTAAATAAAATCTTAAAAGATATGATAACCAGGTTTCATCAAATGAATGGAAAAGATTCTATTTATGTTCCAGGCTGGGACTGCCATGGACTTCCTATTGAGTGGAAAATTGAAGAACAGTATAAAAAAAAGAAAAAGAATAAAGATGAGGTACCTATTAAAGATTTTAGACAAGAGTGCCGAGAATTTGCTGAAAGCTGGATCGATGTTCATATCAAAGAGTTCAAAAGATTAGGTGTAGTCGGAGATTTTAATAATTATTACTCCACAATGAGCCATGAAGCAGAAGCTCAGATAGTCAGAGAATTAGGTAAATTTCTTTTAGATGGTAGTTTGTATCAGGGTTTCAAACCAGTTCTTTGGTCGACAGTAGAAAAGACAGCTCTAGCAGATGCAGAAGTTGAATATATGGATCATACATCTAACACAATATACGTTGGTTTTAATGTCAAGGAAACGGATAAAGACTTTTTAAAAGATACTAACATAATAATATGGACAACAACACCATGGACAATACCAGCAAATAAAGCTTTAGCATTCAATAGTAATATTGATTATTCGATATTAGAAATTGACAGTCTTCAAAATTTTAAAGAAAAAAAAATTGTAGTTGCAACAAATTTAGTAAAAGAAATCATTAATGCTTGTGAAATTAAAAGTTATAAAGAATTAAAAAAATTCAAAGGTTCAGAGTTTCGTAATACAATTTGTAGTCATCCATTTTTAAAAATGGATTTCGACTATGACGTCCCCATGTTAGATGCACAATTTGTAAACCTCGAGCAAGGAACTGGCATTGTACACTGCGCGCCAAGTCATGGTCCAGATGATTTTAATTTATGCTTAAAAAATAATATTCCTTCTCTTTACACTGTTGATGACTCGGGACTTTATACTAAAGAAATCCCTTTTTTTGAAAAGACACACGTTTTTAAAGCTGACAATATCGTAATAGAGAAATTAAAAGAGCAAAAAAAATTATTAAAAAATGACAAGTTGAATCATACCTATCCACACTCATGGAGATCTAAAGCTCCACTTATTTATAGGGCTACACCCCAATGGTTTATATCTATGCAGAAAAATGATTTAAGAAAAAAAGCTATTAAGTCAATTAATGAAACAAATTTTTTTCCAAAGAAAGGAAAGGATAGACTATTGTCTATGATAGAGGGTAGACCAGATTGGTGTGTTTCGAGACAGAGAGTATGGGGAGTTCCCTTGCCAATTTTTATAAATAAAAAAACAAAAGAACCCTTAAGAGACCAAAAGGTTATAGATAGAATAGCTTCAATATATGAAAAACAAGGGTCAGATTGTTGGTTTACTGATGATCCGAAAGTTTTTTTAGGAGATAGCTATAATCCAAACGATTATGAAAAATTAAATGATATCGTTGAAGTCTGGTTTGATAGCGGTTCAACGCATAGCTTTGTTCTAGAAAAAAGAAAAGATCTAAAATGGCCTGCAGATATGTATTTGGAGGGTTCTGATCAGCATAGAGGTTGGTTTCATTCATCACTATTAGAGTCGTGCGGAACTAGAGGTAAAGCACCTTTTAAAAGTATTCTTTCTCATGGTTTTGTTGTTGATGGGAAAGGTATGAAAATGTCTAAATCTATGGGAAACGTTATTTCTCCTGAGGATATATTAAAAAATTATGGTGCAGACATTTTAAGGGTGTGGGCTTCAGCATCTGACTATTCTGAAGATTTAAGAATAGATAAAAATATTTTAATCCAACACGCTGAGTCTTACAGAAAAATTAGAAATACATTTCGATTTATGCTTGGAAATTTAAAGGATAATTTTGAAAAACAAGATTTCGAAAAAACTAACTTAGCAGATCTGGACGAGCTAGAACAATTTATATTACATAAATTATATTTAATAGGTAATTCTGTGACAGAAAACTTAAAAAGTTATAATTTTCATAAATTGTACAAAGAGCTATTGAATTTTTGTGCACTGGATCTCTCCTCTTTCTACTTTGATATAAGGAAAGACGTTCTCTACTGTGATAGTTTAAACTCAAAGAAGAGAAAGAATTGCGTTACTGTTCTCAACATTATTTTAGAAAGCTTATTAAAATGGTTTGCACCAATTTTAGTTTTTACTACAGAGGAAATATATAGTTTAGTGAACAAAAAAAACGAAAGCATTCATGAAAATAGCTTTGTAAAGATACCTAACAGTTGGAAAAATGATAAACTTTACGAAAAATGGTCAAATTTATTTAGAATAAAACAAGAGACAAATATTGCTATAGAAGAAAAAAGAGCAAGTAAAGAGATTGGCTCAAGCTTAGAAGCTGAAATTAAATTAAGCATTAATAAAGAAAAATTCGAATTACTTAACGATATAGATTTAGCCGAGTATTTTATAGTTTCTAAAGCGGAAAAAAAAATATCAGAGAAAGATGAATTAAAAATTGAAGTTAGCAAAGCTAAGGGAAAAAAATGTGAAAGGTGTTGGAAAATATTAGAAAATAAATGTACAAGATGTACAAATTTAGCAGGAAGTAAGTTCTGATTAATTTTCAAGATATAAAAAATAAGTTATTCAAAATAGAAAATATTTATTTTCTTTTTTTTATTCTTACGATCTTTTTTTTGGATCGGTATTCAAAAAATTTAATTTTAAATCTTTTAGAAAACGAAAAATATTTATTTATAAATAATTACTTAAATTTAAATTTAGTTTTTAATACAGGTATAGGTTTTGGTCTTTTTAGTTTAAACGCTGGAATATATTACAATATGCTATCAGTTTTAATTTTTTTAATAATTTTAATTTTAATTTATTTAATGTTTAAATCTAAAAAAAGCGAAAAGATATTTTTGTCTTTTATAATTGGTGGAGCTGTAGGTAATTTATATGATAGGATTATTTACAAAGCGGTACCAGATTTTATAGATTTTCATATTAAAGACTTTCATTGGTTTACTTTTAATATTGCTGATATTTTTATATCATTAGGTATTATACTAATGATACTAAATGAATTAATATACAACAGAGAGAAAAAATGAAATTTAAATTTGTATTTTTATTACCTCTTTTAATATCATGTGGTTCATTCAGTGAAGCTGGTAAAGCTTTGCGAAACGAGAAAACTCGAACGACAGATGAGTTTTTAATAGAAAAAAGGGGTCCTTTATCTCTTCCTCCTAAAATGGGTGAATTACCAAAACCAAATTCTAATGGCGATATAAAGAAAAATAAAACTGTTCTAGAAACTATTAGCGAAGATGTAAAATCGGACGAAAAATCTGAATTAGAAAATATCTTTTTAGAGGAGATTAAGAAAAACTAATGTCTATACAACAGAGTATTAATTTTGAAAGCTTTGTCCCAAATGAAAAATTTAAAAATTTAAATAAAACTAATAAAAAATCATTTTATAAATCATTAAAAAAAGTCAAACATAATTTTAAAGAAAAAAAAAACATATTCTACTCATTTTCAAAAAATTTTAAATTAAACTTTAGTCTCTCTGAGTTAAAAAAGTATAAAAGATTTAAAAGAATTATAACAATTGGCATGGGTGGGTCAATATTAGGGTCTCAAGCAATAAATTTCTTCTTAAAAAAAAAAATCAATAAAGAATTAATTTTCATAAATAATCTAGACCCCGATCAGTTGAATAAGTTAAAGAGAATTAAAAACTTAAATAATTCACTTTTTATCTTTATATCTAAATCTGGAAATACTATTGAAGTTCTTACAATAATTAATTCTTTGAAAAATAAAGCCAATTTTAATAAAAATAACTCTTTAGTTATTACTTCAAATAAAAAAAGTCATTTAAGTTCATTTGCTAAAAAGCTAAGAATAAAGATTATTTTTCATAGACATTATATAGGAGGAAGGTACTCAGTTTTTTCAGAAACAGCTTTAGTTCCTTGTTATTTGATGAATATAAATATTATAAAATTAAAAAAAAAAATTTCACATTTTCTTGACAAAAAAAAAAATATTTTAATAAAAAATTTAATTAACTTATCAAAAGTTTACAACTCAAGAAAAATAAACTCCTTGGTTTTGTTAAACTACTGCCAAGGTTTAGAATATTTCTTGTTATGGTGCCAACAACTAATAGCTGAAAGTCTAGGCAAAAAAGGCAAAGGGAAAATACCTATAATTTCAATAGGCCCACGCGATCATCATAGTCTCCTTCAGCTTTACCTAGATGGTCCAAAAGATAGTTTTTTTTATATTTTTTCATTACATAACAAAAAAAAAATAAATAAAAATAAAGGATTCTTTGTTGAAGCATTGAATAATAAAGATACCTATGAAGTCATAGAAAATCAAAAAAAAGCTCTGATAACTTTATTTAAAAACAAAAAGATACCTTTTCTTTCAATAGAAATGAAAAAAAGAAACGAGGAAACTCTTGGCGAATTGTTTTCATATTTTATATTTGAAACAGTACTTATGGGAGAAAATTTGAAAGTTGATCCTTTTAGCCAACCTGCAGTTGAACAATTAAAAACATTAACCAAGGATAACTTGTTTAAAAAGAACCGAAAATAATTTTTGATCTTCCATAGCTTTTTTCAAAGAATATTTTTAATAATAAACTTAATTTTTCGTCACATTTTCTTTCACGATGAATTATAATTTTGTGGTTTTTGTTTAATATCTTCTTTTCTTTTATAAGACTTAAAATTTCTAAATAAGATTTATCTTTATAAGGCGGATCCAAAAAAATTAAATCAAATTTGTCATTATTTTCTAACTTTTCAATAAAATATTTTATGTCTTCGGCTATTAGTTCAGCTTTATTAGATAATTTCAAATCAGTTATATTTCTTTTTAAAATTGAGAACGCTAAAGGATCTTTCTCAACAAAAACAACTTTGTTTACATTTCTAGACAAACACTCAATTCCAAAAGATCCTACTCCTGAGTATAAATCTAAAATATTCGCATTGTCTAAATCCAGTCTAGTTAATCTGCCGTGAGTAATAATATTAAATATATTTTCTTTGACGTAATCTCTCAATGGACGAGTAATCGAAGAATTAGTGTATAATATTTTCTTCCCTTTAAATTTTCCGCTTATAATTCTCATAATTTTTTAATAACTCTCCAACCAATATCTTTTCTATAAAAACCACCTTTCCAGTTAATCTTTTTGATTAATTTTATAATTTTTTTTCGTATTTGATAAAAATTTTTCCCTTTGCTAACTATATTTAAAACTCTTCCACCTGCGGAGAAAATATTTCCTTCACTTTCTTTAGTACCGGCATGAAAAATAAATAAATTTCTTTTATTTTTAATTCTTCTAATTTCAAGAACTTTGCCTTTATTGTAATTACCAGGATACCCCTTAGAGCATAAAACAATTGTCATACATCTTTTTTTTTCCCAACTAAGTTTTAATTTTTTCAATTGATTTTTGAGTGAAAATTTTATTATTTTTAATAGATCCGTTTTTAGCCTAGGTATTATAACCTGACATTCGGGATCTCCCATTCTTACATTATATTCTATTAAATATGGATTTTTGTCTTTGATCATTAATCCAACATATAAAAAACCTCTATAAAATTGTTTCTTATCTTTTAAAGATTTTAAAGTTGGTTTTACAATTCTTTTGATAATTTTTTTTTCTAATTCATTATCAATAATTGGTGCAGGAGAATAAGCGCCCATACCTCCTGTGTTTGGTCCTTTTTCTTTTTCGTAAACTTTTTTATGGTCTTGGGCTGTACCGAAATTAACAAAATTATTTTTATCTACAATTAAAAAATAACTTGCTTCTTCCCCTTCTAAGAACTCTTCTAGAATGACTTTATTAGAACTTTTAAACTTACCTTTAAATATTTGATTAGAAATTTCAAATGCTTTTTTCTTAGTTTTACATATGACTACACCTTTTCCTGCCGCCAATCCATCGGCCTTAACAACAATGGGTAATCTAAATTTATCAATAGAATTTTTAAAATCATTTTTATTTTTACAAATTTTAAAATTTGCTGTAGGTATTTTATATTTTTTACAAATCTTTTTCATAAATGCCTTAGAACCCTCTAATTGAGAGGCAAATTTATTTGGCCCAAAAACTTTAATATTATTTTTTTCAAGAAAATTTACTATACCTTTTACTAAAGGCTCTTCAGGTCCCACAATAACTAGTTGAATTTTATATCTCTTGAGAGTTTTAAGTAACAACTGGAAATTCAGAAAATTTATATTCAGGTTTGTAGATATCTTTGCTGTTCCAGCATTTCCTGGTATACAAAATATCTTATTTATTTTTTTAGATTCCTGTAATTTTGTACATAAGGCATGCTCTCTACCTCCACTACCAATTAAAGCAATATTCATATCAAAAGATTTGTTATATATTACTTAAATTATGGGTGGAATAAAAGCAAAGTTAAAGTATTTAGCTAACAGTTTTGAAGTAATTGAAAAAGGTGACCATGTTGAGTGTGCAGTCTCAAAAAAAAAAATTCCACTTGAAAATTTGAATTACTGGAATGTTGAGCTTCAAGAAGCTTATTTTTCACCTTCAGAGGTAAAAAAAAGGTTTGAGAAATTAAAGTAATAAATATTTAGTTATTTCCACCTATTATGTGTCAAAATCCATTGACCAGGATCTCTTAAAATTAGTTTTTCTATAGTTTGATTAATCTTTTTAGTTATTAACTCTTTGTTTTTCTTCTCACTTTCTAAAATGTTAATTGGATCTAATATTTCCATTTCGAATATATCGTTTTTGTCTCTTGAAATATAAATAGGAACTATATCACAACCAAAGCGAGAAGATAATTGTGCAGGCAAAGTCGTAGTGTGAGCTTCGCCATTAAAAAAACTAATTCTTGGACCTTCACTTACTCTTTGGTCTACCATTAATGCAACGCTGTAACCCTTTTTTATATACTCCAAAGACTCCTTAACACCATTTAAACCCTTTTTAATTTGGTTTTTACATACATAAGTTTTTCTTAGGTATTCCATATATGGATTCAAAAACATATTATTCAATGGTCGATAAATTGTTGCAAGTTTAATATTGGCCTTTGTAAGTTCCATTGACATCAATTCATAATTAGCAAAATGACCAGAAATAAATATTACAGGTTTATTTTTTTTTGCAATTTCATCCATTACCCCTCTATTTTTTATAATTATATGATTAGACTTTTTTTTAAATGACCCAAGGTAAATATATTCTATAAATGTTTTACCGTAATTGGACCACATTTTATTTATAATTTTATCCCTTTCTAATTGGCTAATTTCAGGTTTAATCCTATTTAAGTTATCATAAATAATTTTTTTTGATTTAAATAAATTTCCAATTTTTTTAAATATTAAAGAAAAAAAAAATCTACTTAATTTTAAACCAATAATTTTAGATAAAAAATAAAACACATAGATAATTACTGATTGAAAAAAATAAAAAAATTTTTTCCTCATAAATTTCTCAATAATTCTTTTTCAAAACTTTTGGAATTAATTATTTTAAGGTTTACAGAAACATAATTAATCTTTTTAAACCCTAATTGTTTAATTCTAAAATAATCTTTTTCTGTTGTTATTAATTTCAACCCTTTTTCTTTTGCTTGTAATATCAAATTTTCTATCTCATTTTTTTTATAATTATAATGGTCTGGAAATGATATTTCTTCACTTATTTTCAAACCATTATCTTTCAATAATTTGAAAAAGTTCTTAGGATTTCCAATTCCAGCAAATGCTAAGACTTTCTTTCCTCTAAATTTTTTTAAATTGTTAAGTTCATATTTGGATTGATAAATTTCTATACTACTAGATATTGATTTTAATTTTTTTTCAAAATCAATGTTACGTTTTCCATTAACTATTGCTATTTGACAGTCACTTATTTTTCTTAATCGTTCTCTTAAAGGTCCTGCAGGTAATAAAAAACCGTTTCCAATAAGGTCAGAACTATTAAAACATATTATATTTAAATCTTTAACTATTGAGACGTCTTGAAGACCATCATCCATAATGATGATATCATTATTTTTTGTAACCGCTTTTGAAATAGAAAGCATTCTTTTTTGGTCTGAAAAAAAATGCTTCACTTTACTTTTTGTTAAATTTATCTCATCTATATGAGAGGGGTAGTACTTTTTAATAATTGCAGGCTTAAATTTTTTTTTCTTAAGCAGATTATAGATATAAATACTTAATGGTGTTTTCCCAGTTCCACCAATAAAAATATTTCCAACACAAATTATCGGAATATTAAATCTTTGTTCTGTTATCACTTTTGATTTAATAAAATTAAGTACGATGGTTATTAAAGAAAGTGGTAGCAAACAAACAGACAAGAAATTTATATTGTTCCAAAATTTGGGTTTCTTAAATTTCATTTATTTAAATCCAAAACTTCTTTAGTTGTTAAATTTAGTATTTTTTCGCCATAATTATTAAGGTCTTCAATATTTTTTTTATTCAAATAATCATTATTTTCAAAATCTTTTAATATATTTTCCGATAATTCAATTTCATTTTTTACTTCGTATGCAATTTCTTTTTTATTTAGATAATTATATATTTCTCTAAAATTTGAAACATATGGACCGTGATAAATTTTGCATCCACATTTAGCAGGCTCAATAGGGTTTTGACCACCTACTTTAATTAAGTTTTTTAATAATGATTTTCCCATAAAAATACTTTTACAATTATAAAAATATTTTGTCATTTCCCCGATGGAATTTATTATTAATATTTCAGACTTTTCAATGATGTCATCAGATTTACTTATAATCTGACCTTCCAAATTAAATTTATTACAAATATCATAAACTTCTTTTGATCTTATTATATGACGTGGAATTATAATCGTTAATAAATTAGTTATTTTATTTTTTAATAAATTATGAGTCTTTAAAATTATTTCTTCTTCTCCTCTGTGAGTACTCGCCGCACACCAAATAAAGTAATTATTAAAAAAAGATTTTAATTTATGATTATCATTTTTATCACTTGCTGAAACGCAAAATTTTAAGTTACCTATAAACTTTACATTTTTTGCTCCTAAAGATTTTAAGTTTTTTTCTGACTCGGTACTGGCTGTCAAACATAAATCGTACAGATTAAATATTTTTTTTGATAAATTAGGAAATATTTTCCAACGTTTAAACGATTTTGTTGTAATTCTTCCGTTCAGTAACATTAAAGGTATATTTCTCTTAGATATCTCCAACAAATAGTTTGGCCAAACTTCTGAATCAACAAATATAATTGTTTCTGGTTTCCAATAATCTAAAAATTTTTTAACTAAAAATTGAACATCAAGAGGAAAAAAACGATGCTGAAAATTATTTTGTTTTAATCCTGTTTTATTAACGATTTGACTTGAGGTAAGCGTAGTTGTCGTAAGTAAAACAAATATTTTTTGATTATTTTTAATTATTTCTTGAATCAACGGTAAAACACTATTTGTTTCACCTATACTAGCCGCATGAATCCAAACCACTTTTTTATTTTTAGGAAAAAAACTTTCATTAATAGATATTTTCTCTTTAAATCTTATCTTATCCTCTTTGTCAGCAAACCTTCTCAGGTATGTAATTATTACAAAAATTGGAAATAAAAAAAAAGTTAAAATCCTGTATAAGAAAATCATATTTTTATTTCAATTGCTTCTCATACAATAATTTGTAATAACTACAATTCTTTATTAGTTCTGAGTGATTTCCCGAGTCTATAAGCTTCCCGTTTTTAATAACAAAAATTTTATCTGCATTATGAATTGTTGACAACCTGTGTGCGATTACAAGAGTAGTTTTGTTTTTAGTTAAATTTTTAATTGCAGTTTGAACAATATCCTCAGATTCTGCATCTAAAGATGATGTCGCCTCATCTAACAGAATTATCGGAGACTTCTTTAAAATTGCTCTTGCTATTGAAATTCTTTGTTTTTGGCCTCCTGAAAGTCTCTGACCATTTTCTCCAACTAAAGTTTCATATTTTTTTGGTAAATTGTTTATAAATTCATCTGCTGCTGCAAATTTGCATGAGTCAAAAAATTCTTTATCAGAAGCATTAGAATTAGCATAAAGAATATTTTCTTTTACAGAGTTGTCAAAAAGAATAACATCTTGGCTTACAAGTGAAATAGATTTTCTCAAAGAATTCAAATTTACTGATTTAGTATTTTGATCATCAATAAAAATATTGCCGCTTTGAGGATCATAAAATCTAGGTAATAAATTTATAATGGTACTTTTTCCAGCCCCACTATGACCGACAAACGCTGCCATTGTGCCACCTTCAATGTTTAAATTGATATCACTTACCGCCTTGTCATCTGAATTCTCATATTTAAAACTTACATTTACGAACTTTATATTACCTTTAGATGCATCCAAATCAGGAAGACTTTTATTATTGGAAATCTGAATAGGTTCATCAATAACATTATAAATTCTTTTAGCTCCAGCAGCCCCTGCGAATACAACCATATTTATAGTTGCTAGAGATCTAATAGGTTGATAAGCGAGCATCATAGCTGCCAAAAAAGAGAAAAATTGATTCACTTGTAATTCACCTGACGAAATAAGTGATCCAGAAAAATAAATAAATCCGGCTATCATAAAACCAGTTAAAATTTCCATCAATGGCGTAGCCCTGATAATAATAGAAGATATTTTCGCTGCTTTATCAACCATCTGATCAATTATCGCTTTTGATCTTCCAAACTCAAAATCTTCTTTTTGATATATTCTAATTATTTTAGAAGCTCTTAAAATTTCAGATAAGTAAGAAGTTAATCTTCCCGACACTTCTCCAGCCTCAGTAACAGCCTTACCTATTCTTTTGCCGAGCGTTTTAGCCAAACCAGCCGCTAGTGGCATCATTATTAAAGCAAAAAATGTTAACTTCCAATTTTGATAAAGCATCACTCCTACTAAGGCTATAAGCGTCATAGAATCTTTCATTGCATTAAGAATTCCAGTACTTACCAAAGAATTAACTTGACCCGCATCAAACTCAATATTTGAAATATACTTTCCTGAGTGTTTTTTTTCTATTGAGGCGATATCAGTAGTTAAAATATAACGTGCAACTTTATTTTGAAGCTCTCCTGAAATTTGTTGACCAGTTTTAATTAAAAGAATTCTAGCAAAGTAAAGACATATCCCTTTTGAGGAAAAAGCTACTATAATTGCTAAAGGAATTGCCCATGCATAAGTTTGATTATTTTCAATAAATATTTTTTTTACTGCTGGGTCAAGAAGCCAAGCTATCGCCGAGGTACTTGTAGAGACTATTAATGAAAGAAACAATGACAAAAATATTCTATCAAGATATCTATTTACATGATCTTTGTACAACCTTCTCAATATTTTTTTTAATTCATCAAATTTCATTTTTAAAAGGATAAAGTTAAAAAAGTTAAAAATAAATAAAATCCAGAGTAATTATTTATTTTAAAAGCATTTAGACAAGTTTTATGATTATCTTTATCAAAAGAGATAACTTGATAAATCAAAGAAATTAAAAACGCTGAAAATGGTATTAAAAAATAAATTAAATTCATGTTCTTATAAAAGAATAAAAAAAGAATTATTAGGCTTAACGAGTAACATATTAAAACAAATTTTTTTAGCATTGATTTAAATTTAATTGATGTTGATTTAACTCCAATAATTTCATCATCAATAATATCTTGAGCACCATAAATCGTGTCATATCCCAATGTCCAAAATATGGCCGCCAAATAAACTATAAATATATCAAGGGATAAATAATTCACCATTGCAGTCCAAGCCATTATTATTCCCCAATTAAATGTTAAACCTAAAAAAAGTTGGGGCCAGTAAGTTATCCTTTTCATAAAGGGATAGGAAAAAGCTAGAGACATTGAAGCTAAACCGAGTACAATAGTTAATAAGTTAAACTGGATTAAAATAAAAAATGCTAGGCCACAAAGTCCAAATACATAAAGAAAAGCTTTTTTTACAGAAATTAAGTTAGCAGCCAGAGGTCGATTTTTAGTTCGCTTAACTTTTTTATCTAATCTCCTATCAACTATATCATTAACAATACATCCTGCGCTTCGCATTAAAACTGCGCCAAAAAAAAATAAAACAAGATAATAAAGGAAAAGTTCTATATCGTTATTTAAAGAAAAAGCATAAGCCAATCCCCAACTACAAGGCCAAAACAACAATAAATAACCAATCGGTCTATTTAATCTTGTTAAATTAATGAATATTTTTAAATCTTTCATTTAAATATGACTTGTAAATATCAAACGTAATATACATAATCAATTTGATTCGTTATGGATATTGATTACACAGTAGCAGCACTAATGTTTCCAGCAATACCTTTGATGATGACAATGTACAGTAATCGATTTCATACTTTAAGCGCTCTTATAAGAAAAATACACGACCAATATACATTTGAAAAAAAAATCCCGCCAGAGTGGGAAAATCAACTTCATGTTTTAAATAAAAGAACGAATTTCCTAAAATTCGTAATGGGTTTTTCTGCTTTTGGTTTTCTTTTTAACATGCTTACAGTTTTACTTCTTTATCTAGAACTTATTTTTTATGCTAGATTAAGTTTTGCATTCTGTTGTCTTTGTATGATTTTTTCAATTTTTTTATTTTTACAGGAAATAAGACTATCTAATGAGGCTTTAAAGTTTCATCTAAGTGATATGGAATCAATGAAAAAAGACTTATAATTTTTTATTTAATAATTCTTTTTTAAATAGAGAAATTCCTTTTTTAATTTTATGATCATACGACTCCTTAAAAGTATCTAGCTGCCAGCCTGTCATTCTTGATGCAATCTGGTCTAGATTTTTTATTTTCCAAAAATTTGTTGTTTTCTCATCCTTCCATAATTTTTTTTCTTCATTAGTTCTTGCACAACCATAGCAATAACCAGTCAGAGGATCAGTTTTACAGATACTTATGCATGGAGAAACTATTTTTTTATTCATTAAGGAATTAAAATTGCAGGACCATATAACTTCCTTGCTTCTAAATCAGCATGTGCTTGTTTTGCTTCTGCTAATTTATATTTTTTTGCTATTCTAATTTTAATTTTTCCGAACTTTATCTTCTCAAAAATCGCGTCCGCTCCTTCTTGAAGCTCTTTTCTGTTGGTAAAATATTGTGCTATAGAAGGTCTTGTAATGTATAGACCTTTTGGCTGTATATCTTTTGGAATATTTACAGGATCTAATGGACCAGACGCATTACCAAAACTAATCATCATTCCTCTAGTTTTAAGACAAGCTAAAGATCCATAAAATGTTTTTTTTCCTACTCCATCAAAAACTGCAGGAACTCCCTCATTTTTTGTTATTTTTAAAACTTCTTTTGCAAAATCATTTTTAGTATAATTTATAACATGAGAATATCCATTTTCTTCTGCTACTTTAATCTTTTCATCGGATCCGACTGTTCCTATGACTTTTGCTCCAATGCTATTAGCCCATTGAGCAAAAATCTGTCCCACTCCACCTGCTGCAGCGTGAAATAAAACCGTTTCACCAGCTTTGAGATGATAAGTTTTTGTAAGCAAATAATTTGTAGTCAAACCTTTTGTCATTAAAGTTGCAGCTAGTTCATGAGTAATACCGTCAGGTATTTTTACTGCAATTTTAGAAGGAATAATTCTTTGCTGAGAATAAGCTCCTAGTGGAATTGAAGCGTAAGCAATATTATCGCCTTTGTTAAATTCTGTTACATTAGAACCGACTTCGTCTATTTTTCCAGCTGCTTCTAATCCTATTCCACTTGGTAATTTAATAGGGTATAAACCCGATCTATGATAAGTATCAATATAATTTAATCCTATCGCGTGATTTGTAACTTTAATTTCATCTGGACCAGGCGATCCAACTTCAATATTTTGAAGTTCTAAAACTTCGGGCCCACCATTTTTTTTAATAATAATTGATTTTGGCATTTTTTACGGAAACGTACTTTAACTTTTAGTATTTAGCAAATGTTCCGTTGTTATAATCTTGAATGGCTTCTAGTATTTCTGCTTTAGTATTCATGACAAATGGACCTCCTCTTGCTATTGGTTCTCCAATTGGTTTACCTGCTATGAATAGAAACTCTGTTTTTTTATTTGCTTTGATTTGAAGTTCGCTTCCCTGTTCTAGTAAAATTAGGTTTGAGTCACTAGCTTTTTCATGTTTTTTATTTCCAATTTTTAAATCCCCTTTAAGAATATAAATAAAAGAATTATGACCAGATGGTACTTCGTATTTAAATTCTTTTCCCTCTTCTAATATTACATGTAAGTAAATTGGCTCAACATTATGTTTTTTTTCCGGCCCCTCTACATTTGCATAGTTTCCCGCAATTACTTTTACAGTTTTTTCTTTATCTGAGTAAACACCGAGCTCGTTACCTTTAATATAAATATATTCAGGTTTATTCTTTTTTAACTTAGCTGGCATATTTATCCAAAGTTGAAAACCTAACAATTTTCCTCCAGACATTGCTGGCATCTCCGAGTGAATAATTCCTCTTCCAGTCTTCATCCACTGAACATCACCTGGAGCCATCTTTCCTTTTGCGCCAGTACTATCCTGATGTTCAAATTCACCATTTAACATATAGGTAACAGTCTCAATTCCTCTATGAGGGTGGGGTGGGAATCCAGCAATATAATCATCTTTATTTTCGGATCCAAATTCATCTAGCATTAAAAACGGATCAATATAATCAGCCTCTGGAGTTCCAATACTTCTTTTTAACTTTACCCCAGCACCGTCTGAAGCATTAATAGCTTTAATAATTTTTTTTATCTCGATTTGTGACATGAATAAAATATATATTAAGTTTTAACGATATCAAGTAGCTGCGTTAAGTTGCCAATCTCATTTTTTGGATAATAATCAAGGTTATCGAAATAAGATTTATTTCTGTTTACCCAAACTGAGTTATATCCGTAGTTTCCACCCCCTGACACATCCCAGGTATTAGCACTTAAAAAAACTATTTCTTCAGGTTTTATTTTATACTTTTTAATTGGAATATCATAAACCTTAGAGTCAGGTTTATAAATTTTTACTTGTTCTATAGAAAAAAGGTCATCAAATAAATTATCTAAATTATTTTTTTTTACAAGCTCTTCGAGAAGGTCTGGTGTTCCATTTGAAAGAATTGCTAATTTAAATTTTTTTTCTTTCAAATTTGTTAAAACTTTTTTTACTTCTGGATATGGTGATAAAATTTTATAAAGATTTAGTAATTCTTTTTTCAAACTATTGTCAATATTAAAAACTTTCATTGACTTATCTAAACTATCTTCAGTTACTTGCCAGAAATCTTTGTGTTTTTTCATTAAACTTCTTAGCCAAGTATATTCAAGTTGGGTAGTCCTCCAAAAATTTGCAAAACTTTCCCATTTATTTCCTATTTTGTTTTTGCATTTTTCTGCTGCTGAATTGACGTCGAAAAGAGTACCGTATGCATCAAATACAATGGCTTTTGGTTTCATAGATTATTTTAAGTTGTGCGATCCATCACACAACGGTTGATCCTTAGTTTGTTTACAAGTACAGAAAAAAACTTTTTTAGATTGTTCAGCTTTAAAAACAAAAGGTGAAAATTCTGTTCCTTTATGAGATCCATCACAAAAAGGCTGCTTTAAACTTTTTCCACATGTGCACCAGAAATATGATTTTCCTTCTACAACATCAACTCCTATTGGGTTATCTCCTGCCCTTAATGCTTTGGCCATAAAGTTTATTCTTTAATTAATTTAAATTAGTTTTTAGTATATAAATTAATAATGAATATTAGATTATATCATCCTAATAGTATAGTTGAAAACTCCACTAATTTACTATCAAAAGAGCACACCCACTATGTTGTAAATGTTATGAGATTAAAGCGAGGATCTATTATAAATTTATTTAATATTAAAGGTGAATGGGAAAGTGAAATAGTTTTTTTAGAAAAAGAAAGAGTAGAAGTAAAATTTTTGAAAAAAATAAAAGAACCTCAAAAAAAAAATAAAATTGAACTCGCCATCTGTTTAGTAAAAAAAAATCCTATGGAAATAATTTTGCAAAAGGCTACAGAACTTGGCGTCAGCAAAATTATTCCAATAATCTCAGAAAGGACTGAAATAAAAGAATTAAATTATGATAGAGCAAAAAAAATTGTTATTGAGGCTACAGAACAATCTAATCAAATGTTTCCACCTGAAATTTTAAAGGTGGTTAAATTAAAAGATTTTTTAAAAAATTTAGATCAATCTACTAAACTTTTATTTGGCGATGTTAATTCAAAAGATAATTTGAGTATTGAAAAATTTAAAAATTTTAAATCCTTAAACATTTTAATTGGTCCAGAAGGAGACTTTTCTCCATCTGAAAGAGAGCTTATTTTATCATTTTCTCAAGTTGTGCCATTTACAATATCAAAAAATATACTGAGATCAGATACCGCTGTTATAAGCGCTATTTCTCTAGTTAATTTTATCAATAACTTACCTTAATTGTCGCATTTATTGAATTTGTTAAAGTATTAAAAAGTTGTATAAAAAATAAAATGCATAAACTTATAGTTATAATAACTCTAATAATTTACCCGATAAATCTTTTTGCTGAGCAACCAAAAGATTGGCAGCTTGGATTTCAGAAAGCCGCATCAGGTCATATGGAAGATTTAGTTTGGTTTCATGATTACATGTTGTTACCAATAATTACTGCAATAACAGTTTTCGTTTTATTTCTAGTTATTTACGCTTGTATTAGATATAGAGCAGCTAGAAACCCTGTTGCATCTCAAACTAGTCATAATACTTTTATAGAAATTATCTGGACATTAGTTCCATGTTTAATTTTAATCGTAATGGCAGTACCATCATTTAAAATTTTATATGAGCAAGATGAAATTCCTCCTGCTGATGTTACAATTAAAGCTATAGGTTATCAGTGGTATTGGGGTTATGAATATCCCGACGAAAATATAATTTTTGAGTCTTACATGATCGAGGAAAAAGACTTGAAACCTGGCCAACCTAGATTATTGAGCGTAGATAATGAAATAGTTGTTCCAGTAAACAAAGTTGTAAAAGTTTTAATTACAGCAAATGACGTACTTCACGCATGGGCATTACCTTCCTTCGGTGTTAAAAGAGATGCTGTGCCCGGAAGAATAAATGAAACTTGGTTTAAAGCCGACAGAACTGGTACTTTTTATGGTCAATGTTCAGAATTATGTGGAATCAAACATGCTTTCATGCCGATTACTGTTAATGTGGTTTCTCAAGAAGAATATGTAAAATGGTTGAAAGAGGCAAAACAAAAGTTTGCAAAAGAAGAACTTGATTTAAATAAAAAAGTAGTAAAAAGATTTTTAGAGGGAGAAATTAAATAATGTCATCTATTACAGCAGACTCTCATAGTCATACACCAACTGGTTGGAAAAGATGGGCGTATTCAACTAATCATAAAGATATTGGTACAATGTATTTAATTTTTGCTATCGTAGCAGGGTTAATTGGTTCTGCTTTTTCAGTTTTAATGAGAATGGAGCTAATGTACCCAGGAGATGGTATCCTTGGAGGAAATCACCATCTATATAATGTTTTAGTAACAGGACATGGATTGATCATGATATTTTTTATGGTCATGCCCGCAATGATAGGTGGATTTGGAAATTGGTTCGTCCCTATTATGATTGGTGCGCCAGATATGGCATTTCCTCGAATGAATAATATTTCATTTTGGTTATTACCTGTCTCTTTAATATTATTACTTGCATCAATTTTTGTTGATGGACCTCCAGGTCAAACTGGAGTTGGAGGTGGCTGGACTATTTATCCTCCGTTATCTTCCAAGACAGGTCAACCTGGTCCAGCAATGGATTTAGCAATATTAAGTTTACACATCGCAGGTGCATCCTCAATTTTAGGAGCAATTAACTTTATTACAACAATTTTGAATATGAGAACTCCTGGAATGACTCTACATAAAATGCCTTTATTTGCCTGGTCGATTTTAGTTACTGCGTTTCTACTTCTTTTATCTCTTCCAGTTTTAGCGGGAGCTATCACAATGTTGCTAACTGATAGAAACTTTGGAACTGCATTTTTTGAAGCACAGACAGGGGGTGACCCAGTTCTGTTTCAACACTTATTTTGGTTTTTTGGTCATCCTGAAGTATACATATTAATTTTACCTGGTTTTGGAATGATTAGTCATATAGTTTCAACTTTTTCTAAGAAACCCGTTTTTGGATATTTAGGTATGGCATATGCAATGGTGGCAATAGGGGTTGTCGGTTTCGTAGTTTGGGCTCACCACATGTACACTGTTGGTTTAGATACTGATACAAAAGCATATTTCTTAGCCGCAACTATGATAATAGCTGTGCCAACTGGAATTAAAGTGTTTTCTTGGGTAGCAACAATGTGGGGTGGTTCTATAAGTTTTAAAACACCTATGCTTTGGGCTATAGGGTTTATAGTTTTATTTACTTTAGGCGGTGTTACAGGAGTAGTTTTAGCAAATGCCGGAGTTGATACTGCTCTTCATGATACATATTATGTAGTTGCTCACTTTCATTATGTATTATCTCTAGGTGCAGTGTTTGCGATATTTGCTGGATTTTATTATTGGTTTAGTAAAATGTCAGGATATGAATATTCTGAATTTTTAGGGAAATTGCATTTTTGGTTAACATTTATTGGAGTGAATTTAATATTTTTTCCTCAACATTTTCTAGGATTAGCTGGAATGCCAAGAAGATATGCGGACTATCCTGACGCGTTTGCAGGTTGGAATTATGTATCATCAATCGGCTCATATATATCATTAATAGGAGTTGGAGTTTTTCTAATAAACTTACTTTATTCATTCATTAAAAAAAGGGCTGCTGCTCAAAATCCTTGGGGAGAGGGTGCTACAACTTTAGAGTGGACTGTAACTTCACCACCGCCTTTTCATACATTTGAGGAACTACCAAAGGTAAAATAAATTGATACAAGCAAGCATTAGAGCAAAAAATATTAAGCAATCTAGCTTATACATTGACTCATTTTTCAATTTAATGAAACCAAGAGTAATGTCGTTGGTTCTTTTCACCTGTATGGTTGGACTTATTATTGCACCAAACAATGTAAGCTATTTAAATTCTGTTTTATCCTTAATAGCAGTTGCATTGGGCGCTGGCGCAGCTGGAACTTTAAATATGTGGTATGAGTCTGATTTAGATGCTTTGATGACTAGAACGTGTTTAAGACCCATACCAACTGGTCAAGTAACTAAGAACCAAGCATTATTTTTTGGTATTTCACTATCAATAGGATCTATCTCTCTATTATATTATTCATCTAATTTAATGTCTGCATCTTTATTATTGTTAACTATATGTTTTTATTTTTTCATTTACACAGTTTGGTTAAAAAGAAGAACACCACAGAATATTGTTATAGGCGGAGCTGCCGGTGCTCTTCCTCCAGTGATAGGATGGACTATAGCAACCGGGTCATTAACTATTGAACCTTTTATTTTATTTTTAATTATCTTTCTATGGACCCCATCTCATTTTTGGGCATTGAGTATCTATAAGTCCAACGATTACAAGAAAGCGAAGATACCTATGCTTCCTATAATTTACGGCATTGAAAAGACAAAAAAAAATATTTTTATTTACTCTCTTTTAATGCTGCCTACAATTTCCGCTCCATATTTTATAAATTTTCTCTCTAAAATATATTTTTATCCAGCTTTAGCTTTAACTATTTATTACATCTATTTATGTGGAACACTTTTAAAAGTTAAAAAGAATAAAGAAATAAATACTTTAGCTAGAAGAATATTTTTGTACTCTATTTTTTACTTGTTCATAATATTCTTATTGATTTTATCAGACCATTTTTTTATGAGGCTTTATGGATAAAAAAAAGAAAAATTTAATTACAGCGCTTTTGTTAATTGCATTTATGCTGTTTTTATTTTTGCTAACTTTTTATAATATTGGAATATATAATAGAGAAATTTAAATGAACAAAAAAACTCTTACACCAATTATACTCGCTGGAATATTTTTTTTAATGCTAGGCTTATCTTTCGCAGCAGTTCCACTTTACGATTTGTTTTGTAGAGTCACTGGATTTGGAGGCACAACACAAAATGCTGAAAATAAAGAGATACCTAAAATTGTTATAAATAAAGATTATAAAATACGATTTGACACAAATTCTAATGGAGCTTTAGATTGGAAATTTTATCCAGAAAAAAATACAATGAGTTTGAAACCTGGAGAGGTACATACTGTAAAATTTTTTGTAGAAAATGAGTCTAATCAACCTACATCTGGGTCAGCTACTTTCAACGTTTCTCCATCACCTTTTGGTATATATCTTAATAAAATCGGTTGCTTTTGCTTTGAAAAACAAACTTTAAATCCGGGGCAAAAAAGAAATTTTGTATTAACATTTTTCTTGGACCCAAAAGTTGTAGATGATAATAAAACAAATAATATTTCTGATGTTACTTTATCATTTACTTTCTTTTCGTCAGATTATTACAAAAAGGATAACGCCTAAATGTCATCAGGAGAAAAAAAGCACGATTACCACTTAGTTGATCCCAGTCCGTGGCCAATATTCACTTCCTTTGCTTGTTTGGTTTTAGCAGTAGGTGCGGTTTATTATTTTCACACTAAAGCTTTGTGGTTGTTGCTAATTGGGACAGCATTGTTAATTTATGGGTCTTTCATGTGGTTTAGAGACGTTGTTGATGAAGCTGAAAAACAAGGTCATCATACTATTGTAGTTCAAATTACTCATAGATACGGCATGACACTTTTTATTGCATCAGAAGTTATGTTTTTTGTTGCTTGGTTTTGGGCATTTTTTAATGCAAGCTTATTTCCAACTGAAGCAATAGGAAAAATATGGCCACCGGCAGATATAAAAACTTTTGATCCATGGGACATACCATTAATAAATACATTAATTTTATTACTGTCAGGTACGACAGTAACCTGGGCGCACCATGCGATGATTGAAAATGATAGAAAAGGGTTGGTTAATGGTTTAATCGCAACTGTTTTTTTAGGTTTTGTTTTTTCGTGTTTTCAAGCTTATGAATACCATCACGCCTCATTCACGATAGATGGAAATATTTATGGGTCAACTTTTTATATGGCTACAGGTTTTCACGGTTTTCATGTTATCATAGGAACAATTTTTTTAGCAGTATGCCTTTACAGATCAATTAAAGGTCATTTTAAACCCGATCATCACTTTGGATTTGAGGCAGCAGCTTGGTACTGGCACTTTGTAGATGTGGTTTGGTTATTCCTTTTTGCTGCAATATATATTTGGGGTAGTTAGAAATATTTGAGAAAAATATCTTTTAGTATTTTTGTTTTCTTTTCCATAACGCTTTTTTGCTCACTCGGTACATGGCAAGTCTATAGATTACAATGGAAACTTGATCTTATTAGTGAAATTAATAAAGGTCTTAATTCTGAACCTGTATTTTATTCAAACTCAAATTTAGTTAATTATCAAAAAGTACAATTTCATGGGATTTTCGACTTTGAAAAACAAATATACCTTTATAGTTTAAATGACAAAGGCACTCCAGGATTCGATATAATCACCCCAATAAAGATAAGTTCTAACGAAATACTTCTGGTTAATAGAGGTTGGATCAATAAAGATCTCAAAGGCAATAAAAAAATCAACAATATTAAATCAAAATCTTTAGAGGGTATTGTGAAAAAGATAACTAAACCAAATGTATTTAAACCTGAAAACGATATTAAAAATAATACATGGTACTCTTTAAAATTGGAGGAACTTGAGAGTTTTACAGGATATAAACTTAATAATTTTGTTCTATTTTTACAAAACAGTCAAAATAATTTAGTACAGAATAAAATTGTCAGTCCAAATTTGCCTAACAATCACCTCAAATACGCTATAACTTGGTATTCTGTAGCACTTTCAATATTGTTATATTTTTTATATTTTAGAAAAAAACAATGAATTACATAAGCACAAGAAATAAATCTTTAAACTTTGATTTTAGCAATATCTTTTTAAGAGGATTAGCTCCAGACGGAGGTCTATTTCTTCCAAGTGAAATAAAAAAATTCAGTGATAACAAATTAAAAGAATTAAGCAAACTTAATTATATAGATTTGGGAGTTGAAATTATATCCGAGTTTTGCGTTCCTGCTTTAAAAAAGGGTAAAATCAAATTAATTCTTGATGAAGCTTATTCAAGTTTTAATACGAAAAATATTGTGGAAATTAAAAAAATAGACAATATTAATTTACTCGAGCTTTACCATGGCCCAACTTTGGCATTTAAAGACATTGCTATGCAAGTAATTGGACTGATGTATGAGGCGTTAAATTTAAATAAAAAAAAAATAAATATAATTGTTGCAACATCAGGTGATACTGGATCTGCAGCGATAGCAGCTTTAAAAGAAAAAAAAAATATCAACCTTTTTGTTTTGCACCCTCACAAAAAAATTTCTAATATTCAACGAAAAATAATGACTACATGTCAGTCGAATAATATTTATAATATAGCTGTTAAAGGAAATTTTGATGACTGCCAAAAAATTGTTAAACAAATGTTTAATGATGAACAATTTAGAGAAAAAATAAATATGTCTGGAGTAAATTCAATTAATTGGGCAAGAATTATTTGTCAGATTGTTTATTATTTTTATGCATATTTTCAAATGTCTTCAAAATTAAATTTTTCTGTTCCAACTGGAAATTTTGGAGATATATATGCAGGTTATATTGCCAAAAAAATGGGATTACCCATAGATAAGTTAATAGTTGCGACAAATGAAAACGACATATTATGCAGAGTAATAAATTCTGGAGAGTACAGACCAGCTGAAGTTAGACCCTCTCTTTCTCCAAGTATGGACATTCAAGTAGCGAGTAATTTTGAAAGGTTATTATTTGATGTGCTTAATAGCGATGATCAAAAAGTTTCAAAATCAATGAAAAATTTAAATGATAATGGTTTTTTTAAATTAGAAAAAGATGAATTAAAAAAGATAAGAGAAAATTTTTCTGCTGAAAAAATTAGTGATGCTGATACTCTTAGAATTATTAAAGATTTTTTTATAAATTACGGTTTTATTTTAGACCCACATACTGCAACAGCTGTGGGGGCATCATATAAAGTTAAAAATAATTCAAAAACTATCGTGCTAGGTACGGCACATCCCTATAAATTTTTAGAAACAATCAAACTAGCAATAGGAAAAAATGTAGATCCACCAAAACAATTTTCAGATTTGTTAAAAAAAATTGAAAAATTTGAAATAATTGAAAACAAATTAGAAGATATAAAAAAATATATTTTAGAAAAAAAATAATGAAAATAAAAGTTGGAGAAAAATTACCTAGTTCAGAATTATTTTATCTTGATCAAAATAATGATGTTAAAAAAGTTGATATTCTTGATTTATGTAAAGACAGTAAAATTATAATTTTAGGTATGCCAGGTGCATTTACAAAAACCTGCTCAGCAGTCCATTTGCCTGGTTTTGTTAAAAACTTCGATCTAGCTTTAAAAAAAGGAGTAACAAAAATTATTTGTATAGCAGTAAACGATCCTAACGTTATGAAAGCGTGGGGTGAAACTCAAAATGTAGGAACAAAGATTTTGATGGCTGGTGATCCTTTTTTAAAATTTACAAAGTCTATAGGTGCTGAAGTTGACAAATCATCAAAAGGATTAGGTATTAGATCAAATCGTTATACAATGTTGATAGAAAATCAGGTTTTAAAAAAAGTAGTAGAAGAAAAAGAAACAGCAACTTGTGAGTTATCTGGAGCAGAAAATTTTTTAAAATCTATTTAGTTTTTGAAACTGCTAACTCGTCTACTAAATTATTTAGTTTATTTCCCGCATGCGCTTTAACCCATATCCAATTTACATGGTGTTTTTGGCAACAATTATCCAATTTAATCCAAAGATCTTTATTTTTGACTGGTTTTTTATTTGAACTTTTCCAATTATTTAATTTCCATTTTTTTATCCATTCAGTTATTCCATCTTTGACATATCTTGAGTCTGTATAAATTGTAATTTCTGACTTAGTTTTAATTTTTTTTAATGCCATTATAGGCGCCATTAACTCCATCCTATTGTTTGTAGTTTTATTCTCACTTCCAGATATATTTGAATGATTTTTTCCGTCTATAATAATTGCAGCCCAACCTCCTTTTCCAGGATTTCCTGAACAAGCTCCATCAGTATAAATTTTAAACTTCATTAAAAGAAATAATCCTCATAATTTTTAGAATTTTTATGAAATTCTAATCTTTTTTAAATATTCAATTGGATCTTTAATTTTGACCATAGCCCCTTCAACAGTATTAAGTGCATCAAATACTCTAGTAAGCAAAAATCTTAAAGCAGCTCCTTGAGACAACACTTTTATATTATTTTTTTCTTCTTCATCAAGATTTCTTATAGAAGTATATCCATCTATAAAATTTTTTGCTTTTGTAACATTAAAACTTAAGTCCTCTTTTAATCCATCAAAACAAAGCGCGTTAAAGCAAATAGCTATTTCAAAAGCAAAAAAATCATCACAAGAAAAATAAAAATCAATTATGCCACTAAATTTGTCTTTTAGAAAAAAAATATTATCATGAAATAAATCTGCGTGGATAATCCCACGAGGCAAATCTTTTGGCCAATTTTTCTCTACATCTCTTAGATTTTCTTCTATTAATTTAGGAAGATCTTTATGTATTTTTGAGCACTTATCTCTGACAGAGTTAAATAAATTTCTCCATGATTTTACTGAAAGATTGTTTTCTCTTCTAAATTTAAAACTTTTGGTAAGTTTGTGCATTTTTGCAACTTCAGTTCCAACAGACTTACAGTTTAAAGGGGACAAATTTTTCTTTGCTTTGCCCTCAAGAAAAGAGACAATCATTAATTTTTTTCCCTCAAAATCAGTAATTGTTTTATTTTGTTTGTTTAGTATTGGTGCGGGGCACTTAAAATTGGATTTATTTAACGAGGACATAAGATCAGAAAAAAATGGTAAATCTTCAGATTTAACTCTTTTTTCGTAAATTGTGAGAATGAACTTTTTCTTTTCAACAGATAAAAAATAATTTGTATTTTCTATTCCTTCTTCAATACCTTTAAATTGATTTAATTTACCTAAATCATAGGAAGATAAGATTTTTCTTATTTTTTCATGATCAATTTTTGTATAGACAGCCATTAGTTAAGCTCTTTTGGTAATTTGAAAATTACTTTTTCTTCAGCAACCACCACCTCTTCTATAGATACCTTCCTATCTTTTTTTATATTGTTAAGTAATGTTTGTACTAATTTTTCAGGTGCAGATGCACCTGAAGATATTCCAATAGTTCTAGAGTTTTCTATCTCTTTGAACGGGATTTCTTTTTCCGAATGCATCAAATGTGAATTCTTACATCCTGCTTTTTTTGCCACCTCTACTAATCTTACCGAATTAGATGAATTCCGACTTCCTACAACAAAAAACATATCACATTTTGAAGCTATTTTTTTTACTGCTGACTGCCTGTTAGTTGTTGCATAACAAATATCTTCTTTTATTGGACCTTTTATGTTTGGAAACTTATTTTTCAGATAGCTTATTATCTCTGCTGTATCATCTACTGAAAGTGTTGTTTGAGTTATGTAAGCTAAAGGTTTTTTAATATCATTAATTTCTAATGCTTCAGCATCTTTTTTTGTTTCAATTAATTTTATAGATCCCTCTGGCAACTGACCCATTGTGCCTATAACTTCAGGATGATTTTTGTGCCCGATAAGTAAAATTTCAAAACCCTTTTTGTATAATTGTTCAGACTCCCTATGAACTTTAGATACTAGAGGGCAGGTAGCGTCTACAAAGGATAAATTCTTTAATTTTGCTTCTTGCGGTACAGACTTGGGGACACCATGAGCAGAGAAAATTACTGGTCTTTTTTCATCTTCTATATCAGATAATTCATCGACGAAAATTGCTCCCTTTTTTTTAAGCTCTTCAACAACTTGCTTATTATGAACTATTTCGTGTCTAACATATACTGGAGATCCAAACTTGTTGATCGATTTTTCAACAATGTCTATCGCTCTTTTTACCCCAGCACAGAATCCTCTTGGTGAGGCTAAATAAATTTTAAGTTCTTTTTTCATATTTTTCTAAAAGATATTCTAACAATATATGCGGAAAAGTAAGCGACGCCAAACCAATAAAAATCACCTTATAAATAGCCTCATCAAGCTTATAAAAATTATTTAAAAAAAATATTGTAAGTAAAAATATTGCTCCAGTTACGATAGTTAATGGGATGGCTTTTTTTATAAATTTTTTAAGCCCTGATTTAAAAGATTTATCCAATTCAAAAATAAGAGAAATCGAATGCCTTATTGAGTGAAGAAAACAAAAATAAATAGTAAAAGCTAAAATAGGTGATAAAAAAATATTTAATATAATTAAGGAAAAAAAATCTACGATCATAACACTTTTAAGGTCTGAATTTTCTTTTTTGGAAATATAAAAAGAAGATAAAAAACTTAGACATAACATAGCAATTAAAAATTCGTCTACAAAAAATTCTGCTTCAAAAAAATTAAAATTAAGAATTCTAAATATTTCATTTGTTTCCTCTCTCTTAAACAATAGTGGGGTCATAATTACTGCTGAACCTTTAAAGAAGAATAAACATTCAGATATGAAAAATTTTCTTTTAAAAGAGAATACCGTATCCTCTTTTCCAAAATGATAGGCTGCAACAATTAAAAATAATAATAAAACTGTATTCGGAAAAATTAACCAAAATATTATTATTAATAATGAAATTAATATATAAGCAAAATAAAAGAAAGTTGTATTTTTATATCCAAATAATTTTAAAAGCTTCGTTCCTTTGATATTATCCAACGCTCCATGAGAAATTCCTAGAATTAAAATTAAAAATAAACAAAATATTATTGGTTCAAAATTAAGCGTTAGATAAACTGGGCTTATCAAAATACAAAAATTAAAAAAAATAATTGAGTGTTTAAAGTTTATTTTTTCCATTAATTAAATAATGCCCTAAAAAAAATTAATTTTGGCATTTTGCTTATAATGTTTATATCTTCAATCAAATTACTTTTATTTGACAAAAACTTTATAATTGTATTGGAAGAGGCTTTGAACATATTAAAAAATATTTTTGGCATTTTTTCAGGATGTTTTTTTAAAACTCTTAGAAATACTTTATCTAAAAATTGATATTTTTTTCCTAGATTGAATGTTTTTATTTTATCAATTTTATCAATATTCTTTACAATGTACTGACTATGTTCTTGAATATTTAAAAAAGTATAACCAGTGCTTAACCGGGTCATACCTCCAGCTGATCCAATATTTATTACTTTTTTATCATTTCCTGATGAGGGATAAAAAAGTGGTATAGCACCTTTTTCAGTAAAATTTATTTTATAGTTTTTTATACCAAGATTATTTTTTATATAATTTTCTAATTGGAGGTCATAATCCATAAGGCTCTGATTCTCCAAATCCGACAACCAAGTTGTTTCAATCAAAGCTTTATTTTTACTGAATGGCAATGTGTAGAAAAAATGCACATCATTTTTCTGATCACAATTAAAATCCATTAAATTTATAATTTCCTCATCAAAAATTTTCATTGGCGTCTCTATCTCAATACCCTGAAAATGTTGCCATAAATTTGATTTATCCAGTTGTTTTTCAAAAACACTATTAAAAATTATTGAATTTTCTGATTTGATTTCGTTAAGATTTTTGTAAAAACTGACATTAGAATTAGTAGAAAGCCTAGAATTTATTTTGTTATAAAATTTTCCACTATCAATGCTTTGATAAGGAAATTTTTTATTTGCCAATTCAAAAGAACTTTCCGAAGTATTAATTGTAAAATTATTCCAACTTTTAATTACACAATCATCAAAATTATGATCAAAGACCTTCCAGAAGGACCATGTTTTATCTCGTTTATATTCTTTACGATTTTCAATAATTGCAAGGGTTTTGTCATTCAACCTATTGTTAATTTCTAGTTCATAAGCCAAAGACAAGCCAGCGCACCCACCACCAATTATTACGTAGTCAAATTCTTTCATTTAAATTTACTTCCTTTTCTAGAATAGTATGATTAGCATGATTTTCGTAATTTAATTCTTTCACAAATAATAATTTAATAAAGTCAAAAAAAGACAAAAAGGTCTGAATAATTTTTTGAAAAATTGGCACATATATCTTTCCTGCATCATTATAATTCTCAATATTTTTTTGTTTAAGGATATAGTCACCAATTTTCCTGTAAACGCGTCTAGCTACAATAACTGAAAATCTAGATTTGAGTGGAATACTACTTATTGAGTGAAAAGATTTATCATAAAATATTTGGGATTCATTAATTATGTCTTTTATTGAGGAAAAATCATGATTAACATATTGCCTATTACGCGCCTTGTCTTCACAAACATCACGAGCGATATTTGTAAGTTGCATTGCAATTCCAAGATCAACAGCACCTTTCAGAGCTTCTTTATTATTCACCTTTAAAATTTTTGACATCATCAAACCAACTGTTCCGGCAACTCTATAGGAATATACTAATAATTCCTTTTTTGAATTAATTTTAACTTTTTCTTCTAAGTCCGTTTGAACTCCACTAAATAAGTCCATTACTACCTGTTTAGAAATTTTCTCCTCATCTATTATCGACCACATTTCTTTGATTATTGGGTTATCGTTATTTTTATTAATAAAATCTTTTTTAAACTTTAAAAATTTTTCTCTTTTAATTTCCAGTTTTTTATCGTCGTCAACTATATCATCTAAAGTTCTACAAAAATTATATAAAGTTGAACATTTATTAAATACTGGTTTAGATAAAAAAAAACTTGCCCAGTAAAAAGATTTAGCGTGTTTTTTAATTAAATTATTCATTAAAATAGTTTATCTAATACCTTAGCAGATGAGAGAACCCCGGGCATTCCTGCTCCTGGGTGTGTTCCAGCTCCCACGAAGTATAAATTATTAAAAACTTCTGATTGATTGTGAAATCTAAAATAAGCTGATTGTGAAAATTTTGGCTGTATTGAAAATCCTGATCCATGCAAGGTTGCTAAGTCTTTTTCGAAATAATCAGGTGTTAAATAAAAATCACTTACAACATTTTGTTTTATTCCAGGAAGCACTGATTTATCCATTTTATCTAAAATTAGATTTTTAAATTTCTCTCCCTCTTTAGACCAATTTATATTAGATAAATTATTTGGAACTGGAACTAAAACATAAAATGCATCTTGATTTTTTGGTGACATATTAGGATCTGTTGCAGAGGGTCTGTGTAAATAATAACTAATATCTTCAGATAGAACTTTTTTCTCGAAGATTTTATCTAAATGTTTTTCATAAGATTTACCAAAGTAAATAGTATGATGAGCCACATTATTATATTGTCTTTTAGATCCAAAATAATAAACGAATAACCCCATTGAATAATCCATCCTTTTCATTTTTTGCTTAAACAAAAAATTATAATTTTTTTTGGATTTTATCAAATTTCGATAAACATTAGGAGGATCAGAATTACAAATAATATAATCACAATTAATAACTTTAGAATTATTTATTTTGACACCTTGCACTTTACTGCTGCTTGAAATTATTTCAGTTACCTCTGCATCTTTAATAATCTCTATATTTTCTTCTCTCATTAATTTTTCTAGAGCTAAAACTACATTACCAGTACCACCCATTGAATAGTGAATACCCCATTTTTTTTCTAAAAATAATATCAAAGTATAAATTGAAGTTGTTGTAAAAGGATTGCCGCCAACTAAAAGAGGATGCATACTAAATACTCTTCTTAATTTTTCATTTGAAATATAATTTGAAACTAATTGATAAACAGATTTATAGCTTTTTAAAGATAATAACGAAGGAACTTGTTTAAGCATAAAAGAAAGATTATTGAAAGGTTTATCTGATAAATCTGTAAAGCCCTTATTAAAAATTTTTTCAGTGAAATTTACCAAATTATTATATCCCTCAAAGTCTTTATCTGAAAACTTTTTGACCTCTTTTTCCATAGATTTCTCACTACCAGAATAATCAAAAGTTTGTCCATCGCTGAATACAAAACGGTACCACAAATTTAATGGTACTATTTTAACATAGTCAGTAATTTTCTTATTAAATAGAGAAAATAGTTCTTCGAAAAGATATGGAGCAGTAATTACTGTTGGGCCACCGTCATAGATAAAATTTCCTTTTTTAAATACCCTTGCTCTACCACCTAAATCTGGATGTTTCTCTACCAAAGTAACATTGTAGCCTTTAGCTTTTAATCTAAGAGATGCAGCTAAACCGCCAAAGCCTGAGCCTATAACTATTATTTTTTTTGCCATTTTATATTGGCTATTTTAACTAGATTTCTTTTGAAGTGCTAACTTTGTTTCCTCAATACTTTGATTATAAATCTTATCTAATTTACTTTTATCTAAGGAATTTAACATCAATTTCTCTATACTTTCAAATGCTATATTAATAGAGGCATTTTTTACATCTTTAATTGCCTGGTTTTTTAATTGTTTGATCTTTTCCTCGGTATTTTTCTTTTTCATTTCCATTTGTCGATGAAAAATTTCGTTTGATTTAATAATATTTTTCTCAGCAAGTTCATTAGCTTCTCTTATCATTTTCTTAACTTCAGATTTTGAACCAACTATTCTCTTCTCATGTTCAGCTAGTTTATTTTTAGCTTCCTCTTTAAGGTTTTCTGACTCATCTACCTGTTTTCTAATTTGACTAATATTATCATCTAGTAGTTTTTTAACTTTTAAAGGAATTTTAAAATATATTAAAAGTATAACAAAAATCAAAAATGAGATAGCCACCCAAAACGTTGCATCAATAATCATAAGTATTTTTCCATCTTATTTTTTGAAACTTCTTCTACAGACGCTTTAATACTGCTGTTATTTAATTTCTCTCCAGTAAGATTTTCAATTACTTTAGCTGAAATTTCCTCCGCAATAAGATTGATAGAACTTGAGGAATTTTTTTTTAAGTCAATAATTTCTTTTTCCGCTTTATTTACTTCTTTTTCTAATTCTTTTTCAAAGTTGTCTTTTTTTTGATTTATATTTTTATCTATTTGTCTTTTTGACTCAGTTATTATTTTGATTACTTCTTTTTTTGTATTAGATATTTCATTTTCATATTCCAATCTTTTTTTTTCAGCGAGTTCTGAGAATTCTTTTGCCTCATCTAAATTCTCTTTAATTTTTTTTTCTCTATCGTCTAAATTATCTTTTATTTTAGGAATAAAAAATTTTGATAAAGAGAGATAAAGTATTAAAAAAATTAATACTAACCAAAATGTTTGTGAAAACCAATATTTTGGATCCAGCTGAGGCATACCGGCCTCAGCTGCAAACAAAAATGTTTCAAAACACAAAATAAAAATAACTAAAGGTACTTTAAGCCTCATATTTATTTCTAAAATGCAAATAAAATAATCAGTGCAACTACAAGTCCAAATAAACCTGTTGCCTCTGCTAAAGCAAATCCTAAAAGTAAATTAGGGAATTGTTTTTGAGCTGCAGACGGATTTCTCATGGCTCCTGATAAGTAGTTACCGAAAATAATTCCGATACCAACCCCAGCACCTGCTAATGCGATTGCAGCTAATCCTGCTCCAATCATTTTTGCTGCTTCTAACTCCATTTTTCCTCCTTTTTTTAATGGTGAAGATTTAATGCATCATTTAAGTAGATGCAGGTTAATATTGCAAAAACATATGCTTGTAAAAAAGCTACAAGTATTTCTAAACCTGTTAATGCAACCGAAAAACTAAGTGGCAACCACCCACCTAATAAACCTAAACTTATAACAAAACTACCAAAAACTTTTAACATAGTGTGACCGGCCATCATGTTTGCAAATAATCTCACTGAAAGGCTTACCGGTCTGCTTAAATAAGAAATTATTTCAATAATAGTTATCAAGGGCAATAATACAACAGGAACACCTTTGGGAACAAATATTGACAGATATTTAAAACCATGTTTTATAAATCCAATAATTGTTACTGCTATAAATATAAATAATGCCATTACTAGTGTTACAATAATGTGGCTAGTTACTGTAAAAGAGTAGGGTAGCATTCCGATCATGTTACAAAGTAATACAAACATGAATAGAGTAAATATGAAAGGAAAATAAGGCTTAGCTTTTGAACCGGCTGTATCACTTATCATTTTTGCGATAAAATTATAAAAAAGTTCTGCGATTAACTGCAATCTTCCCGGAATTATATTTTTTTGTTTTGATCCAAAATATAAAAATAGACAAATTGATAAAGCGCTTAAAAGCATGAATAAACTTGCATTTGTAAACGACAGGTCTATGTCCCCTAATTTAATTTCAGGTCCAATTTTGTAAACTTGGAATTGGTGCATTGGATTGGCTGCCATAATCAAATATCTTTACTAATCCTTTTTTTGCATGTTCTTTGCTACTCTAATTACGTTAAGTATGCCTGCTATTACACCTAAAAAAAAGAATGTAATAATAAACCAAGGTTTAGTATCAAACCAATTATCTAAAATAAACCCAATAATTGTCCCAACTACTACTGCGGCCACTAATTCTGTACCCAATCTAAAGGCTGAACCCATAAAAAGTCCCCTTTTATTGTTTTCATCCAGGCTTGTTTTTTGTAAATCTTTTTTTGCAATTTTTAGGCGAGTTTTAAAGTCCCTGTCTTCCATTGATTTAAGCTACAAGTTCCTCTGCCTTCTCTAAGTCAACAGCAACTAATTGGCTAATACCTTTTTCAGGCATTGTAATTCCGTACAATCGATGCATACGTGACATCGTTAAAGCGTGGTGAGTGATTATGATAAATCTAGTTTTGGTAATGTTTGTTAATTCATCTAACAAAGAGCAAAATCTTGTTACATTAGCATCATCTAAAGGAGCATCAACTTCGTCTAAGACACATATCGGTGAAGGATTAACTAAAAATACGGCAAAAATTAAAGATAATGCTGTCAACGCTTGTTCGCCTCCTGATAACAAGGTAATAGATTGCAATCTTTTTCCAGGCGGAGAAACAAACATTTCTAATCCAGCTTCTAAAGGATCATCTGAGTCAACCAATTCAAGCTTTGCACTTCCACCACTAAAAAGTTTTGTATAAACCTCATTAAACTTTCTATTTACTTTTTCAAAGGCATCTAAAAGTCTCTCTCTTCCTTTTTGATTTAATTCTTCAATACTTGATTTAAGTTTAATTATTGCCGAATAAAGATCAGCTCTATCATCCTCCATTTTTTTAATTTCATCTTCAAATTTTTTTGTTTCTATATCAGCTCTAAGATTAACCGTACCCATTGACTCTCTTTCCTTTTTAATCTTTTCAACTGCTGCAATTTGATTATCAATTGTAGGTAATTCTTCCACGTTTAACTCTGACAAAGATAAGAGCTTAATCTCATCTGAAATATTTAATTCCGCGTTTATTGAGAAAAACAAATCTTTTTTTCTTGTTGCTATTCCTTCTAGGGTTGCCTCATTTCTGGCCTTGTTTTCTCTAAGAGTTGCTAATTTCTCTTGAATACTATTAATGTTGTTATTTATTTTATTAAATCTTTCTTCTGCAAAATCTAATTCTTCTGTAAGCTCTTCACTTCTTTTTTTTGTGTTTTCCAAATTCTGTATATTCTGACCCTTTGTCGTAGCGATGATTTCTGGGTTTTTTTTATTTTCTTTCATTTCATTATTAACTTTCTTTTTTCTCTCTTGTAAATCATTAATCATTTTTTGAGAGTTGACTTTCAAATTTTTCCAGTTTTCTAATTCTATATCTATATTTTTTATTCTTTCTTTCCTTTTAATTGAGTCACTCTTCACTGTTTCATTCTTACTATAGTTGGTTGCATAATTTTCATGAGCTGAAGTAATTTTATCTACCAAAATTTTTAGACTATTAAATAAAGCTTTCGATATCTTCTTTTCGTGGTCAATTAGACTTCCAATTTTTAATATCAAATTATCGAGTTCTTTTTTTAAATTATTTAAATTATTTTTAGATAATTCTAAATTTTCATTTATTTCTATTTCAGAATTTCCAAATAATTTTTCTGTTTTTATCAATTCGTCTTTTTCCTCAAGAATTCTTTTTTCATTCAACGAAGCATCTAAGGAGATACTTTTTTCTCTTTCTAAGTCCGAGTCAATAGTTTCTAAAGAGTTTTCAAGTTTCAAAGATAGTTTTTTAATTCTTTTTTCTTCTTCTTCTAAATTAGTCATATCTAAATTAATTTTTTGAAGCTTCGCCAAACTTTCTAATTTTCTATCTCTAAGTGGACCTAACTTTGCATTTTCTTGATTTAGAAGTTCGGTATTATGATTTAAATCTATTTTAATTGCGCTTATTTCATCATCTTGTTCACTTACATTATCCAAAATTTGTTTTTTATTTTTTTCGATCTCTATTAATTTAAGATAGTATAATCCAGCTTCTGTTTTTTTGATTTCTTTTGAAATTTCTTTATATTTTGTTGCCTCTTCAGCTTGTTTCTTTAAATTATCTAATTGTTTTTGTTGTTGTTTTTTTAGTTCATCAGCTCTTTTAAGATTATTTTCAGCAGCATTCAATCTTGTTTCAGCCTCATGTCTTCTTGCATGAATACCTGCAATCCCCGCTGCTTCCTCTAAAATAGTTCTTCTTTCAACTGGTTTAGCAGTTACTAATTGTCCAATTTTTCCTTGGCTTATCAAAGATGGAGAGT
This sequence comes from uncultured Pelagibacteraceae bacterium, assembly GCA_902616675.1. GTDB lineage: Bacteria > Pseudomonadota > Alphaproteobacteria > Pelagibacterales > Pelagibacteraceae > Pelagilacustribacter. The sequence goes on along the minus strand of CACMTV010000001.1, from coordinate 81,930 downwards.
GCGCTCCAGTTGATAAATCGGCAAAAAAAGTTTGCGCATCTCTTGCTCTTACCTCCTTCTCATTTAAGTAATATTTGGACCCCTTATCTCTCTCAATTTTTCTAGTAATCAAAATTTCGTCTAGTTTGTGGTATTGTTCTGGTCCATCTTTATCTCTATTATCTATTAATAGAGAAACCTCTGAGAAATTTTTTTCAGGTCTGTTCGATGTTCCCGAAAATATCACATCTTCCATGCCAGCTCCCCTCATACTTTTTGCAGATGTTTCCCCCATACACCACCTTAAAGACTCGACAATGTTTGATTTTCCACAACCGTTTGGGCCAACGATTCCAGTCAAACCTTCTTCAATGTAAAAAGTTGTTTTATCAAAAAATGACTTAAACCCAGTCAGCTCCAATTTTTTAAACTTCATGTTATTATAATAATTTATCTATCTGTTTTTTGAAAGATTTGAATTCGTGCTTATCCTCATATTTCTTATCATTTATGTATATGGTTGGCGTAGATCTAATATTATATTCTTTTTGAGCCTTAATTCTCTCATTTAAAATCAATTCTTGAGTTTTTTCATTTTTCAAACAAGCTTTTAATTTATTTTCATTCATTTTTGAATCAATTCCAATTTTAATTAATAGTTCATTTATTTTACTAATATCTGAACCCACTGCCCACTCTTTTTGTTTTTTATAAATTTTAGTTAAAAGTTGAAATTTTGTATCTGGATTTGAAGCGCATCTTACGATCTTTTCTGCGTTGAGAGCAGCCAAATCTAATGGAAAAGCATGATGCTCAAATTTAACTTTGTTTTCATCAATATATTCTTTTTTTAAATTTTCAAAAATCTTTTCATGAAAAGACGCACAATGAGGACAAGTTAAAGAAGAAAACACTTTAACGGTTATTCTGGCGTTTTCATTTCCTATTTTAAGAACATCACCAAAAGAAAATGAAAAAAATAAAAACTGAGAACAAATTAAAATTATAATTAAAATAAATTTATTTTTTTTCATTGTATGCAATTATTAACTTTTCTAATTTATTCCTTAAATTGATGTCTTGAATATTTTTCAAACTACTATTAAAGTAATTACTACTTTTATTTTCAGTTTTTATCCGATTATTTAATTTTGCGTTAATTATTTTGATTTGAATTTTGTTAATAAAAATATAACCAAAATATGAATTAATCTTATCGATAATGTTCTTTCTATTATATTCAATATCGATCTCCTTCCCATGAATGACATTAAGTATCAAAGCCACTTCTTTAGAGTTACCTTGCGCTTTAACATTAATGGGATAACAATTGTTAGAAATATCACTACCCACAATATTATTCCAATTATCAACAATTGAAGATAAATTAAATCCATTTTTCTTTAAAACTTTTTTTATTTTAGGAGGCAAAGTGCTTGATAGAGGTCTAAGCCCTTGAATGAAATTTTTAGTTAAACTATTATTAATTTTTTTTTTATGCATTTGAACTTTAATTTAACAAAAAAAATTTTAGCTTGGTATGATAATAACAAGCGTGACCTACCCTGGCGTGTTGGTAAAAGATCAGCAAATCAGCTTTATTATCGAGTTTTAAGCGAATTTATGTTGCAACAAACACAGGTTAAAACTGTAATCCCTTATTTTGTTAAATTTACAAAAGAATTTCAGAATCTCGATACTTTATCCAAAGCAAGTGAAAGGAAAGTTCTAAAGTTATGGGAGGGTCTAGGATATTATCGGAGAGCTAAATACCTCTTAGCCACTTCAAAAATTTTAGTCAATAAATTAAATTGTAAACTTCCTAGAGAAATAGAAAAAATTAAAATTTTACCTGGCGTTGGCGACTATACTTCAAATGTTTTGGCAGCTTTAATCTATAACAAACCAACGCTTGCATTAGATGGAAATGTGAAAAGAGTTATTTCAAGAATATTGAATAAAGAAGTAAAGAAAATAAATTTTGAGGTTTTTAAACATATTAATAAAAAAAATATATTCAACACAAACAGAAATTCAGACCTTGTTGAGGCCATAATGGAATTTGGAGCGTTAGTTTGCAATTCTAAAATTCCAAAATGCAGCGAATGTCCTATTAAAAATAATTGTAAATTTTACAAATCTAAAAATAAAATTAAGCCAATTAAAAAAGAAGTGATCAATGAGAGTATAAATATTTTTTGTTACCTATCAAAAAAAGGCGAGATAGCTTTAACTAAAAAAAATAATTTGGGTTTTTTAAATGAATTTAATTTGCCAAAAATTGAAAGTATCAAAAAAAATAAATCTTTCAAAAAATGGAAATTATTATCAAAATATAAAAATTCTATTTCGAATAAAAAATTAAATATTAATTTATATTATCAGTTCTCAAAAGATATACCCAATAATTATTCTTGGTATTCTATTAAGAGGAATAACGAGTTTATGCCTTCATTTACAAAAAAAATATTTAAACAGGTTTCAGTTTTATTTTAATGAAAAAAAAAATTGCGATTATTGGATCTGGGATTGCTGGCTTAACTTTGGCAAATTTTTTATACAAAGATAAAAGTCATGACTTTATGGTCTATGAAAAAAATGAGAGCCTACCTCTTGATGAAGGTTATGGCATACAAATGTCAACTAATATTATTAAAATTTTAAATAAAATAAACTTTAGTAAAATTAATAATGAAAAAATATATCACCCAAAAGGAATCGATATTTACAATATTCAAAATAAAAAAATATGTGATTTAGATTTGATCCAATTTAATTCAAATGAAATCAAGTATACAACCTTACAGAGATCCACTTTAATTGAATTTTTAAAAGACGATATTTATACTCAGCACATTAGGTTTGGAAAAAGAATAAAAGAGGTTTCTGAATTAAAAGGAAAAGTGCTTGTAAAATTTGATGATAATACAAACGATCTAGTAGATTATGTTATTGGTGCAGATGGAATTTTCTCTAATACACGGACATTCTTTGAAAAGAAAAAAAATAAACCGGTGTTTAAAAATGCAATTGCAATAAGGGCTATAATAAAGTCAACAACAGGATTAAATATTGATCAATCGAAAATTAATCTGATGATGGGTAAAAACTGTCATTTAGTTATTTACCCGATTAATAAAAACAAAGAACTTAATTTAGTTTGCGTAGTGAGACACAGTAAGTATGACCCTGACGATATAAAATCTGTACTTGATAAAGTTGTAAAACAAAATCCAAATTTAACTAAAGTTTTTGGAGAAGATTTAAAGTCTTGGCCACTATATGCTACTCCTAAAATACTCCCCTCAACTAACAGTAAAGTTTTCTATATTGGTGATGCATTTAATGGTTTTTTGCCGACGTTGGCCCAAGGTGCAGGACAATCGATAGAAAGTGCATATGAATTATTTAATTTAATTAAAGATAAAAAAGGGGATATTCAAAGTATTTATTTTCAAAAAAGGTCAATGAGAGCGAAAATAGTAAGAAGAAGATCAAACCTTAATTTTTTTATATTTCACTTCTCAAGCAAATTTATGCAAATTATAAGAAATTTTTTGATGAAACTTTTAACAAAAAGAAGAGGTTTCATTAATTTTTATTTAGGTTCAGTTTATAAAAACTAAATTTGTTTTTCTGCAATAAATTTTTGTCTCAGACTATCAATTAAAACTGCCGAACCATTTAAATCATAATGCCAGTAAGTCCAACCATTACAACTATCTGCACCCATTATTTTGGCAGCAATCTTATGAATTGAACCTTCAGACTCTTTATATTTTATGCTTCCATCCGCCATTATTTTCACGTTAATTTTCTTTTTGGCATCAAATAAAGACGTTCCTGGCTTTAATATTCCTAATTCTACCAATGAGCCAAATGGCACTCTAGGTTTTGATTTATTATTTTCAATTGTATCAAGATGACTATCATCAATAGTTTTTGTTTTTTCAATTCTATAACTTGCAGCTTTAAAATATTTTCTTTCTTTCTCAATCCCGAAGTAATTTCTTCTTAATTTTTTCGCTACAACAGCTGTTGTTCCTGTTCCCAAAAAAGGATCTAAAATGCTATCTCCTTTATTTGTAGTAGCTAGTATAATTCTATGAAGTAAAGCCTCTGGTTTTTGAGTAGAATGAACCTTTTTTCCATTTTTCTTTAATCGCTCTTTTCCATTGCAAATTGGAAAAGTCCAATCAGACCGCATCTGTAAGTCGTCATTCAAACATTTAAGAGATCGATAGTTAAACGTATATTTTGATTTTTTACTTTTTGAAGCCCAAATGAGAGTTTCGTGAGCGTTGGTAAATCTAGTACCTCTAAAATTGGGCATTGGATTATTTTTTCTCCAAATCACATCATTAAGAAGCCAATAATTTAAGTTTTGTAAGTGGTAGCCTAAACGAAAAATATTATGATAAGAACCTATTACCCAAATGCTTCCGTTGTCTTTTAAAATTCTTCTACATTCTGAAAGCCATGCTTTACAGAAATCATCGTAATGTTTAAAACTGTTAAACTGATCCCATTTATCGTTTACCCCATTTACTTTACTTGCATCAGGGCGAGTTAACTTTTCACCTATCTGCATGTTGTAAGGAGGATCAGCAAATACTAGATTAAAAGATTTGTCAGGAATTTTTTTTAATTCTTTTAAACAATCACCGATTATAATCTTGTTAGAAAACTTTGACATTTTGAGATTCAACCTTAAATTGAATCTTAGGTCAATTATTTTTACGTGAAAAAAAAGGTTTTTTAGGTGCTCAAAAATTATTTTAACAACATCTTGTGTATGGGTTTGAAATTTTTTCTATGCATTGTTGTTAAACCATACTTTTTTAATCCTAATATATGCTGTTTGGTTCCATAGCCGAAGTTTTTATTCCAAGAATAGTTTTTATATTTTTTTGACATTTTAATCATAATTTTATCTCTATACACTTTTGCTAATATAGATGCTGCACTTATACATTTAATTTTTTCATCTCCTTTAATTACAGTCTTACAACGACTATCCACTTGAGGAGCAAAAATACCATCAACTAAAACCAAATCGGGTTTTTTTGATAAATTCATAATAGCTCTTTTCATCGATAATAGTGACGCTTGTAAGATATTTAATTTTTCAATTTCTTTAACAGAAGCTACACCAATTGAAAAGAATGAGTTTTTTTTAATATTTTTTATTATTTCTATTCTTTGTTTAAAATTAAGTTTTTTTGAGTCTTTTAAATTTTTTATTTTAATTCCTTTTTTTAAAATTACTGCTGCTGATACCACTGGTCCAGCAATGCATCCTCTTCCAACCTCATCCACTCCAGCAATTATTTTAAGTCTTTTCAATTTTATTTTAATTTGTTTAATTTATCTCTAATCATTTTTAAATCTATCCAAGAGAACTTTTTTTGCTCTGGCTGTCTTAAAAGATACGCAGGGTGAAAAGATACTATAGAACTTAATTTACATTTATTGATTTCTATTTCATACCATTTCCCCCTCATTTTTGAAATGACATCTGCATCCTGTAAAATAGCATTCATTGCGGTACTTCCTAAAAGCAAAATTATTTGTGGTTTTATAATTTCTATATGCTTTTTCAGATATGGAAGATATCTTTCAACCTCTTTTTCTGTAGGTTTTCTATTTTCAGGCGGCCTATAATTAACAACATTTGTTATGTAAACATTTTTACGGCTTAGGTTTATAGCATGAAGCATTTTATCTAGAAGCTGTCCAGCTCTTCCTACAAATGGCAATCCTTCTTTGTCCTCATTAGCCCCTGGCCCTTCTCCAACTATCATCACTTTTGAATTAGGATTTCCATCTGAAAAAACAAGATTTGAAGCATTTTCTTTCAATTTACAGTTTTTAATTTCGTTAATATTCTCTCTTAACCTTTGTAAATTTTCAGATTTATCTTTTTGAATTTTTGGCTGAATTTGGTTGTATCGATTAATAGATTTATTACTAAAGATTAAATTGTGATTAATCAAACTATAGTATTTAATTAACTTAGTTAATTTGTTATTCATATTTAAGATATCATGAGTAAATTTTTTAAACTAAATAAATTAATTTTACAAACCTTCTTTTTATATATTTTCATATTAATTAATTCTAGTATTGGTTTAGAAAGATATAACGACGGCGTCTCCATTTCTAATTATTTTTCTGGAGTCATTTCATTACAGGATAATAAATATAAAAACTCCTATGAATTTTTTAAAACTCTAGAAAATCTTGAAGATAAACATACTATCTATTCAAAGTCTTATATTGAAACTTTAGTTAATAACTCAAAAATTAATGAGGCATTTAGATATTCAAATAAGCTTAAAAAAAAAGGGATGAGTTTTTTCTTTAGTGATATAGTTACCATAAGTAAATTCATAAAAAACGGTAATTTTAATAAAGCCAACAATTACTTTAACTCGACTGAAAATAGAAAATACACGCCTTTACAAGATTTAATTAGTCAAATAATATTTAGCTGGGTTAAAATAGAAGAGTCAAAATTAAACTATAATGAAGCCTTAGAAGTTTTTGAGCTGATTAATCCCAAATATAAAAACATTAAAAATATTAACAACGTCTTTTTAAATTGTTACTTCGATACAGCAAATACGGAGACACAATTTAAAAACTTAGTCGACGATAAAAATACAGATTTTTCTAGGTATGCTTTTTTTTATGCTAATTATTTACTTAAAAAAGATTTAACAAAAAAAGCAAGCTTAGTCTTAAGCGAAAAATTGACTGATGCACCTAGAAATTTATTACTCAATCAGTTTTATTTAGATATTCAACAAAATAAAACAAACCATCTAAAAAATAATTTCGATTGTAAGAATGTCTCAAACATTATTGCAGAATTATTTTATATAACAGCTAATGCACTTTCAACACAAGGAATATACTCTCAATCTAATTTCTATATAAATTTATCTAAATATTTAAATCAAAATTTTTTTTCGTATAACACACTACTAGCGGAAAATTTTGTTATGGTTGAAGATTTTCAAAAGGCGAAAAAAATTTATTTTCTTTTAAAAAAGTTTGGAGAATATTATAGTTGGCATTCATCAAAACAGATAGCTTTTTTAAATATCGAAGAGTCAAAAGATGACGAGGCGATAAGAATATTAAAAATTGGATATCGAAATTTAAATTCACCAAATGTCTTTCAATCTTACGATTTTGCTAATTTTTTAAAAAATAACGAAAAATTTAAAGAAGCTATAAAATACTATACTAAAGTGTTAAAAAGTATTTCTAAAACTCACGAATTATATCCTAAAGCAAAAGATGGTAGGGGTATAGCTTATGAACAGATAGGAGATTGGACAAAAGCTGAAAAAGATTTTTTAGACTCACTAGAGGCTAAACCTGATCAAGCTTACGTTATAAATTATTTAGCGTATAGTTGGATTGAAAAAGGAATTAATATTGAAAAATCACTTAAAATGTTAGAAGAAGCTAATAGACTTAAATCTAATGATGGTTATATAACAGACTCCTTAGGATGGGCTTTGTACAAATTGAAAAAATATGACAAGGCAAAAGAATATTTAAAAAAAGCCGTCCAACTTATGCCGTTAGACCCTATAGTAAACGATCATTTTGCTGATATCTTATGGATGAATGGAGAAAAGCTGCAAGCCAGATATTACTGGAAATACGTATTAAGTCTTGAAGATACAAAAATTGATCTTAAAAAAAATATTATGAAAAAAATTCTTGATGGTCCAGTTTCATTAAATTAATGCGAATAAAATCTTTTGCTAAAATCAATTTAACATTAAGAGTCTTAAAAAAACTTAAAAACCAAATGCATGATATTGAAACAAACACGATGTTAGTCGACTTATTTGATGAAATAAATTTAAAACGAAATAAAAAGGATGTTGTTATTTTTAATGGAAAGTTTAAAGGTAATGTAAATTTAAAAAAAAATACAATAACCGATACCCTACTTTTACTCAGAAAATTTAAAATTATAAAAAGTTATTATAAAGTCACAATAAAAAAAAATATTCCTGTTTATTCCGGGCTTGGTGGAGGTACGAGTAATTCAGTTAGTATTGTAAAATATTTTTTAAAAAATAAAATAAAAGAAAAAATAATAAGAGTTTTCGAACAAAAAATAGGCTCTGATTTTAGATTATTTTTAAATAATTCCTCTTATCAAAAAAACTTAGGTAAAGTTTTTAAATCAAAAAATAATTTTTTATTCTATATTTTAATTGTTTTCCCAAATATAAATTGTAAAACCAAAAATATATATAAAATGGTCAAAAATTTTAGTTCCTCATCAGATAAAATTTACGAAAAAAAGTACAAAAAAGAAAAGTATATAGAAAATGTAAAAAAAGATCGTAACGACTTACAAAAATTAGTAGAAAAAAAATATTCGAATATTTCAGTACTTTTGCGATCAATCGACAAGCTAAAAGGTTGCGATTTTTCTAGAATGACAGGTTCTGGCTCGGTTTGTTATGGAGTTTATAAATCCAAAAAAACTGCTAAATTTGCATTCACTAAATTAAAAAGGAAATACCCTAAATATTGGTGCGTTATTACAAAAACTATTTAATTCAATTTTTTTATGATATATGAAGCAGAGAATTGGGGCATAGCCAAGCGGTAAGGCAGTGGTTTTTGGTACCACCATCCTAGGTTCGAATCCTAGTGCCCCAGCCAGAATAATGAAAAACTTTTTTGAAAATTTAACTTCTAAACTTAATAAGTATTTTTTCCCATTTTATAAAACAAAAGAAATAAAACTCCTTTTTAAAAAATTAGAAGACGGGGAGTCTAAAAATAAAGAAGTTGCAATGTTTGTTGGCGGATGTGTAAGAAATTACTTACAATTAAAAAAGATTGGAGATATTGATATAGCTACAATTTTTACCCCAGATGAACTTAAAAAAAAATTACATAATTCAAAATTTAAAATAGTTGATACAGGAATTGATCATGGATCTGTAACAATAATATTAGAAAATAAAAAATTTGAATTTACCACGTTAAGAAAGGACATTAAAACTGACGGTAGACATGCTGAAATTGAGACCATTGATGATTGGAAAGAAGACTCAAAAAGAAGAGATTTTACAATTAATGCAATTTATCTAAACAAAAATGGAAAAATATTTGATCCCCAACAAGGAGTTAATGACCTCAATGAAAATGTTGTCAAATTTATTGGAGATCCCCAGACCAGAATAGAAGAGGATTTTCTCAGAATCATAAGATTTTTGAGATTTACAATACAATATAATTCTCCAGTTGAGCTTTCCACTATTCAAGCCATAAAATTAAAATTAAATGGTATTAAAAATCTTTCAAAAGAAAGGGTTTTATCCGAATTAATTAAAATACTACATTTAGAAAACTTTTTTAAAATTGTAGATAATCAAAAGTTAATTGAGCTTTTTATTTTGGTTTTTCCAGAATTTAGAAATATTCATAGATTAAAGAATTTCAGTTTAATTAAAAATTACGTTGATAACTCAGAAATATTATTTTTATCAATACTTCTTATAGATTTAAAAGATAATCATGAGTATTTTTCTCATAAATATAAAGTTTCGAATAAAATTAATGATAATTTAGGATTATTAGGAAATAAGTTTAAAGAGACTAAAACTGATAAAGAATTTTTCAAAAAAAATTTAAAAAATAATTTATTTGAAATTGGTATTAAAAATATGAAAATATTGTATTGTCTATTTCTCTTAGAAAAAAAGAAAATCTCAGATAAAGAGATTACATCTTTTAAATCTTTAGATAAAATTTCAATACCTGAATTTCCATTTGATGGAAAGTTCTTAATAAAAAGAGGCATCCAAGAAGGAAAAAAAATTGGAACAATATTGAGTGAAGCTAAGAAAATTTGGGTTAAGAATAATTTTTACTTATCATCTAATGACCTTGAAAAAATTATAAAAAAAAATACCATTTCTAATTAAATGTAATCTACTTTTAAAATTTCGAAATTTCTTTCTCCTGATGGCGTGTTTACACTAATCATCTCATTACAATCTTTTCCAATCAAAGCTTTTCCAATAGGACTTTGAAAATATATCAAATTTAAACTGATATCTGCTTCATCTTTACCTACTAATTTATACTTAATTTTCTTTTTTGTGTCTAAATCTTCAACAGTAACTGTAGAACCGAAAATAACTTTACCGTTGTTATCTAATTTAGTGACATCAATTACATTTGCTCTGGCTATCGTATCATTTATTGATAAAACCCTTCCTTCAATTTTAGCCTGCTGTTCTTTAGCCGCGTGATATTCTGCGTTTTCCTTAAGATCACCATGAGATCTAGCTTCTGAAATTGCCTCTACAATTTTTGGACGCTCAATATTTTTTAGATTTTCTAATTCTAATTTTAATTTTTCTAGACCATCTTTTGTAATAGGTTCTTTTTCCATTTAATTTACCATTTAGCATTTGGTGGCAAAGACATTAAAATAGCCTCAGTATTTCCCCCAGAATTTAATCCAAATTTTGTTCCTCTATCATATAACAAATTAAATTCTATATACCTTCCTCTTTTTAAAAGCTGTTTTTCCTTATCTTTACCTTTATATTTAAGATTAATTTTTCTTTTGATAATATTTTTTGATATTACAAGAAAATTTATTCCAACGTCTCTTACAAATTTAAAATCTTTTTCCCAATTCTTATTTTCGTAGTCAAAAAAAATTCCCCCAATTCCTCTTGGCTCATTTCTATGAGGTAAAAAAAAATATTTATCACACCATATTTTATATTTTCTATAATTTTTATTATTTTCTTTACAGACCTTTTTCAAAGAAGAGTGGAAAATTTTTTCTTCCTTTTTGTCCTTGAAGCTAGGCGTAACATCTATTCCACCTCCAAACCAATTTTTTGATGTAACTATAAATCTTGTATTAAAATGAATAGCAGGTATTTTTGGGTTCTTCATATGTGCTACGACTGAAATTCCAGAAGCCCAATATTTTCCATCTTTTTGCGCTCCTGGAATATTATGGCGGAATTTTTTTGAAAATATGCCTGAAACAGTGGATTTATTTACACCAACTTTATCAAATATTTTTCCATTTTTTAATATTTTATATGTGCCACCACCACGACCTTTAGATTTTTTGTACCAATCTGTTGAGATAAATTTTTTTTGACTTCTTGACTCTATTTCAATTTTTTCGAAAGAATTACATATTTGTTCTTGTAAATACGAAAACCACTTATCAGAAAATATTTTTTTATCTTCTATATTCATATCAAAATTTTCTAATTTGTCTTAGAGCTTCTGCTGTTGAGATGGAAGCGGCAATCGCAACATTTAAAGATCTAGTTTTTGGCGATATAGGAATTTTTAATCTATTTTTAATATCTCTGTGAATATATTCCGGCACACCTTTACTCTCTCTTCCCAAAAGAATTATATCACTATTTTTAAACTTAAATTTAAACAACGATTTTGTAGCTTTGGTTGACATTAAAATAATTCTAGATTTTTTATTTTTTATTAAAAGTTCATCGAAATTTTCATATCTAATAATACTACTCTGATTAATATAATCCATAATTACTCTTTTAAATCTAGAGTCGTTTAGGTTAAAACCACATGGTTCAATAATATGCATTTTTAATCCGAAACAAGCACAAAGTCTCAAAACTGAAGCTGTGTTTTGTGGAATATCAGGTTTATAAAGAGCAATACTAATCATAATCAATAATATTATGTGTCATTCTGACCCTAGAAAATATTAATTTTCTATCTTATTTAATAAATAAGAGTATAAACATCAATATGGACAAATCAGAAAAAAAGACAACTACAAGAAGAGACTTTTTATTTACTACTAGCTACACAGTCGGGGCAGTAGGCTTAGGTGCAGTAGTATGGCCTTTAATAGACCAAATGAATCCTGATAAAGCTCAAAAAGCACTAGCAACTACCGAGGTTGACATAAGTCAAATTGAACCTGGTAAATCTATTACTGTTTTATGGAGAGGCAAACCTGTTTTTTTGAAAAGGAGAACTCAAGAGGAAATTTTGGAGGCAAGGTCAGTAGCTTTAGAAGAACTTCCACATCCAGAAAAAGATGAGGAGAGAGTGAAAAGTGGAAAAGATGAATGGCTTGTTATGTTGGGAGTTTGCACACATTTAGGATGTGTTCCACTTTCAAACAAAGGAGATTACAAAGGATGGTTTTGTCCTTGTCATGGTTCTCATTATGATTTGTCAGGAAGGATTAGAAAAGGTCCGGCACCAAAAAATATGGAAATACCAAAATATGAATTTGTTGATGCCAACACTATTAAGATCGGATAAAATTTATGAGTGAAAAAGAATACGTACCAAAGTCAAAAGCTGGAAAATGGTTTAATGATAGACTTCCCTTATTATCATTAGCATCCCATTTAACAGATTACCCCACACCTAAAAATTTAAATTATTGGTGGACTTTTGGCGGCATATTAACTTTTTGTTTGCTGACGCAAATTATTACTGGAATAGTATTAGCGATGCATTATGTTGCACATGCAGATTTAGCTTTTGCAAGTGTAGAGCACATTATGAGAGATGTTAATTACGGATGGTTGATTAGATATATTCACAGTAATGGCGCTTCAATGTTTTTCTTAGCAGTTTATATTCATATATTTAGATCTTTGTTCTATGGCTCTTATAAGTCTCCAAGAGAAATCATATGGATAATAGGTTTGATGATTTATCTTCTTATGATGGCTGCTGCTTTTATGGGTTATGTTTTACCTTGGGGTCAAATGAGTTTCTGGGGAGCGACAGTTATTACAAATTTATTTAGTGCAATTCCTTTAGTTGGGGACAGCATTACCACTTGGTTATGGGGAGCGTACTCAGTTGATAATCCTACACTTACAAGATTTTTTAGCTTACACTATCTAATACCCTTTTTGATTTTAGGTTTAGTTGTTTTACATATATGGGCGTTACATGTACCTGGAAATAATAATCCTGTTGGCATAGACATTAAAAAACCTTCAAAAGATACTGTTCCTTTTCACCCTTATATAACTATAAAAGATACATTTGCCTTACTTTTATTCATGATAATTTTTGCTGGTTTTGTATTTTTTGCTCCTAATGTTCTAGGACACTCAGATAATTACATTCAAGCTAATCCAATGGTTACTCCAGCACATATAGTTCCTGAATGGTATTTATTACCTTTTTATGCGATCTTGAGATCAGTTCCAGATAAGCTTGGTGGTGTAATTCTAATGTTCGGTGCAATATTTATTTTATTTATATTACCATGGTTAGATACGTCTAAAGTAAGATCAGCAGTATTTAGACCAATTTATAGACAATTCTTTTGGATTTTAATTGTAGACGTGTTGGTTCTTGGTTACGTAGGAGCAATGCCGGCTGAAGGTATTTACTTAGTTTTAGCAAGAGTTGGAACTGTTTATTACTTCCTTCACTTCATAGTAATATTGCCTGTTGTTGGATATTTAGAAAAAACTGAACCTGTGCCTTTAAGCATATCCGAGCCAGCCTTATCAGGATCGGCTGATTATTCAATGGCAAAGAAGGATAATGAAAAAATTTAAGTTATTTTTTTGTATACTTTTATCTCTCATTGTTTTTAATACTCTAAAATCGGCGGAACAAATTGATCCTATTAAAGTAGATTGGAGTTTTAAAGGCTTACTTGGTAAATTTGACAGAGCCTCACTACAAAGAGGATACCAGGTATACAACGAAGTTTGTGCTTCTTGCCACTCAATGCAGTATTTAAGTTATAGAAATCTTGGAGAACCTGGAGGGCCAGAATTCTCAGAAGAAGAGGTCAAAGCTATAGCAGCAGGTTTTGAGGTGACTGATGGCCCAGACGCCCAGGGAGAAATGTTTACTAGACCAGGAAGACCATCTGATAAATTTGTTAGTCCTTACCCAAATGTTAATGCTGCAGCAGCAGCAAATGGTGGAGCCTATCCCCCCGATATGTCCGTTTTAGTAAAAGCAAGAAAAGGGGGTGCAAATTATATTTACTCGGTTTTAGTTGGCTATGAGGATCCACCTCCTGGAGTAAAATTAGATGAGGGGGTTTATTATAATAAATATATGATTGGTAATAAGATTAAAATGCCAAATAATTTATCTGATGGTTTAGTAGAGTATGCAGACGGAACTGAGGCTACGGTTGATCAAATGGCAAAAGATGTTACTACCTTTCTAAGTTGGGCTGCAGAACCAGAGTTAGAGAGCAGACATAAAACGGGAGTTAAAGTAATTTTATATTTAGTTTTATTATCAATTTTAGTTTTTTTAAGTATGAAAAAAATATGGTCACGGGTTAACCCTGAAGTATAAAACATCTCCATCTTTTACAATATAATCTTTACCTTCTATCCTTAATTTTCCATTTTCCTTACATTTCTCAGCACTACCGAATTTAATGAAATCGTTGATATCAACAGCCTCAGCTCTTATAAAATTTTTTTCAAAATCAGTATGAATAACTCCTGCAGCTTTTGGTGCTGAAGTATTTTTCTTAACCGTCCAAGCCCTGCTCTCTTCTTTTCCAGAGGTAAAAAAAGTTTCTAATTCCAGCAAATCATAACCTTCCTTTATAAGTTTACTTATACCCATTTTTTCAAGACCTATTTCTCTCATAAATTTAATTTTTTCATCGTTTGTCAGACTTGATAATTGATCTTCAATGTCAGCACATATGGTTATTACCTTTTCATTTGGATAGGCTTTCGTAATGCTAAATGTATGTTCATTTCCATCTATTAAAGTCGATTCATCAACATTACATACTATTATTTTAGGTTTTAAACTGAGCAAACCTATTTTTCTCAAAAATAATTTCGATGAATTATCTAATGAATTTAATTCATTTCCACTATTCAGGATTTGAAGTGATTTTTCTAAAATTTCTATTTCTTTTTGAGATAGTAGTTTTTTTTTTGATTTATCGAGTTTTTTTTGAACAGTTTCAATATCCGATAATGCGATCTCGGTTTTAATAGTTTCAAGATCTTCTACAGGATTTACCTTATTATTCACGTGTTGAACATTTTCACTTTCGAAACATCGAACTAGGTGAATAACCGCATCGACCTCTCTAATATGGGATAAAAATTTATTACCTAAACCCTCTCCTTTTGATGCGCCTTTTACCAAACCTGCAATATCAACAAAAGTTATTGTAGTATAAATTTTTTTTTTAGAATTAGATAATTTTGTAATTGTATCTAATCGAATGTCCGGTACATTTACAATTCCGATATTTGGGTCAATTGTACAAAATGGAAAATTACCAGCTTCAGCATTTTTTGTAGAGGTTAAAGCATTGAATAAAGTTGACTTACCAACATTTGGCAAACCCACTATACCACACTTAAATCCCATTTAAATTTTGATTAACTTTGCTTGAAAACAAATCAATTTTTTTATCTATTAAGGTTGGAACTAATTTTACAATACTTTCAGTAATTTCTTTTATTTTTTCTTCCTCGTCATCTTTAAAATCTTCCAAAACATGACTATTAACTCTTCTTTTTTCCTTAGGATGGCCTATGCCAACTCTTACCCTTGAATAATCTGTTCCAATAAATTTATCTATAGATTTTATCCCGTTGTGACCAGCACTTGATCCTCCAACTTTAGCCTTAACTTTTCCAAAATCAATATCTAGGTCATCATGAAAAACAATTACGTTTTTCGCATCAATTTTAAAATAATCTATTAATTCCTTAATAGCAGTGCCTGAATTATTCATGAAAGTTAAAGGTTTAATTGCATAAACTTTTTTAGACTCAATATTTCCAGTAGTTAAAAGACCCTTAAATTTAGGTTTTTGTTTCGAAAGTTTAAAATGAGAATTGATAGCATCAATTATCTTAAACCCGATGTTGTGTCGATTATTCTCACTATCAGGTCCAGGATTTCCTAATCCAACTAATAAAAGCATATTATTTATTTCTTCTCAGCAGGTTTTTTTTCTGCGGATTTTTTATCAGTAGATGCGTCTTTACCCTTTTCATCTTTTTTAGCAGCTTCGCCTTCTTTACCAGGCGTTTCTGTAGCTCCTTCCGTTCCCTGAGCTGCTGCTTCACCTTCAGCACCTTCCGCAGCTTCTGCTTCAGCAGGTTTCTCAGGTTCTTTAATAATAGTTGGTGCAGCTACAGTTGCTATTACAAAATCTCGATCAGTAATTAATGGCACAACATTTTCGGGAAGTTTCACAGAGGAAATCTTGATACTTGTTCCTATGTCAGTACCAGATAAATCTATCGTTATATCTTCAGGTATACTATCTGCAGGACATTTTAATTCAACTTTACGTCTAACTATGTTTAAAACTCCACCTCTTTTCAAACCAGGAGATTCATTATTGTTAATGAATTTTACAGGTATTTCTATTACAATTTTAGTCCCAGAAACTATTCTCATTAAATCTAAATGTATGGGCTCATTAGTAGTAACATGGTATGCTACATCTCTTGGAAGAACTTTTTCTTTTTTACCATCAATATCAATCTCGAACACTGTCGATAAAAATGATTCATTTTGAATAAAATTTTTTAAATCTTTTTTCGCTATAGATATTTTCTCATTAGCATTTTTTCCGCCATATAATATTGCTGGAATAAAACCGTCTATTCTCAACTTATTATTATAGCCAGCTGTAGATTTCTCTCTTTTATTGGCTTTTATATTAATCATAAATAATTTATTTTGAAAAAGCTATTTAACTCAACTTTTAAAATAAAACAAGTGTTAATTAAACAAATCTGATACGGATGTTGAGTTAGAAATTCTTTTTATAGCCTCCGCCATTAATGAAGAAATAGATAATACCTCAATTTTATTGTTATTTTTTATTTTTTGCGAGTTATCAATTGTGTCTGTTATTATCAATTTTTTTATTTTCGATTTTTTAATTTTATTTGCAGCATCACCACTTAAAACTGCATGAGTAATAAATACGTAAACTTCAGTAGCCCCATTCTTTTTTAAGGCATCCACTGCGTTGACAATTGTTCCACCGCTATCGATAATATCATCGACTATAATACAAGTTTTACCTTTAACGTTACCGATTATATTCATAACTTGAGATTTACCTGGTTTAGGTCTTCTTTTATCAATAATTGCTAAGTCTGCTTTAATCTTTGTTGCAAGACCTCTGGTTCTTTGAACTCCTCCAACGTCAGGAGATACACATATTAATTTTTTATTTTTTAATTTTTTTTTAATATACCTAGCAAATAAAGGTGTTGTAAAAAGGTTATCAACTGGCATGTCAAAAAATCCTTGAATTTGACCTGCATGCAAATCTACAGTTACTACTCTGCTTGCCCCAGCATTCGTAATTAAATTTGCAACAACTTTTGCAGAGATGGATGTTCTTGGAACAACCTTTCTATCTTGTCTTGCATATCCATAATAAGGAATAACCGCAGTAATATTTTTTGCTGAGGATCTTCTTAAGGCATCTATACATAATAACAATTCCATTAAGTTGTCATTAGCGGGGTTAGAAGTTGATTGAATTACAAACACACTATTTCCTCTAATGTTTTCATTTATTTCAATATAAATTTCTCCATCAGAAAATCTTTTTATATTTGTATTTACTAGTTTAAGTTTAAGCAGTTTTGAGATTTCTTTGCTTAATTTCGGATTACTTGTTCCAGATAAAATTTTCATGAAATGTAATTATTTATACAATTATTTATTAGTCATTTCCAGTTGTTTCCTAATTTGTCGTTGTTCAAGATTTTACGTTAAAGAGCTTTAACAACTATTAACATAATGATTAATTTTGGCTAAACTTTGTCATGCTAATTACAGAAATACATCTCCCATAATCATTTTGGTTGAGTTTTTGAGATCTTCTGTAACTAAAAAAATTACTTTTTTCTCTAAAAGTGTCTTTATTAACGTTATCTACTATAACGTTTAATTTAATCAATTTATCATTAACGTACTTTCTCAAATTAAATAATTTTTTATTGTTTTTCTTTTTAATAAAATAGATATTATTTTTTTTTGATTGAGACAAAAACTTTTTATAAAAAGGTAAATCAACTTCGTAACTTCTATCTCCTATACAAGGACCAATCGCAGCATAAATTTTATTTTTGGAATTAATTTTTTTAAATTGTTTAATGGTATTCTCAATAATTCCAGAAGAAGCACCTTTCCATCCCGCATGAATACATCCAATAGTATGATTTCTAGAGTCAAAAAGAATAATCGGCACACAATCTGCGGTAACAACTCCTAAAGCTATTCCTCTAATTTTTGTAATTATAGCATCTGACTTGAATTTAATTAAATTTTTATTTTTCTTGTTAATTATAATTACTTTATTACTGTGCGTTTGATACATTAAAAAAAGATTTTTTCTATTTACTTTTATTTTTTTTGACACAAAATTCAAATTTTTATTAATATTTTTTTTATTATCTCTAGATCCATGACCACAATTTAAACTTTTGTAAATACCTTTAGAAAAACCACCTTTTCTAGAAAAAAAACAGTGATTTATATTTTTAAATTTTTTAAATTTTTTTGAATAAAACATTATTTAAATCCTAAGTTAAACCTAGTTTTGTTATTCGCAGCAAATAAAACTTTAAACAATCCTCCCATTTTTTTTTCGCTTAAAAGCCTCTCTAATCTATAATATATATCGGATTTTTCTTTGAAACTTAGTTTTTTAGATAAAATTTCTGCTCTCTCTATAATTCCTAGTTTTCTTAAAAAAAAATTTTGACTAACTAAGTTATTTAAAAAAAGCTTTTTATTTAAAAGAAATTTATTTAAAAGTTGGAAATTAACTAAATAAGTAATATCAGCTTCTCCAATATTTTTATAAAAAATATTTTTCTTATGTGATTTTATTGATTGTAATGTATCATTACCTTGTGCTTTCGTATAACCGTAGTCTATTAATAAAATACCTCCACCTAACATATTAATTTTTTTAATAACTGGTTCCAAAATTTTAAATCCTTTTTGAGGATATTCAATAACCCCTGCGTTTCTAATTAGGCCAAAGTCTTTTAGCTTTTTAAAAGTTTTTTTCGAGGTTTTTTTAAAAAGAAATTCTTTAAACTTACCGCTTTTAAAGTGAATAAATTTTTCATAAATATTTGATTTCTTAACATGAAACTGTTTTATTGGGATAGAGTCGAAAAATTCGTTACCAAAAAATAATGCTGGTCCATTTTTTATCTGATTAAAGTTTTTAATCCAAGTAACATTCTTATCTTTTAATAAGTTTTTTTGAATTTTAATAAGTCTTTCACTTTTTTCTAACAAATATATTTTCACTGATTTTTTAAATTGAGGAAATTTTTCTAAAGTCTTACAAAATGTTTCACAGAAGGCTCCATTCCCAGGACCCAGTTCAACAAAAGAAAACTTTTTTGGTTTCCCAAGGTGTATCCAATAGGAAACTACCCATATTAATATCATTTCACTAAATAATGGTGAAATTAAAGGTGCTGTTACAAAATCACCCTTTTTACCAAACGGGTTTTTTTTTGAATAGTAACCATATTTCTTATCGTATAGAGCATTTTCTATAAATTTATCAACTGATTGAACTCCATTCAAATTTATCATTTAATTTTAAAATACATTAAAATTCCCAATCCAAACATGAAAAAACTCAATAGAGATCCCATACTTATATAATTAAAAATATATCCAACTTGAATATCTGGCTCTCTAAAAAATTCAGATATGATTCTAGATATAGAATAAAATATCAAAAAAATAGCTGCACATATACCCTTTTTGTAAGACGTTTTTTTTATTATTAAATTTAAAATAAAAAATAACAAAGCGCCTTCGAGAAGAGCCTCATAAATTTGCGATGGATGTCTACCTTGATTGTCAACTAGTGGGAAAATAACTGCCCAAGGAACATCAGTTGGTTTTCCGTAAAGTTCAGCGTTTATAAAATTAGCTAATCTTCCAAAAAATATTCCAAGTGGCGCAACGCATGAAACCACATCTAGTAAAACAAGTTTATCAAAATTATTTTTTTTGGAGAAAATAATTGTCCCAATAATAATACCTAAAAGACCCCCATGAAATGACATCCCTCCATTCCAAATAAAAAATATTTCTACTGGATTTGAAAAAAAATATTCAATGTTATAAAATAAGACATATCCTAATCTACCTCCGATTATTACAGAGATAATAATATATGTGATATAATCATCAAATAAATCTAAATTATAATTTTTTTTATTTCGATTATTTATAAAAAAAATAATTTTTTTTCCATACCACCACCCAAATACTATTCCCAATATGTATGCTAAGGAATACCATCTTAGAGACAATATGCCAAAATCAAATATTATAGGATTTAAGTTATGAATATACATTATAAAATTAATAACATAATTGAAATAAATTTACTTATCAAATAAGATATAGTGTGTCAGATAAAGAAAAAATATTAAAAACTCTTTCAAGCTTGCTAGAGACAGGAATTCTTACAGTTAATGATGTTAAAAAGGAACTAATAACTAATTTGAAATTTAGGAAAGATAATATTGTTAGCAAACTTGATTTAGTATCAAGAGAGGAATTTGAAGCACTAAAAAAGCTGGTAGAAAAACAAGATCAAAAGATTAAAAAATTAATGACAAAGACTAAAAGGGCAAAGAAATCTTAACTTGAAGTCCACCCATATCACTTTTCGATAATTGAATATTGCCGCCGTGGGAATGTACAATATCTTCTACAATAGCAAGACCCAAACCTACTCCAGACTTATTTAAACTCCTACTTTTATCTAATCTAAAAAATGGCTTAAATACATTTCTATAATGCTCTGCAGGGATACCCGGTCCATCGTCATCAAATAAAATTATTGCTCGATTAGAGCTTTTTCGAACAGAGACATTAATTTTCTCTCCATACATTAAACCATTGTTTATTATATTTGAAAAACATCTTTGAAGAGCGTTTTTTCTTGCATATAAGGAAATTTCATTTTCAATACTTATTTTCAAATTTGGTTTATTAATTCTATTCTCAATGATCTGAAATATATCTTTTAAATTAATTTTTTCTGTGTTTTCCTTAGCTTGAGTTTTTGCAAATTGAAGATAGTCGTTTAACATATTTTCCATTTCATCAATATCTTTTGACATATTATTTGAGATTTCTTTATTATTAACCATGGCCAATTGTAATTTTAATCGCGTTAGTGGAGTTCTCAAATCATGACTTATACCTGAAAGCATTTCTGATCTTTGATTAAGATGTCTATTAATCCGCTTTGCCATCCTATCGAACTCATATGCGGCATTTCTAATTTCTCTCGCACCAGAAGGTCTAAATTCATTAATATAATCTCCTTTACCAAACTTTTGTGCTGCCTTTGCAAGATTTGTAATTGGTCTTGTTTGATTTTTTAAAAATAGTATCGCAATCAGTATTAATAAAATTGATGGTAATGTAATCCATAAAACAAAAAGTCTTACAGAAGAAGTCGCTATTCTTTCTTTTGGAAAGAAAAACTGTAAATTTTTATTACCTGATATTATTCTTACTTCTACAATGTCTAAATAGTTGACAGTGTTGAACCAATAATTATCAGTTCCAAAAGTAGATTTTAATTCACGTCTTAAAGACCTATCCATTGGACTAAATCTTCTTTCAAAAATTTCATTAGGCAGAGGCTCTTCTATTGAATTAATAACAAAGTCAAAGTTTTTTTTATAAATATCAGTTATATAATTTATTTGGCTCTTATTTTCTGAATTATAAACATCACTTAAAGTTTTAATTTCACCTACAAGTGATCTTGTCATACCCTTATTAGCTTTTATCCATATGCTGTCAAAGAAGACTACTGTAACAATTAACTGTAGAAGAATTGTTGGCGCAGCAACAATAATTAAAGATCTATAAAATAAACCTTTTGGTAAAATCTTTTTAAATAAATTATTCAACCCAGAGAACATAGCCTGAACCTCTAATTGTTTGTAAGTATCTTGGATTTTTTGGATTGATCTCAATTTTTTGTCTTAGACGAGTGATCATCACGTCAATCGATCTTTCTTGTAAAATCCCTGACAACTCTCCAATTTGTGTTCTTGAGTAAGTTTTGCCCGGATTAGATAACATTTCCATTAAAATTTTTTTTTCCGTAACATTAATTTTTCTGTGATTATTATTCAATTTAATTATCATCTTGTTTAAGTCTATAATGGCTTCGCCAACCGAATATTTTTTCTTTGTATCAATTTTAATTTTTTTTGAGATAATATTATTTATTCTCAAAAGCAGCTCTTTGGGTTCAAAGGGTTTTCCGATGTAGTCATCTGCCCCAAGTTCTAAGCCTTTTATTCTATTTTCAACTTCTCCTTTAGCAGTTAAAAGAATAATCGGAGGAGAATTTTTGTCTTTTATTTCTTTAGTCAGCTCATACCCGCTTTGACCCGGCATCATTACATCCAAAACAATTAGATCAAATTTAAAATGATTTAATTTAGCTTTTGCTTCTTCAGAGTTCATTGCTGTCGAAACTAAAAATTTATTTTCGTTTAGGTACTCTTTAAGAAGACTCCTAATACGATCATCATCATCTACAACTAATATATGATTTAAATTATCCATCAATAATTCTTTTTAAAACCTCTTTAAATTTAACAACTGACTCAGGTTCAGAATTTTTAAGAGCATTAAATATTCTCTTTTTTTGTTTTTTATAAATTATATCAAAAAATATTTTTCCTTCCTTATCAAGATATAATTTCTTTTTTCTTGTGTCAGCATCATCTTTTTGTTGTTTTATCATTTTTGACTTTAATAAATCCCTTATAACTCTGTTAATACTTTGTTTGGTTATCTTTAGTTTGTATATCAGTTCTCCTAAGCTAATACCTGGATTGCTTTCAATTAAATTCAAAGCTCTTAAATGAGCAGGACCAAAAAATTTTCTTGATAACAAATCTTTTGGATCTGAATATGTCTCTCTATATGCATAATAAAGTAATTGTATAAAATCTTTAATTTGCTCGTCTTTAAGATAAAGTAAGTCTCTCATAATTGGTCAGCTATATTGACTTATTCTATTAAGAAATATACTTTTTTCTGATAAAAAAAAAGATATATTATTTTTTTCTATGGAAATGATACCTTACGATAAAAGATCAGGTAAAATTTGGTTTAATGGTAAGCCAGTAAACTGGAAGGACGCTCAAATTCATGTATTAAATCATGGACTGCATTATGCAAGCTGTGTTTTTGAGGGTGAAAGAGTATACGACGGAGAAATATTTAAATTAGAGGAACATACCGAAAGACTTTTTTATTCTGCAAAAAGAATGGGAATTAAGGTTCCTTATAGCCAGACAGAAATAAACGAAGCTTGTAAAAATATTGTAAACATACAAAAAGTTAAAAATGGATACGTAAGACCAGTTATTTGGCGTGGTAGTGAGATGATGGCTATATCAGCCCAAAAAAATAAAGTTCATGTCGCAATTGCAACATGGGAGTGGGGATCATACTTTGATCCAAAACTAAAAATAGAGGGGATTAAATTAAATATTTCAAAATGGAGACGACCCGCACCAAACACTATTCCTTGGGATACCAAAGCTGCTGGATTATATATGATATGTACATTATCAAAACATGAGGCAGAAGAACAAGGATTTACGGACTCTTTAATGCTAGACTTTGAGGGAAATATTGCTGAAGCTACAGGTGCAAATATTTTCTTTAAATCGAAAGACGGTCAATTACATACTCCAATTCCAGACTCATTTCTTGACGGGATCACCAGAAGAGCGGTGATAGAGATAGCTAAGTCAAAAAATATAAAAGTGATTGAAAGAAAAATCTTACCTGATGAAATGAAAAATTTTGTAGGTTGTTTTTTAACAGGAACTGCAGCAGAGATTACTCCTGTTTCAAAAATTGATAAATTTGATTTTAAAGTTTGTGAGCTTATTAAAGATTTAAGCGCTAGTTATCAGAATATAGTTAGAAAAAAATCAGCTGCTTAAGATTTATCATCTTCACTCAAAGCATGATCTATACCTTTTACAATATAACCATAACCCGTATACAAAGTTAAGGCTGCTGAAAGCCATAAAAGGATTATTCCAATAGTTTGAGCGTTGTAGTCCTGAAAGTTTATAATTTTATTACCAATATCTCCTGTTAATAAAACAGCTATTGCAAACATTTGTATAAATGCTTTTAGTTTTGATAAACTTGTTACTGGCATAGATATGCTTCCTTTAGCCAAGAACTCTCTTAAACCAGAAATTATAATTTCACGCGTTATAATTATTATAGCTGCAATTACTTCAAAATTTTTAATTGTGCCGTTCATTATTAGCAAAAGGAGGGCAGTGGAGACTAGAATTTTATCAGCAATAGGATCTAATAACTCTCCAAGTTTGGACTCCTCTTTAAATAGTCTGGCTAGAAGTCCATCTAAATAATCAGTGAAACTTGCTAAAACAAAAAGAAAAAAGGGAATAAGGTCACCAAAAAAACCAGGTAAAAAAAAAGTAAATATAAATATAGGAACTATTATTATTCTTCCTATTGTTAATATATTGGGAATTTTAAATTTCATTTTTATTCATGAAAGTAGTCATATATTTTTTTTGCGATACTTTCTTCAATACCTTCTACAGATTTTAAATCTTCTAAGCTAGCAGATTCTACTGATCTTGCTG
The DNA here is from genome assembly GCA_902616675.1 of uncultured Pelagibacteraceae bacterium. Classification (GTDB taxonomy): domain Bacteria; phylum Pseudomonadota; class Alphaproteobacteria; order Pelagibacterales; family Pelagibacteraceae; genus Pelagilacustribacter. The sequence goes on along the minus strand of CACMTV010000001.1, from coordinate 57,205 downwards.
ACCCAAAATGATTAAGTAAAGATCTTTTTCTCTGTTTTCCTATTCCATCAATTTGATCTAGTAAAGATTTACTTAATCCTTTTTTTCTTTTTGCTCTATGGGTACTTATTGCAAATCTATGAGCTTCATCTCGCAATCTCTGTATAAAAAACAACAAAGGATCGTTTTTTTTTAGAATATATTCTTTATTTTCATAGTATATTTTTTCTTCACCAGCATTCCTATTTTTACCTTTTGCAACAGCTAATATTGGCAAATCATGTAAACCTAGCTCATTTAATACTTCTCTACTCACTGAATATTGACCTTTCCCACCATCTATTAAAATTAATTCTGGCAAAGAAAGAGACCCAGATTTTTCCTTTATCGCTTTTGAAAATCTTCTAAACAAAACTTCCTTCATCATACCGAAATCATCATTTTTTACTTTCTCATTTTTTATATTAAATTTTCTATATCTTTTTTTTACAAAACCTTCATTACTAAAACATATTAGAGCTCCTACGGAGTCACTACCTTGAATATGACTATTATCGTAAACTTCAATTAGATTAATATTATTATTCAAATCAAACCTATTTGCTAAATTTTCTATTAAGTTATTATTACTTTCGGTTTGATAAAGTTTTTGTGTTAAAGCTTGTTTAGCATTTTTTTCAGCTAATTTTGATATATTTAATTCATCCTTGCTCTTTGCTTTTTTTATTAGGACATCTCTTTTTTCTTTTTGTGAAAAGGCATTTTCCAAAAGTTTTAAATCTTCAATTTCAGTATTTGTTATTATCATGTTTGGCACAACTTTATTTTCGTAAAATTGTGTTAAAAAAGAAGTCATGATTTCTTTTACATTGTCATCTGTATCGTGCTTCGGGTAAAAAGCTTGATTTCCCCAGTTTTGTTTTGATCTAAAAAAGAAGACTTGTATACAAGTTTTTCCTGACTCTTTGTAAATACTTACAACGTCTGCTTCATTTAAATTTGTTTGATTTATTTTTTGTGAAGTTTGAATTTGAGTTAATGCTTTTATTCTATCTCTAGCTATTGCAGCTTTTTCAAAATCTAATTCTTTACTCGCTTGCTCCATGTCTTTAGATAAAGATTTTTGTATTCTTCTTGATTTGCCAGAAATAAAATCTATAGCCTCTGACACTGTTTTTTTATAATGAGACTCTTCAATGTGCCCAACGCACGGAGCAGAACATCTTTTAATCTGATATAATATACACGGTCTCTCTCTATTTTTAAAAACGGTATCGTCACAAACTCGTAGTTGGAAAATTTTTTGTAAAATTTTAATTGTCCAATTAGCAGATCCTATTGAAGCAAAAGGCCCGAAATAATATCCATTTCTAGATTTTTTCCCTCGCAATTTAGTTAGTTGAGGCCATTTATCTTTGTGACCAATATAAATATATGGGAACGATTTATCGTCTCTCAACAAAATATTAAATCTTGGTTTATGTTTTTTGATTAGGTTAGCTTCTAGAAGAAGAGCTTCACTCTCATTATTAGTAGTCGTTATTTCAAGATTATGTGTTAGAGAAAGCATTCTTTCGGTTCTTATTGGTAAGTTTGTGTCGGAAACGTAACTCTTAAGTCTATTAGGAATATTTTTAGCCTTTCCAATATATAAAATTTCCCCGGAAACACTTATCATTCTATAAATACCAGGATTTTTCGGTGTAAGTGGAATTTTTTCTTTTATAACCTTCTTACCTAATTCTAAACTGTTATTCATCTCTACTTTTTGACACCTCTATACCCACAGATTCTGTATTCTTGATTATGTCTAATTTCTCTAATTTAAGATTAACTTTTTTTACTATCTCGCTTTCAAAAATTATATCAAAAATATTTTCTGCTAAATCTTCTAAAAGTTCATGGTGTTTCTTTTCTGTAATATACGTTATTTTGTTTATAGTATCCTCATAATTTACTATAGATGCCAAATTATTATTATTAGGCTTAATATTTGAGTCAGTCGAAATATCAATATTAAATCTCACTCTTTGCTTCTTTTTTTTTTCAAAATTATGAAGACCTACTGAAATTTTTAGTATTAAGTTTTTAATACTTACTTTTCTTTTATATTTATAATTTTTTTTATCTTTAAATTTAATTATTTTCATTCTTTTACATTTATTATATCAGGCGTTAACCACGCGAGTCTTTGGCCGCTATCAACATTTATTATTTCTCCTGTTATATTATCATTTTTTATAAGAAATTTTACTGTTTCACTGATATTTTCTACATACACTTGTTTCTTCAATAAAACCGATTTCCACTGTTTTTTAAAATGAGATTCTGATTGCCTTTTATTCTTAAGAGTTGGACCAGGAGATATGGCATTGACTCTTATATTAGGGGCTAATTTCATGGCTGAAGTTATAGTAAGTGTTCCTAAAGCTGACTTACTTAAAGTGTAAGATAGAAAATAAGGTGTTAATTTTTCAATTCTTTGATCGATAATATTAATGATAGTTCCATAGTTTTTTTTTACACATTTTTTAAAATTTTGAGTTAATAAGGCCGGAGCTTTTAGATTAACATTCATGTGTTTTGAAAAGCTTTTATCATTAAAGTTGTTGAGGTTATCATTTTCAAAAACAGAAGCATTGTTAATAAGGCAGTCTAAACCCTTCATTTTATTAAAAGCATCTTTTATTAACTTTCGTACTTGGTTTGAATTACTTAAGTCAGCCTTAATTAAAAATACATTACTACCTAAATCTTCTAATTCTTTTTTTAATTTATTTGCTAGATTTTTCGATTTATTATAATGAATTGTGATATTAATATCATAACCTGCTAAACTTTTCGCAATAGCGGCTCCAATTCTTGTCGCACCACCTGTTATAATTATCTTTTTGGCTTCCATTTTTTTATTGCTTTTCTAGGCTTAGTGCCTGGCATTCCCATTGTTGATCTGCCTTTAGGGTATACTTTATTTTTTAATTTGTACTGGTTTATTTTTGGATTTAAAGATATCTCAAGCTCACTTGCCTCCAATTTTCTTATTTCATCACGAATTTTGGCAGCTTCTTCAAATTCCAAATTAGCAGCCGACTCTTTCATTTTTCTATTTAGAGCTTTTAAATGTTTCTTTAGATTTCCGCCAACGTTTGAACCTTCACTTATTTTTACATAGTCTTTCTCATAAACTGACTCTAAAATATCACTTATTTCTTTTTTAACAGACTCTGCTGTAATTTTATTTTTTTTGTTATATTGTAATTGCTTATTTCTCCTTCGATCAGTTTCTTTGATAGCCTTATCTATGCTTTTGGTAACTTTGTCTGCGTACAAAATTACCTTCCCGTCTACATTTCTAGCAGCTCTTCCTATAGTTTGAATTAAAGATGTTTCTGATCTTAAGAAGCCCTCTTTGTCTGCATCAAGTATTGCTACTAGTGCACATTCAGGAATATCCAATCCCTCCCTTAACAAATTTATTCCAACCAAGATATCGAATACACCCATTCTCAAATCTCTTATAATTTCTATTCTTTCCAGTGTATCGATGTCAGAATGCATATATCGTACCTTTAATCCATTTTCATGAAGATACTCAGTTAAATCTTCAGCCATTTTTTTTGTTAACGTTGTAGCTAAAATTCTGAAACCTTTTTTTACGATCCCTTTCGCTTCGTGCATTAAATCGTCTACCTGAGTTTTGGCTGGCCTAATTTCTACTGGTGGATCTATCAAACCTGTAGGACGAATAATTTGATCTATAAATTCATTCTTGGTTTGTTTTAATTCCCATGGCCCAGGAGTAGCAGATACGAATATTGTTTGAGTTCTCATTAAATCCCATTCTTCAAACTTTAAAGGTCTATTATCCATACATGATGGAAGCCTAAAACCGTATTCAGCTAACGTACTTTTTCTGGTTCTGTCACCTTTGTACATTCCGTTAAGCTGTGGCACAGTTACGTGACTTTCATCAACAAAAATAATTGTATTATCAGGAAAGTACTCAAATAATGTTGGGGGAGGTTCTCCAGGTTTTCTTCCAGACAAAAATCGTGAATAATTTTCAATTCCAGCACAAGTACCTGTAGCCTCAATCATTTCTAAATCAAATTTTGTCCTTTCTCTTAATCTTTGAGCCTCTAATAATTTGTTGTTATCCTGATGTTTTTTTAATGTGGCCTCTAATTCTTTTTTAATCTCTTGTATAGCCTGATCAATTGTTGGTTTAGGAGTAATATAGTGACTGTTAGCATAAATTTTAATAATTGAAAAATCATTAGTCTTATCTCCAGTTAAAGGATCAAATTCTTCAATTTTTTCTAATTTATTTAAATTTAAACTTAATCTCCAAGCCCTATCTTCTAAATGTGATGGAAAAATTTCTAAATTTTCTCCCCTAACTCTAAATGTTCCTCTAAAAAAATTTTGATCATTTCTTTTATATTGCAAGTTAATAAATGCCCTAATTAACTGATCTCTGTCATATTCATAGTTTTTTTTAAGAGTTATAGTCATTTTTGAATAAGCCTCAACAGATCCAAGACCATAGATACATGAAACACTCGCAACAATTATGACATCATCTCTTTCAAGTAGTGACCTGGTAGCTGAATGCCTCATCCTATCTATTTGTTCATTAATAGATGCTTCTTTTTCGATGTAAGTGTCTGACCTCGGAACGTAAGCTTCTGGAGTATAATAATCATAGTACGAAACAAAGTATTCAACAGCATTATCTGGAAAAAAACTTTTAAATTCACCGTAAAGCTGCGCGGCTAAAGTTTTATTTGGAGCAAGAACTAAAGCTGGTCTGTTAGATGCTTCAATAACTTTTGCCATAGTGAAAGTTTTTCCAGAGCCTGTAACACCAAGTAAGACTTGTTCATTCTTTTGACCTTTAAGATTAGAAATCAGTTTTTTGATAGCTTGAGGCTGGTCTCCAGCAGGTTGAAAATTACTTTTTATTTTAAATTTAATACCTCCCTCTAATTTTTTATTAATAGAGTTGTTAGTATTTTCTAAATCTAATATTTTTTCTTGATACGTATTTTGCATTCTGTGATATTAATAATTAAAAAAAACATTATAAAATTCAATGAGCATAATTTCCAACAATTTAAAACGTATAAAACCGTCGCCTACCATTGCAGTTACTACAAAAGCTAGGGAAATGCGGGCAAGCGGGAAGGATGTTATAGGATTAGGTGCTGGAGAGCCAGATTTTGACACCCCAGATAATGTTAAAGAGGCCGCTATAGAAGCTATCAAAAACGGTGAAACTAAGTATACAGCCGTTGATGGAACTCCAGACTTAAAAAAAGCAATAGTTGAAAAGTTTAAAAGAGAGAATAATTTAAATTATACAACTGACCAAATTACAGTCGGAACTGGGGGCAAACAAGTTATATACAACACCTTCATGGCAACATTGAATAAAGGAGATGAGGTAATTATACCTGCGCCTTTTTGGGTTTCTTACCCCGATATGGTTTTGTTAGCTGGTGGAACTCCTAAGATTATAAAGTGTGAGGAAAAAGATGGCTTTAAGCTTTCAGCAAAAAAATTAGAAAAAGCAATATCTAAAAAAACAAAATGGCTTATTCTAAACTCTCCTTCTAACCCAACTGGAGCAGGATATTCAAAAAAAGAAATAGAGGATTTGTCAAAAGTATTACTTAAACATAAAAAAATTTTTATTTTAAGCGACGATATTTATGAGCATATTAGATACGAAGACTTTAATTTTTTTACAATTGCTCAAATTTCAAAACTTAAAGAGAGAACTTTGACCATGAACGGAGTAAGCAAGTCTTACGCGATGACAGGTTGGAGAATAGGTTATGCGGCAGGTCCTAAAGAAATAATTAATGCAATTAGAAAGATACAATCTCAGTCTACCTCAAATCCTTCATCTATAAGCCAGGCAGCAGCAGTGGAGGCATTAAATGGGCAACAAAATTTTATTAAAGAGAGAGCAGAAGCCTTCAAAGAGAGAAGAGATTTTGTAGTGAGTAGTTTAAATAATATAAAAGGAATTAATTGTTTAACACCAAACGGAGCTTTTTATGTTTTTCCAAGCTGTAAAGGGCTTTTAAATAAGAAAACTAAACTTAAAACCGATACTGAATTTGTTCAAAAATTATTAGAAAAATCTATGGTTGCTGTAGTTCAAGGATCGGCCTTTGGCTTAGATGGTTATTTTAGAATTTCATATGCAACCTCAATGGAAAATTTAAAAAAAGCCATAACAAGAATTGAAGATTTTTGTAATAGCTTAAATAACTAATTTTGTCTCAAAATTCTTTTTGCTGCATCTGTTTTTTTTACCCACGATTTTGGAATAGACCTCACTCCTTTTAATGCAGCATAATATGCGCCAATAAAGTTTACTCTAGAACAGTTACATCCTCCTGCTTTAATTGTTTTTAAAACTGCACTTTTATAATTAGAAGAGGTTAAAATAGAATGAACAGAACTCTCAAAAGTCCCGGGATAACTACAAGCCATTCCAAGTTTTTTTACTACTTTAGTATGAGATTTTTTTTTCAATCGTTTTATTTTATTTATACTCCTTACGATATTTTTGAAATATGATTTATTTTTATATTTCAAAGTAAATTCTTTTATAGGATTTTTTGAACCTTTAAGAGCCAAATCTATTAAATAAAATTTAGCCAAAGCATACCTTATACTAATTTTCGAAACTGTGACTAACGAAATAATTTTTTTAAGATTTTTAAAACTATAACCATATAAAAAATAAGGTAGTGCTGCACAGAAACCATCTGACTCATTTACTTTTCTTCCTCCTGTTAATTTTTTCCCTTTTTGAATATTTTGAACTGTTTCGATAATATTTTGATGTATCCAGGGACCTTTAATTATTCCACGCCAGTCTTTAACTTTTCTATATTTTGCTCTTAGACTGTAATTTTTCCAATATATGCTTCCAGGACCAAAATTTTTAATAATATTTTTTTTAAATCTTCTTTCAATATTTGTATTTCCTTCAATTAATGTTTTGAACATGACTTGTCCAATATCATTGTAACCGGAAACTTTACCAGTTTTAATGCTATAGAAAGGGCTTTTATTTTTTTTTAAAAACGTAAAATCTTTTTTTCCTTTGATATAATTCAGTAATTTTTTTTGATTATATACCCAATGCAAAGGTCTTGCGGCTGCATCAGCAACAGTAGAACCTAAAAATACATGTAAATTGTTTTTCACTTTATTTACTAGATAAATGCTTTTCAGCTTCTAGTGCAGCCATACAACCCATTCCAGCAGCAGTTACTGCTTGCCTAAAAATTTTATCTTTCACATCTCCAGCAGCAAATACTCCTGGTATATTTGTAATAGTTGAGTCTGGTTTAGTAATCAAATAACCTTCTTTATCCATTTTTAATTGATCTTTAAATAAAGCCGTAGCTGGGTCATGACCTATTGCAATAAATAAACCATCAACTTTAAGCTCAGATGTTTTGTTGGATTTGACATTTTTTATTTTAATCCCATTAACTCCTTTGGGTTCATTTGTCCCCATTACTTCTTCAACAACACTATCCCAAATAATCTGAATTTTTTTGTTAGCTTTAAGCTTTTCTTGTAATAATTTTTCTGCTCTTAACTCATTTCTTCTATGAATTAAATAAACTTTAGAGGCAAATTTAGTTAAAAACATTGCTTCCTCTACTGCAGCGTTCCCGCCTCCAACAACTGCTACTTCTTTTTCTTTAAAGAAAAAACCATCGCATGTTGCACAAGCAGATACTCCAAATCCTCTAAATTTTTGTTCAGATTCTAAATTTAACCATCTTGCTTGAGCGCCTGTAGAAATAATAATGCTATCTGCAGTATAAACTTGACCACTATCGCCATGAGCTGAAAAAGGCTTTTTTAAAAGATCAACTTTTTTAATATGATCTTGGATCATCTCTGTGCCTACAGCTTGAGCTTGGCCCTTCATTTCATCCATTAACCACGGCCCTTGAATCACTTTTGCAAATCCAGGAAAATTCTCAACATCTGTAGTTGTTGTAAGTTGTCCACCCGGTTCAGACCCAAAAACTAAAATTGGTTTAAGAAGGGCTCTAGCAGCATATATCGCTGCAGTGTAGCCCGCTGGTCCTGATCCAAGAATCAACACTTTTGTATGTTTAGATGATTTATTATTCATTCTAATGAAGGTATATAGTAACAAATGTCAAAATTAAAAGCACTCCTTTTAACGCAAGGTATGCACGGTATGGTTAGTCAGGTCGAAGGCTTGGCAAAAGCTTTGAATTTAAACTATAAACATCAAGAAATTAAACTTAAAAAGTTTTGGAATTTTATACCACCATTTCTTACACCTATATCTATGAGCGTTTTAGAGAATCAATTTATATTCGATTCGAAAGTAGTTATTTCTTGTGGCAGAAAAAGTGTAATACCCTCTTTAGCTTTAAAAAAAAAGTATAAAGAAAAAATCTTTACGATTCATATTCAAGATCCAAAAGTTTCATTAGACAAATTTGATTTAATTATTTGCCCTGAACATGATAATATATCAGGTAATAATGTAATCAAAACAACCGGAGCAATTCATTATCTTTCTGAAAAGGAAATTTCAAAAGAAAATAATTATTTAAAGATTGATAAAGAAAATAAAAAAATAATTGCTTTTATTATTGGCGGACCGAATAAATATTATACTTTTTCAGAAAAAGAAATTGATTTTTTATTTAACAAAATAAAATCTATTTTTACTATGGATAAATACAAGTTAGTTGTAATACCTTCTTACAGAACTCCATCAGATATTATTAAAAAAGCTTTCAATTCTTTTGGTCACGATCATATGGTTATAAAAGATGTAGATAAAAAAGCTTACTTATCTGCACTTTCAATTTCAGATTATATTGTTGTAACTTGCGACTCTACGTCCATGATTTCTGAAGCTGCAATTACTGGAAAACCAATTTATGTGGCACAAATGAACTCAAGTAAGAATAATTTAAGATTCCAAAAATTTTTCTCCCAATTTAAACAATTAAATATAATAAAAGATTTGACAGATAAAATTGATTTGTGGTCATATAGCAAACTTGACGAGGTAAATAGAATATCACCTATAATTAACGAAAAGATAAAAAAAAATGGAATTATTTAAGTCATTAGAAAGCAGAACTAAATCGTTCAATGATCCTTTTGAACATTTTGAAATTAATCAACCATTAACCAAAGAAGCCATTGAGGAAATTAGTAATGCAGATATTGTTGATCCTAAGAAAGAAAATTTAAACTACGACGGTACTAGAGCACTCGATGGGGGAGATGGTGCTTTTCGCTCAGGTATCAAAGATGGAGGAAAGGCAAAAAAAATAAGATGTTATGTAACTAAAGAAAATGCAAATCAGTTTCCACACCTTAAAAATTTTATTGAGGAGCTGAGATCCCCTAAAGTTTACACTAAAATAGGTAGCTTGATTGGAAAAGACTTAAGCAACTCTTTCGTCAGACTAGAAATTATTTGTGATAGGGAAGGTTTTTGGCTTAAGCCTCATTGTGATATTAAAGAAAAGTTAATGTCCTCTATAGTATTTATCAATCTTCATAACGAATCTGAAAACTTAGGAACAGATTTCTACGATACTAAATTAACTAAAGTAAAAACTGTTCCTTATAAACATAATTATGGATATTTCTTTACTAGCGGACCAAACTCTTGGCATGGAATGGAAAAAAAAGAGATAAAAAAGGAGCGTAGATGTATTCAAATTAACTACGTTACTTTTGAAACTGACTGGAAAGTAAAATAAAATTAAATATCTTGCAGAGAAGTTACTTTAATCTCTTTGTTTTTGAGAGACTTAATACCTTCAATACAAACTTTTGCTGTCGACATATTTGTGCAATAAGGGACCTTATTTGCTAAAGTAGCTCTTCTTAATGCTAAAGCATCATTAAGTTGTTTTTCACTATTACCCCCACCAGTATTAATTACTAAGGCAATTTTTTTTGCATTTAGAACATCGACAATATGAGGTGATCCTTGATTAACTTTATTTATCTTTTTACATTTAATTCCATGCTTATTAATATATTCAGCTGTACCTCCAGTACCGCAAAGTTTGAAGTTAAGCTTACTTAACTGTTTAGCCAAATCTACTCCTTCATTTTTATGACTATTTTTGAGTGATATAAATGCTAATCCTTTTGTAGGAAGCGAGTTCGAAGCTGCCATTTGACTTTTGGCAAAAGCCATACCAAAATTTTCATCGAAACCCATTACTTCTCCAGTTGATTTCATCTCTGGACCAAGTAAAAGATCACTATTTGGAAATTTATTAAATGGGAATACCGCTTCTTTAACCGCAAACATTTTTTTTGTTTTACTTCTTAAATTAAATTTAGATAATTTTTCACCCGCCATTACCCTTGAAGCAATTTTGGCTAATGGAAGATTTTTTGCTTTTGATACAAATGGCACTGTTCTGCTTGCCCTAGGGTTTACCTCTATAACAAAAATTTCATCGTTTTTAATTGCAAATTGAACATTCATAAAACCCTTTACTTTAAGTGCAAGGGCTAACTTTCTAGTTTGGCTCTCAATCTCTTTAATTAAAAAAGGTTTGATAGAAACCGGAGGCAAACTACAAGCCGAGTCACCAGAATGAATGCCTGCTTCTTCAATATGCTGCATGATCCCTGCAACAAATACTTGTTTGCCATCTGACAGTGCATCAACATCTACTTCCATTGCATTATCGATAAATTTGTCAATTAAAATTGGATTTTTTTCTGCTGCTTTAAATGCCTCTTGTACGAAATTCTTAAGCTGCTTTTTTTCATGTACAATTTCCATTGCTCTTCCTCCTAAAACATAAGAAGGCCTAACCATAAGAGGCAATCCAATTTTTTCAGTTATTTTTAATGCCTGTGAAAATGTTTTTGCTATTCCACTTTTAGCTTGTTTTAATTTTAATTTATTCAAAAGATTTCTAAATCTATCTCTATCCTCAGCTAAATCGATCGAAGTATATTGAGTTCCTAATATTGGAAGTTTGTTTTGATGTAAAAACTTGGCCAGCTTAATTGGCGTCTGTCCACCAAATTGTGTTATGATACCTACCAAATTCCCTTTAACTTTTTCTCTTTTAATAATATTAAAAACAAATTCTTCTATTAATGGTTCAAAATATAGTCTGTCACTTGTATCATAATCTGTTGAAACAGTTTCAGGATTACAATTAACCATTATTGTTTCATACCCAGCTTTTTTTAAAGCAAAACTTGCTTGACAACAACAGTAATCAAACTCAATACCTTGTCCAATTCTATTAGGCCCGCCACCAAGAATAATAATTTTTTTTCTACTAGATGGATCTGCTTCACACTCAGAATTAACAGAAAAATTTCTTTGATAAGTAGAATACATGTAGGGAGTAAATGATTTAAACTCTGAGGCACAAGTATCTACTTTTTTATAAACAGGAAAAATTTTTAATTTTGATCTTATTTTTCTCACATTATACTCTGTGGTATTTGCTAATTCAGAAAGTTTTTTATCTGAGAAACCTATTGATTTTATATAATTAAAATCATTATACGTTTTTGGTAAACCGTTTTTTTTAATCTCATTTTCTTTATCTACTATTTCTTTTATTTGATTTAAAAACCAATTATCTATTTTTGAAAGTTTTTGTATCTTTTTGATGTTTATTTTTTTTCTAAAAGCCTCACCAATTAGCAAGATTTTATTAGGTATATTTTCTGCAAGTTTTTTCTCAATTTGTTTGACTTTTAAATTAAATATTTGGTCTACACCCGAGAAACCAGTTTCAAGAGAAACCAAAGCTTTTTGTAAGGACTCTTTAAAATTTCTTCCAATGGCCATAGCTTCACCAACCGATTTCATCGATGTGCCTAAAACTGCAGAAGATGATGAAAATTTTTCAAAAGTAAATCTCGGGATTTTAGTTACTACATAGTCTATTGTTGGTTCAAAAGAAGCTGGAGTGACTTTAGTAATTTCATTTTTCAATTCATCTAAAGTGTAACCTACAGCGAGTTTTGCAGCTACTTTTGCGATCGGAAATCCAGTTGCTTTTGATGCTAGTGCAGAGGATCTTGATACTCTTGGATTCATTTCTATAATAACCATTCTTCCGTCCTTAGGATTTATTGCAAACTGAACATTTGAACCTCCAGTTTCCACTCCTATTTTCCTCAAACAAGCTATCGAGGCATTTCTCATTACTTGGTATTCTTTATCTGTAAGAGTTAAAGCCGGGGCGATAGTAACCGAGTCGCCAGTATGAATTCCCATAGGATCTAAATTTTCAATGGAGCAAATAATAATACAATTATCTTTTTTATCTCTTACAACTTCCATTTCAAATTCTTTCCAACCCTCTAAACATTCTTCGACTAAAACCTGATTAACCGGAGATTCGTGAAGACCATTTTCAATAATTTTAAAAAATTCTTTTTTACTTTTAGCTATACCTCCCCCTAGTCCTCCTAGTGTAAAAGCAGGTCTTATTATTGCTGGAAGGCCAATTTGTTTTAAAACTTTTGAAGATTGATTAAAATTATTTACAATTTTTGATTTGGGGAGATCTAAACCAATATCAAGCATATTTTTTCTAAACTTTTTTCTATCTTCAGCATTTGAAATGGCTTTAGAATTAGCGCCGATAAGTTCAATTTTATATTTTCTAAGAATACCTTTTTTTTCTGCCTCCATGGCTAAATTTAATGCAGTTTGGCCTCCCATTGTTGGAAGAATTGCGTCTGGTTTTTCTTTAACTAAAATTTTTTCTAGAACTTTTAAAGTAATAGGTTCAATATATGTTTTATCAGCAATATCTGGATCAGTCATAATCGTTGCTGGATTAGAATTTATTAAAATAACTCTATAACCTTCATCTTTCAAAGCTTTACATGCTTGCGTACCTGAATAATCAAACTCACAGGCCTGACCAATGATAATAGGACCAGCACCAACTACTAAAATTTTTTTAATATCTTTTCTTTTTGGCATTTTGTTTCATACTTTTTATAAATTCTTCAAATAAATAAATACTATCTTGTGGTCCCGGGTTTGACTCTGGGTGGTATTGAACTGAAAAAACTGGTTTAGATTTAAGCTTTATCCCCTCTATACTATTATCAAAAAGAGATTGATGAGTAATCTGAATATTTTTTGGTAAATTTTTTCTGACTATTTCAAATCCGTGATTTTGACTTGTTATTTCAACATTTCCTTTAATCATATTTTTTACTGGATGGTTAGCGCCTCTATGACCCAAACTCATTTTTTTTGTTTTTGCACCTAAAGATAATCCTAGTAATTGATGACCCAAGCAAATTCCAAATACAGGCAGATTCTTTTTTATGAATTTTTTTATAATCGGAATCGCATACTTTCCGGTAGCTGCAGGGTCTCCTGGGCCATTAGATAAAAATATCCCATCAGGTTTTAATTCTAAAATATCATTAGCACTTGTCTTGCATGAAACAATTGTTACTTTACAATTAAAGTCAGAAAAATATCTTAGAATGTTTTTCTTTATTCCATAATCTATAGCTACAACATGGAGGGATTTTTTTTTATTTTTAATAAAACCCGAACCCTTTTTCCAAGTTTTAAAATCATTCCAAGTATAATTTTTTTTAGTCGTGACTTGTTTTGCTAAATCTAAATTCTTTAAACCGCTCCATTTTTTTGTATCCTTAAGAATTTTATTTATATTAAATCTTCCATTTTTCAAAAAAGATATAGTTCCTTTAGGAGCCCCTTTATCCCTAATAAAATTTGTTAAGTTTCTAGTATCAATACCAGTTATTCCGACAACTTGATTTTTTTTTAACCACAAATCTAAATGTCTTAATGAACGATAATTTGAGGGATTGGTAATTTCAGTATTAAAAATTACTCCTTTCGTCCAAATCTTATCAGACTCATGATCCTCATTATTTGTTCCTACATTTCCTACATGTGGAAATGTAAAGTTAATAATTTGTTCTGCGTATGAAGGGTCTGAAATTATTTCTTGATAACCAGTAATTGAAGTGTTGAAACATACCTCCCCAGTTACAGAGCTCTCATAACCTAAACCAAATCCTTTGAATATTTTTCCGTTTTCAAGAACTAAAACAGCGGTACAATTGATCTTTTTAAGATTATTTTTTGAGTTTATATATTGATCAATCTGTTTCAAATACAACTCATGAGTTAAAGTAAAAAACTTATAAACATGATTTTGCGAAACATATGAAAAACTTTAAAAATCGTCAAGAAAGATCTTTTTATTTTAAATATAATTTGTGATTAAACTTAGTAAATATAAATGTCTCTTGAAAAAAAAATTGAAGAAAAATTAAACGAAAGTCTTAAAAATAAAGATAAAACAGTCTTTCCAACTTTAAGACTTATAATTTCAGCAATTAAAGATTATAAAATAGCTTCAAAAGTCAGAGAAGGTTCCCTTAAGGATCAAGAGATCATTTCAATTTTAAAAAAGATGAATAAACAGAGAAATGATTCGTGTATCGCTTACAAGAAAGCTGGTAGAGAAGATTTGCTTAAAAAAGAACAAGATGAAATTTCTATTATTAATAATTTTTTACCAAAACAAATGAGCGAGGAAGAAACTAAAAATATTTGCAAAAAGGTAATCGAGAACTTAGGAGCAAATTCAATTAAAGATATGGGAAAAGTAATGGCAGCTCTTAAAAAAGATTATGGAGATGTACTGGATTTTTCAAATGTAAGCAAAGTTATTAAAGAATTTTTAAAATGAAAATGAAATATCCAAAAGAATATTTAGATGAAATTAAACTCAGGGTAAAAGTGTCTCAAATAGCAGGTAAGTATGTTCAGCTTAAAAAGCGGGGAAAAGAATTCATTGGGTTGTCTCCTTTTAAAAATGAAAAAACACCATCCTTTACTATTAATGATGAAAAGGGATTTTATCACTGTTTTAGCACAGGCGAGCATGGAAATGTTTTTGATTTTTTAATGAAGACGAGGTCCTTAGGATTTGGGGAAGCAGTAAAAGTTTTAGCCTCAGAAGCAGGGATGCAACCTTATAAATTTTCAAAATTCGATAAAGAAAAAGAGGAGAAGTACAGCAAGTATAAAAAAATAATAAAAGAATACTCAGATTATTTCCAAAATCAATTATTCGATAAGAAAAATTCTTTTGCTTTAGATTATTTAAAAAAAAGAAAATTATCTGAAGAAGCAATAAAAAAATTTCAATTAGGATATGTGCCAATAAATAATTTTTTTAATGAATTATCAAAAAAATATTCTATAGATGATATTAAGTCGACAGGATTGTATTATTTTATCGAAAAAAACAAAAAATATATTGATAGATTTAAAAATAGAATTATTTTCCCGATATTTAATTTATCCGGAGATGTTGTAGCTTTTGGAGGAAGAATTATTAATGGTGAAAATTTAGCTAAATACATAAATTCTCCAGAAACAGAATTCTTTAAAAAAGGTAAACAATTGTTTAATTTGAATCTTGCTAAAGATGAAAGGTCTAATACAAAAGAGGTAATAATAGTTGAAGGTTATATGGATGTCATATCTCTTTATTCGAGAGGAATTAAAAATGTTATATCTAATTGTGGAACAGCTATCACAGAGAGTCAAATTAATTTAATTTGGAAATTTTTTTCAAATCCAATTATATGTTTAGACGGAGATAAAAGCGGTCAGCAAGCTGCACTTAGAATAGCTGAAAGATTAATTCCTTTTATAAATGAAGAGAATAGAATTTACTTTTCAATACTTCATCAAGGAAAAGATCCTGATGACATAATAAAAGAATTAGGCAAAGAAGGTTTTTTAAAATTCTTAGAAAGAAAAAATATTATTCAATCTTTTATTTGGGATTCTTATGTAAACAAGATAAATGTTAACAATCCATATGAAGTAACAAGATTTGAAAAACAAATGAGAAAATTATGTTTTTTAATAAAAGACGACACTCTTAAAAAATATATTCTAGAAGACTTTTTAACTAAAATTAATAATCTAACTCCAAATGTAAATAAAAGAGTCAATTATAATTATTCCAAACAAAAAAATTTTAAAGTTCTTAATGAAACAAAAAAAATTCATTTGCAGAAAAAGGATCTAACGAGAGAAAATTTGGTCGAATTTTCTATACTTTTTATAATGATATTTTACGGAAAAGCTATTAAAAACAGCCTTGAAAGTATATCGCAAATAACTTTTTCTAACTCTGAAAATGAAAAATTAAAAACTTTGTTAATTAATCAAATAAATTCAAATAGAGCAGAAAAAGAAATAGAAAATGAAGCCATTAAAATTAATCCCAATTTAGTTGAAAATATTGTTGAAAATTCAAATCTTAAACTGATAGTTAATAAAAAAAATTATGAGCAAATTAAAGAACTATTCGAGGACTTTATGAACGATCTAATTGAAGGCCAAAATAAAAAAAAGATAGAATCTCTAGAGAGGAAATTAATTAACAATATGGAAGAAAATGCCTATTCAGAACTACTTAAGCTCAAAAATCAAATAAATAGGGATTAATTAAAGATAGATTTTTAATATTTAGTGTTTATATATATTCCACTATCTTATTCATCTTATGGCCGAAAAACTTATTACAAAATCTTTTGAGAGAATTCTAGAAAAAGGAAAAAACCGTGGTTTCATAACTTACGAAGAACTTGGTAAATCCTTAGGTAAAAGAGGTGGATCTTTTGAAAATACCGAAAGAGCATTTTTAATTATTGCCGATAATAAAATTACTTTAGTAGAAAAAAAATCAGAATATCAATCTAATAAGAAAAAAGAGTCTTCAAGCAATACTGAGGAAAAAACATCCGAAAAAAGTGATGACCCAATAAGAATGTATTTACGTGAGATGGGTGGTGTTGAATTACTTTCAAGAGAGGGTGAAATCGCTATAGCAAAAAGAATTGAAGCCGGGAAAGATGTCATGACTAATGCGCTTACTCAAAGCCCAATAGTAGGAAAAAAAATTTCAGAGTGGAAAGATAAAATTGAAAATCAAGAAATGTTGGTAAGAGATATCATAGATATTGATTCAACTTATGAGGATTTCGAAGCTTCAGAGGATGATGAGGTAAAAATCAAAAAAGGGGCCGAGAAAAAAGCAAAAGTAAAAGATGAAAAAAGCGATAAAGAAAAAGAAAATAATCCTGATGAAAAAAGTGAAGTTACCGAGGAAGATGAATTTAATTTATCACTTGCAAAAATGGAAGAAGAAATCAAACCTAAGATTTTAAAACTTTTAGAATCTTTAAATAAAAACTATTTAAAGTTGCAAAAATATCAAAAAGAAAATTTAGAATGTATATTATCAGGTAAAGAACTGTCTGTTTCCAAAAATAAAAATTTTAAGAAAATTCAATCAATTTTGGTTGATAACTTTAAAAATTTACAAATAGCGCCCCATGTTGTTGAGGAACTTGTGCAGTCTCATTATAAAGAAAATAAAAAAATTGTTTCCTTGGAAGGTGTTTTGTTAAGACTTGCAACGGATAATAAGATTTCTAGAGAAGAGTTTTTGAAGTACTATATCGGAAATGAAATTAATCCAAAATTTGAGACTTTTCTTAACCAAAATTCACTATGGAAATCTTTTTTCAAAAAATTTAAAAAAGATTTCGCCGAAATAAGAGATAGATTAGTAGAATTCAGTAAAAAAATTGGTATCTCAGTTGGAGAATTTAAAAGACTTGTAAGTAGAATTCAAAAAGGAGAAAGAGAGTCTAGAATTGCAAAAAAAGAAATGGTTGAGGCAAATCTAAGATTAGTTATATCAATTGCAAAAAAATATACTAACAGAGGCTTGCAGTTTTTAGATTTGATACAAGAGGGAAATATAGGTTTAATGAAAGCAGTTGATAAATTTGAGTACAGAAGAGGCTATAAATTCTCAACCTATGCAACCTGGTGGATTAGACAAGCAATTACAAGATCGATTGCAGATCAAGCTAGAACAATTCGTATTCCAGTACACATGATCGAAACTATAAATAAAATAGTCAGAACTCAAAGACAGATTATGAGTGAATTTGGAAGAGAACCAACTCCAGAAGAGCTCGCAAAAAAACTTGCTATGCCACTTGAGAAAGTGCGAAAAGTTTTAAAAATCGCTAAAGAACCCGTTTCACTTGAAACTCCAGTAGGTGATGAAGAAGATAGCAGTCTCGGGGATTTTATTGAGGATAAAAATGCTCTTCAACCTCTAGATACTGCGATACAGTCAAATTTAAGTGAGTCAACTACAAAAATTCTAGCATCTCTAACACCAAGAGAGGAAAGAGTTCTAAGAATGCGATTTGGCATTGGAATGAATACCGATCATACTCTTGAGGAAGTTGGACTACAATTTTCTGTTACAAGAGAGAGAATAAGACAAATTGAGGCCAAAGCCCTTAGGAAACTAAAGCATCCAAGCAGATCAAAACAACTTAAGAGCTTTTTAGAAAAATAAAAATTTATTTTTTAATTTTTTTAATTTTTTTAAAAAATTTTTTTAATGGATAGTATAAAATAGCGATTATAAAAAAAATAATTAATAACACTACCCCCAAAGATAACACCGCAGCTCCTAATGCCAAACCAGGTCCTATATAGGCTTCCACAGGAAAGATTAAGAGTGTATAAAATAAAAAACTTTTTTTAAGTATATTAATCACAATTCTTGTTTTTGATTTTTTTTAAAATATTTTCATTTAAACTTTTATAATATCTTGACCAATTAAGAAGGTAAATATTATTATTTGAAGCTCTATTTATATATTCCCATTTTATATTTCCCATTTTATCTATTCTCACAAGTCTTCCAGAGTCCGTTGCTTCAACAAAAACATCACCGTTTTCCAAAATTCTGTGTAAACCACCTGTCATTGTGAAAATGTCATTTTTTAAAAAAGCTTTATCATAAGGTCGTGATATATCATTTTTTTCAAAATCAAATATTACAATTGAGCTTGCTCCATCTACTCTAGATTTTGTAAAATTATCTAAATTATTATCGAAAACAGAAATTTTTGAATCACTAATAACATCAACATCATGCTGAAAAACCCAAGGACCTTGTCTGTACCATAATACTTTATTGTTACTTGGCCTGTATAAAAAAACCATTGAAATATTTCTTAAACTCACAAATACATCACCTTTTTTCCAATAATCTGAATTACTTATAACAGGTTCTATATCATTTAAATGAAGGGGGTCTTTGTTTTGCCCTATTGGAAAAATTAATTTTTCTAAATTATTTTCTTTTAAAATAGAAATTACTGTCTTTCTAAATAAAACTTTACCATCACTTGATAGTTTTACTAGCTCATCATCATGAAAAAAATTCATATTTTGCGACAAATCATTTTCATTAATATCTAAATTCACTCCTTTAGTTTTAGCTGGAAATGACCAAGCAGGTACCCAAATATTTCCCTCATGATCCTTTTCATTACTATGATGAAAACCACCATCAACGTGCCATTCCAATTTTGAACAAAGATCAATTTTAATTAAAGGTGACTCAGAATGTGTAATTAAACTTCCATTCAAATCTAAATAAGGATGAAACATTCTATATCTATTAGGACTGTTATCTCTTTCAACATTAATAAAGTTTTTAGGTAAGTTTGACAAAGAATTTATTTTTTTAATGTTTGGTTTCCAAGTATGGATAACCTTACCGCTTTTAATATTAATTAATTCTACATATGACCTTCTCTCGTCGTGATCATACTTAGATAAAAGAATAAATCCTGTTAAGGAGTTTTTAAAATTGTTATTTTTATTTAATCCTATTTTATTTTTGAAATTATTTTTATCCCCCCCAATAAAATCATCATCAGACTTTACTAATAATTTTTTAATATTATCAGGTATTCTCGCTATAGATTTTGCTGAATTACTTCTTAATACCATAGAACCAAAAAAAATAGAAAACAAAATAGAAATAAGAATTGTCAAAATCAATATCCACAAACTTATTTTTTTGTAAATAAATTTTTCAAAATTCATAATTTTAATTAAATCTTATTGTTATCAATTATTTTGCAATATATTATAATTTTATGAATAATAATAACTATTCTTATTTAGTGCAAGCTTTACACCATTTAGTTCTTGGTAATAGATTTATTCCTGAACTTCTTCACGATATTGAAAAATTTATCTATAAAAAAAAGATTAAAGATATTTCAAAAAATCATCACATATTTATAAATGGCCTAGCTAGGTCTGGGTCTACAATTTTAATGAGGTCAATATTTGAGACAGGAGAATTTTCAGCTTTGACCTATAGAGATATGCCTTTTATCATATCCCCTAACATATGGAATAAAATATCAAAAAAATTTAAAAAAGGAAAAGCCATTGAGCGACAGCACGGAGATAATATTTTAATAGATTTAGATACTCCCGAACAATTAGAGGAAGCATTTTGGAAGCTTAAAACTGGAAGTCAATATATAAGGCATAATGAACTTAAGTCTTATTCTGTAACGAAAGAATTAATGGAAGATTATAAGGAATTTATAAATCTTGTGTTGATTAAATATAATAAGGAAAATTATCTAACAAAAAATAATAATAACATACTTAGATTATCTTCAATTAGGGACAATTTTCCCAATAGCTTAATTATAATACCATTTAGAGACCCTATATACCAATCATTCTCACTTATGAACCAGCATATCCTTTTTTCGAGGATTCAAAAAAAACATAATTTTACAAAAAAATATATGTCATTTCTAGCCCACCATGAATTTGGTTTAATTCAAAAACCTTTTCTTTTTGATGAAGCAGATGAAAAAAAATATTTTGATAAGGAAGATATAAATTATTGGCTGAAACAATGGATATATGTTTATAAAAATCTTTCTAAAAAAGAATTTGTAAATTCCAACAATATTATTTTTATTTGTTATGAAGACATTATAAACAATCCATCTGAATTATTTAATAGAATATTTGATATAACTAAAAATAGTATATTCAAAAGACTTAATTATAAAACTTTTAAATATAAAAAAAAAGATACAGTTCAATTTAACTCAGATAGTAATTTAGAAAAGGAAGCAAAAAACATTTATAATTACTTAAAAAGTATTTACCAATCTTAAAGATAATCAAGTTATTTTTTTAATATCCTCAAATATTTTATTAGCATAAAATTCAGCATCTTTTTTTAGGACTAAAAAATTGTATTTTTCTGGAGGTTCAAACATTTGATTGGTGTCATCAAATCTACCTTCTTTAATAGTATCAACCCATATCAAATAGTCTGCTTTAAAAAGTTTTCTAGCTTCTTTGGTAGGACAAATAAAATCAGCAATTACATGTTTATTGTTTTTTTTTACTTTTTCAGCAGTATCTGCCATTCTTTGAGCTTGTCTGCTTCTTCCTTCTTTAGAAAAATCCCAATCGTTTGCCTCTTTTCTAATTTTATCTGCATTCAACCATTCAGCATTAAGCAATGGAACTAATTTTGAAGCTAAGGTAGTTTTTCCTGCGCCAGGCAGACCCATGATTAGAATTTTAAGTTTTTTCATAACCTATTCTTAGATAAGAATTGACCTCAAAACAAGAAATAACAATATTAATTTAATCAATTATGAATAGAAAAATTTTTACCAACTATTTACTAATGAAACGTATTTTCTTTAAATTTAAAAATGGTGTATTATGAGCCTTAACGACTCATTTAATAATAAAATAAACTAAATATACCTTTAAAATGAAAAATTCATTTATAGATCTCTTTGCTGGCTGTGGAGGACTATCTTTAGGTTTAGAGCAGGCAGGTTTTAATCCAGTTTATGTAAATGAATTAAATAATGATGCTCTAAATACTTATTTAATAAATAGATCTGAATATAAACATTTAAATTTAAAAGAATTTCATTCAAATGATATTAAAGAACTTAGCGGTAGTAAAAAAAAATTAGAAGAACTCTCCAAAAATTTAAAATCCAAATTTAATATTAAAAAAGGTGATTTGTCATTGGTTGTTGGGGGACCACCTTGTCAAGGCTATTCAGGCATAGGTCACAGAAGAAGCTATAAGGTTGATAAAGAAAAAATACCTTCAAATTATTTATATAAAGAAATGTATAAAGTGATCGAACACTTTAATCCAAAAGCATTTATCTTTGAAAATGTAAGAGGTTTACTCAGTGCTAGATGGACAAAAAATGGTGCAAAAGGTGAAATTTTTAAAGATGTTTTAAAACAATTTTCTAAATTAAAAAATTACAATTATAATTATTCTCTAGTGCAAAGTAAAGATTATGGTGTTCCTCAAAATAGGCCAAGAGTTTTAGTTATAGGAATAAGAAAAGATATTAAATCTGAAATTAACAAAGAAGAACTATTTCCAAAAAAAGATATAAGTTACCCTCATTTAGACGAACTATTTAGCGACTTAATAGATAAAAATTATAACAAAGATTTTGTAACTTCTTTTTATGTATCAGATCCTAAAACTAAAATTCAAAGAACTTTAAGAACTAGAAAAAATAAAAATTCTTTTTTAAGAAGAGGAGATAAATTAACAGATCAAGAATACAGCAATCACTCACCAAATATAGTTAAAAAATTTAAGTCGATGTTAGATAATGATGGGGTAATAAAGGATAAATTCAAAACTAAAAAATTCGCTCAAAGACTTTTAAATAAAAGATGGAATGGTAAAGGTCCCAATATAACAGCAACATCTTTACCTGATGATTATGTTCATTATTCGCAGCCAAGAACTTTAACTGTTAGAGAATGGGCAAGGTTACAAATGTTCCCAGATTGGTATATCTTTCAGGGGAAAAGACATACTGGTGGAATTAGGAGAGCGGGCAATCCTCAAAAGGGAATATTCGACAGAGAGGTTCCCAAATACACTCAAATTGGAAATGCAGTACCTGTAGAATTAGCCAGACGGTTAGGATTGAATATTATAAAATTGTTAAGTTAAATTTACCGTTTTCTGATTTTCAAATAAATCTGGTATAAAATTACTTCTTATTCTCCAAAGAAATCCGTGATCTCGAGTTGTACCGTTTTTTTTTCTATGCATAACAAAGTCCATACACACTTTACCATTTTCAATTAATTTTAAAAAATTTTCTAAAGATGCTTTTTGAGTAATTAATATTTTATTGTATAAAAAATACTCTTTTCCATTTTCTATTTTTGTATCTGAATATACAAAAAAAGTTCGATCATGTTTTTTTAATATTCTTTCTTCGATTTTTTCAAAATCCCAAAAAGTAACAATCTTATCATTATTAAAAATATTTATTCGTTTATTGATTCTATCAACTTCCAATTTCCAATTAAGAGTATTTTTTTCATGTCCAAATACACTACAATAAAGATTAAACCTTTTATTTTCATCCAAGTAGCCATACTCATTCAAAACTTCGCTTCTATTAGTATTACTTTTTTTCCAGTTAGGAACTTGACTAAATAAAGTAACTAACTTACCGATTGAACCTTTTCTAAATGCTTTAATTTCAATTCCATGAAAGTCAGGTTTCTGATTTGAATTTGCTCTAATACCTAATTCAGTTTCAAGTGTATAGCCCACACCTGTATCTCCTTTTCGCAAGGTTTTAATCCATCCTTTTTTATTAACTTCTTTTATTTCAGCTAATAAAGTCTCCGAGTTATTTTCCATATTTACAGATCTTCATTATGCCAGGTAAAAAGATCTGCTTCAAAAGTTATATTTTTAAATTTCAATAATGCATTGTTTGTAAAGTTAACTTGTATGAATTTTAAAATTGGTGTAATACCTAATTAACTTCAAGGGCCTGTAGCTCAGTTGGTTAGAGCAGTACACTCATAATGTATTGGTCCCAGGTTCGAGTCCTGGCGGGCCCACCAAAAACTAACTTGATAGAAATTCCTCAAGTTTTTTTATTAAAGCGTTAATATCATTATTGTTTGAATTTAAGATTGAAGCGAATTCTTCTTTCTGCGTTCTTGCTAGGCTTAAACCTTCAACAATTAAATCTCTTATTAAGGGTTTTTGAGGATTTTTTGTAAAAACTCTCCAATCAATTTTTATCTCAGGAGATTTTACACTTTCAGCTATTTTGGATTTGACGATTGTATAATTAGAGCTTTTTTGCTCCGATTCTATTACTTCAAATTTTTGAGAGGAGTAATCAGTTAGTCGAGATGTTAAGCTTTTAAGAAAATACTTTTGAAAAAGTTCTTGATAATCATTAATTGTATTTTCATCTAGATCTTTCCTAATTTTCCCTAAAGTATATAAACCTAGGGCTTTAATATCTACATTTTCCAGAGCAATTTTTTCAATAATTGCATTTTTTTCTTCAATAGTTATTGATTTGTCTGCTAAAGTTTTAATAGCGTCATCAATAAGTTCTTGAATAAAAATCTTTGGTTCAGAGTTATAAGTTACAGCTGTAAGTGAGTGATAATATAGAAAAAAAAATGATAGTAAAAAAAATAATTTCTTCTTCATTGAAAAAATTTTTATTTATCTAATTCGCCCCAAGAGTCGTCATCTGAGCTTTCTTTGTTTTTAATCTTTTTTGTTCTGTCTTGAATATATAAGCTTTTAGTTGCAGCATAGAGGTCAATTGAATTTTTCTCTAAACTTTCAAAATTTAGCATATTATCGCCTCTAAAGTCGACTGCACTTGCTGCTTTTATTCCAACATAATCTAATTTATTACCTGACATATTTTTAATCTCTTTTTCGTGCCAAGTCACTCTTGCAAATGCGTCTAAGTATTGATTGTCAACAATCATACCAAACGAATCTCTCACTGTTGTTGGTCCTAAAATTGGCAAGACAAAATAGCATCCGCTACCAACTCCATATGCTCCTAAAGTTTGACCCAAATCTTCTTTTTGATTTTTTAAACCTAATACAGCAGCAGGGTTACCAAATCCCAAAATTCCTATTGTGGTATTTACCAAAAAACTACCCGTTGCGTGACCTGCTAAAGTCATTTCACCTTGAAGAAGATGGTTAGGTATGGAAAGCAAGGTAGCTATATTTGATGTAAAGTTTCCAGTTCCATTTTTTACCGGCTCAGGAAGTTTGTTATAAACTTTAGCTACTGGTTCTAAAATTATGCTATCAAATCCTTGGTTGAATTTAAATATTCCTCTACTAACTGTTTCGAAACACTCATTCTCTGTTTCAGCATTGGCACTTACTACCAACAAAATATTAAGCATAACAGAGTAAAATATAACTTGTAATTTTTTAAATCTCATAATGGCTATATATAGAAATTATTGAGATATTGCACATAAATCATGCCTTTATTTTAAAAGATTTTACATATAAATTTGTTTAATTTAAGAAGATAAAGAACAAATTTATGTTGCTAAAAGTAAATAAATCATTGAATTTTTCAAAAAAAGCTAGAACATTAAGAAATATTCGTTATTTGATTATTCATTACTCTGGAATGCAATCTGGACGTGTATCAATGGATAGACTTAAAAATCCTAAGTCAAAAGTTAGTTGTCATTATTTTATAGAAAGAAACGGCAATATTTTCAAAATGGTAGAAGACGATAAAATAGCTTGGCACGCGGGTAAATCTAAATGGAAAGATTTAAAAAACCTGAATAAACACTCTATAGGCATTGAAATTCAAAACAAAGGTCACTTCATTAATTATCAAAGTTTTACAAAGAAACAAATTTTTTCACTAATAAAATTAATAAAATTACTCATGAAAAAATATAAAATTAATAAAAAAAATATTTTAGGTCATTCTGATATTGCACCTTTAAGAAAGCTCGATCCTGGAGAGAAGTTTCCCTGGAATTTTTTAAGTAAAAAAGGAGTTGCTGTTTGGTATCCAAAAAATAAATTAAAAGCCGACGAAATTGATGTTAAAAGTATGAGGAAAATTTTTTTCAAAAATATTTATAAAATTGGTTATAGATTTTTTAGCCTGTCAAAAAAATCTAATAAAGATAGGAAGATTATAATGGCCTTTCAAAGAAGATTTTTGCCTAATGAAGTTAATGGCAAAATCACAAAAAAAACCCTGAAAATTAGCCAATTATTGGCCTAAAATTTTAATTTCGCTTGATTTCCATCACTTTAAGTATTATTTAAAAATTGCCAGATAATTGGATAGTCACTATCGTTTTTGATAGAGGAAAGTCCGGGCTCCGTAAAGACAATTTGCCAGTTAACAGCTGGCGAGGGCGACCTCAGGGCTAGTGCCACAGAAATAAACCGCCTAATCAAGGTAAGGGTGAAACGGTGTGGTAAGAGCACACCGGGTTTTTGGTAACAAAAATCGCTAGGTAAACCCCAGATGGAGCAAGGCTAAATAGGGATGACATTGCGTTAAACGCTAAAAACAGTCTTTAGTTCGTCATCCGGGTTAGCTGCTTGAGTATATTCGTAAGAATATGCCTAGATAAATGACTTCTTAAATGACAGAACCCGGCTTATAGATTATCTGGCGATCTTTAATAATATCATTAAAATGTTCCTTTTTTGTACTTTACATTTCTAAAACTATTATATTGACTAACCCGTCAAATCCCATATTATCCCAAATAATCCCAAATTGGAGGATTTTTGATTATTAAAAAAACAAAGAGAAAATTTAAAAAACATGTTTTTATCAAGTTACGAAAACAAAATAGACAAAAAAGGGAGGGTTTCAGTGCCTGCATCATTTAGATCCTTCTTAACAACTCAAGGTTACAACGGCTTTGTATCTTATCCTTCTTTTAGCAATCCAGCATTAGAGTGTTGCACTCAAGGTAGAATTGAAAAGTTATCTAACTCAATAGACACATTAAATCCATTTGAAGAAAAAAGAGATTATTTTGCAACTGCAGTTTTATCCGATAGTTCAAATTTAATTTTTGATACTGAAGGCAGAGTACAATTTCCAAAAAAACTTTTAAATTTTGCAAAAATCAAAAGCGATATTTTATTTGTGGGGCTGGGTAAAACTTTTCAAGTTTGGAGCCCTAAAAACTTCGAAAAATTTAAATCTTTCGCAAGGAAAAAGGCCTTGCAAAGTAGATCTACACTTAAGTGGGATAATAATAACTAATAATTAAAAGGAGGGACATATGAGCATTAATATAGGTGGAGGTGAATTAAAGGAATTAAAACCAAGAATTTTGGTGATGGGAATTGGTGGAGCTGGCGGGAACGCAATAAACTCTATGATCGAGTCTGGTATGCAAGGAGTTGAATTTGTTGCAGTAAATACTGATGCCCAAGATTTAAGAGTTAACAAAGCAGACTCTAAAATTCAAATTGGAATGAATTTAACAAAAGGACTTGGCGCAGGTGCAAAAAATGATATTGGCCAAGCCGCTGCTGACGAGTCTTTAAACGAAATAGTAAGCTACATTCAGGGAAGCAACATGATTTTCATAACTTCTGGTATGGGTGGAGGAACTGGCACAGGTGCCTCTCATATTATTGCACGTGCTGCTAAAGAATTAAATATACTAACAGTTGGTGTTACAACTCTACCTTTCGCTTATGAGGGACCTAAAAGAATGAGAAGAGCAGTGGCAGGATTAGAGGAATTAAAAAAACATCTTGATACTGTTATAGTTGTGCCTAATCAAAATTTATTTAAGATTGCAAATGAAGGTACTACATTAAAAGAAGCATTTACTTTGTCTAATGATGTTCTTAAACATGGCGTTCAAAGTGTTACAGATTTAATGGTTAGACCTGGTATGGTTAACTTAGATTTTGCTGATGTTGAAACCGTAATGAGTTCTATGGGCAAAGCTATGATGGGTACTGGTGAAGCTGAAGGTGAGAATAGAGCTAATGTTGCTACTGAAATGGCTCTAAATAATCCTCTTATAGATGAGTATTCTTTAAAAGGTGCAAAAGGTCTTTTAGTTAATATTACAGGAGGCGATGATATAACTTTATTTGAAGTAGACCAATCAGTAAATAAAATCAGAGCCGAAGTTGACCCTGAAGCTGAATTAATTTTTGGTGCCATACAAGATGAGAAACTTAATGGTAAAATGAGAGTTTCAATTGTTGCAACATCTTTAGATGGACAAAGACCTGAGTCAAAAACTGTTTTAAATATGGTTAATAGAATTCAGAACAGAAATCCAGGATATTCAGACAATATTTTTAAAAATCCAAATATTGAAAAAAATACTTTAAACTCAATAGATGGAGCCACAGCTTTGAAACTTGATGAAGAAGTTGAAATTAATACAAATCCTAATGATATGGCACACTCTTCTTCAATACAAGATACGACAGATACTGTAGAAACAATTCGAGATACTGCCGCCCAAGGTATTTCAATTGAAAATGCATCTTATATTGAAAATAATCTAGAAGTAGGAAATCAAATAAATCATACGGGAATTGAAGAGGAAGAATATACTCCAAAATTATTTTCTGAAGACGAAAGTAATAAAGTCGACGAGGAAGATGCTCATAATGACAAATTGTTTGATCAAAACTCCTCAGAAGATGAAGACTTTGAGATACCTGCTTTTTTGAGAAAGCAAAAGCATTAATGCAAATTTTGACTGATAAAAATGAAATTACCCCACACATCACTGGAAGGCAAACATCTTCCAGTGATGATCGATGAGGTTTTAAAGATTTGTAATCCCAAAAGTGGTGAATATATTATGGACTGCACATTTGGTGCAGGCGGTTACTCAAAAGAGTTTTTGAAGTTCCAGAGCACTAAAGTTGTTGCGTTAGACAGAGATAATTATGTTATCGAAATAGCAAACAAGTTAAGAAATAAATTTCATTCAAGATTTACTTTTTATAACGAAAAATTTAGTAAATTAGATCAAGTTTCATCAGATAAATTTGATGCTGTAGTTTTTGATCTAGGTTTATCATCCATACAATTAGATGATTTAACCAGAGGATTTTCTTTTAAATCCAAAAACGAACTTAATATGTCCATGGGTCAAACTAAAAGGTCTGCTAAAGAAGTTTTAAATACATATAGTAACAAAGATTTAAAGGAGATAATCAAAATTTTTGGTGAGGAAGAGGAAGCATCAAAAATATCTAATAATATTGTGAAAGAGAGAGCTAAGGGCAAAATTAACACCACTGATGAACTTGTTAAAATTATAAAAAAATCAAAAAGGAAAAATTTCAAAAAAAAAATAGACCAAAGTACGAAAACCTTTCAAGCTATTAGAATCTTTGTCAACCAAGAAATATCAGAGCTTATTGAAGGTATTATAAATGCAACTAAAGTTTTAAAACCAGGTGGAAAACTGATTGTGATAAGTTTCCATTCAATTGAAGACAAAATTGTAAAATTTTATTTTAAAAATTATTCTAAAAATCACTCAAGATCCAACAAATATTTACCTGAGAAAATTAACAGCTTGCATTTATTTGACGAATATAAAAACAAAATAATTAGAGCAACATCAAAAGAGATTAAGAGAAATCCAAGGTCTAGATCAGCAAAACTTAGAGTCGCAATCAGAAGTGCTAATAAATTTAATGATCCTGAAGAATTAAGAAATAAATTTAAATACTTTACTGACTTGGAGAAAAGAATTGCCTAGTAAAAAATTACTAATATCTATGATAGTTTTCTCATTTTTATTATTTTGCACTTCAATAATAAAGAATAAAACTAGAGTTATTGAAAAAAATTTAATTTCTTATGAGAAGAAAATATCTAATTTGGAAAAAGAGTTATACGAAAGTCAACTAGATTATTACTATCTTACATCACCAAATAATTTACGAGAAAAAATATCTTTTCTAACAAGTGATCAATACACTAATATGGATTTCTCTCAAATATATCTTAATTACGAAAATTTTATCTTAGATCAAAAAAAAATATCCAAAAAATAAACTATGAAGAAAAAAATAAAAAAAAAAACTAACTCAAATCAACAAAGTTTTTTCTTTGAAGACTATTTAAAAACAAATCAAAAATTTAGAAGAGAGAAAAATAATACAATTAATGAGGATAGAATATATCTTCTCTTCTTCTCCTTTTTTTCATTAATTTTAATATTTTCTTTCAAAATAATTTTTATCTCTTTGCAAAACCCTTCATATAATGAAAGTAAAAATTATAGTTATAATTTTAACCCAGTAAGAAATGATATTGTAGATAGAAATGGTATTCTGTTATCTAGAAATGTTACAGCTTATCATGCTGCAATCAAACCAAAATTAGTAAAAGACAAAAAAAAGTTTTTGGTAAAATTAAAACTAGTATTACCAGAGATCGATAGCAAAAAATTATTTATAAATTTAAATCAAAAAAAATACTTTTACTTAAAAAAAAGATTAACGGATATAGAAAGAGAAAAATTATGGAAATTGGGCGAAAAAGGTTTAATTTTTGAACCATTTCAAACTAGAGTTTATCCTCACGCAAATCTTTATAGCCATATTATTGGTCAAACAGATTATGATAATTACGGTATTTCTGGAGTTGAAAATTATTATGATCAATATTTAAGAGACAAAAATAATTTTGATAAACCTTTACGTTTATCATTAGACACTAATATACAATATTTAATTCAAAATGAACTTGAAGAGGCATTAAAAATTTTTCAAGCTGAAGGAGCCGCTTCAATATTAATGGACTCTGATAATGGTGAAGTCTTATCTTTAGTTTCATTACCTGATTTTAATATAAATAAAAGAGAAGATTTAAAAGACAAAGCATTTATGAATAAAATCACAAAAGGAGTTTTTGAGTTGGGTTCAATTTTTAAAACTTTTACAGTTGCTTTAGCCTTAGAAGAAAAAATAGTAGATACACATACTATTATTAATAATATCAAGAAAAATATGAAATGCTCGGTTCACAAAATTTCTGATATAAAAAAATTCCCTGAGTCAATGACAGTAGAAGATATACTTGTTCAATCTTCCAATATTGGTACGGTAAAAATAGCTAAGAAAATTGGAGAAAAAAAGTATAAAGATTTTTTGAAAGATTTGAATCTTTTTAATAGTCCAAAATTTGAATTAGATGAAATAGGAAGCCCAATACCCTTTAAATGGAATAAATGTAAATTGGAGACAATTTCATTTGGTCATGGCATTACCACAACGCCTCTTCAGGCTGCGGCTGCTTATGCTGCGTTAATTAATGGTGGAATGCTAATATCACCAACTCTTGAGAAAGATAAAAATAATAACGTTAAGTTTAAAAGAATAATTTCAACAGAAACCAGCAAAAAAATCAAAAAAGTATTAAGGAAAGTTGTTACTGATGAGAAGGGAACAGCTAGTTTGGCAGATATCTACGGGTATAACGTATCGGGCAAAACTGGAACGTCACAGTATTATGATGATGAAAGCAAAAATATTAACACATTCATATCATTTTTTACTGTATCAGGTAAAAACTATATTCTCTTAGTGATGTTAGATGACCCTCAGATAGCAAAAAATTTAATATACAATTATAGAGGTATCAAAATCAAAGGGACAAGGAACGAAGCAGGTTGGAACGCTGTTTATTCATCAGGCAAAATTATAGAAAAAATTGGACCTATTTTAGCCATAAATAACAAAGAAATTCTTTATCATCATGTTGTTAAAAAAACTAATTAAAATTTGTCCAAAAAATCTTTTTAATATTAAAGTTAAAGGATTATCATCCGACACTCGAAGCCTAAAAAGAGGCGATCTTTTTTTTGCTTTAAAAGGCTCACAAAACAACGGTGAAAAATTTATAAATCAGGCTCTTAAAAAAGGTGCCTGCGCGATTATCACTTCAAAAAAAGTCAAAGGGAGCTCAAAAATTATACAAATGAATAATGTTAGGGATTGTCTTGAAAAAACTTGTTCTAAATTTTATCACAAAAAACCAAAAAACATCATTGCTGTCACTGGTACTAATGGAAAAAGTTCTGTGGCGGATTTTTTTCATCAAATATTAACTTTGAACGGCTTGACCGTAGCGACTATTGGAACACTTGGTGTAAAAACAAAAGCACTAAAACAAATTAATCTTACTAGCCCAGATATAATCAGTTTGCATAAAGAACTAAGTAATTTAAAAAAAAAAAAAATAGAAAACGTTTTAGTAGAAGCTTCTAGTCATGGTTTAATCCAGGGCAGATTGGGCGGCATAAATTTTAAAGCAGGAATATTTACCAATTTAAGCCAAGATCACATGGATTATCATAAATCGATGAAAAAATATTTAGAAGCTAAATTAATTCTATTTAGAAAAATATTAAAAAAAAATAGATATATAATTACCGACAAAAATATTCCAGAGTCAAAAAAAATAAAAAAAATAGCAAATACAAGGCATTTAAAAATGAAATTTATAGATTATTTAGAAAAAGGTTATGATTATACAAGATTTAATCCTATAGGAGATTTTCAAAAGAAAAATTTAAAAATGGCTATAAAGGCGTGTGAATTACTTGGTTTAAATAGAAGAAAAATTTCTAAATGTATACATAAGTTAAAAAGCGTTAAAGGAAGATTGGAATTAGTAAAAGAATTTCCAGACAAAACAAAAGTTTTTATAGATTTTGCTCATACACCAGATGCAATGCAGACAGCTATAACCTCTTTAAAATCTTATTATCAAAAAGATGTCACAATAATTTTTGGTTGTGGCGGTGAAAGAGATATGAATAAAAGAGCCAAAATAGGAAAAATTGTTAACAAATTATGCAATAAAATATTTGTTACAGATGACAATCCAAGAAGAGAAAATCCTAAATTAATTAGAAAAGCTATTATTAAATATATAAAAAAAGAAAAATTAATTGAAATAGGTGATAGGAGAAAAGCTATTCACTCTGCAATAAAACAGGCGAGTGCGAATGAAATTATTTTAATCGCTGGAAAAGGACACGAAAATATTCAAGATTATGGCAAAAAGAAATTTAAGATCTCAGACTTCAAAATAGTAAAAGATTTTAAAATTAAAAAGATTCAATCGAAAAGAAAAGCAAACATTCATCAAAATAATTTTTTTATAAATAAAATTATAAAAAAAAAATTAAATAAAAAATTTTTAGGTGTTTCTATAAATTCTAAGTCAATTAAAAAAGAAAATTTATTTGTAGCAATTAAAGGAAAAAATAATGATGGTCATAATTATGTTAAAGAAGCTATTTTAAAAGGGGCTAGCGGTTGTGTTGTATCAAAAAATTTTAATAAAATTAAAAAAAATAAGATAATTAAAGTTTCTAGTACTTACAATTTCTTAAAAAAACTTGCTATTGTAAAAAGAAATTACTTTAACGGAAAAATTATTGCTGTCACTGGCAGCTCCGGTAAAACAACAGTTAAAGATTTATTAGGAAATTTGCTTAAAAATTATGGGGACACATATTATTCTCCAAGTTCGTTTAATAACTTTTATGGTGTTCCTTTAAGTTTATGTAATCTAGAAAAAGAGCATAAATTTGGTGTTTTTGAAATTGGAATGAGCAAAAGCGGTGAAATTAACGATCTATCAAAAATTGTAAAACCAGATTTAGCAATTATTACAAATATAGCCGAAGCTCATATTGAAAATTTTAAAAATCTTAAACATATAGCAAAAGCTAAAGGTGAAATAATTGACCATATTTCATCTTCAGGCTATTTAATAGTAGACAGAGATAATAAATTTTATAATTATTTTAAATCAAGGGCAAACAAAAAAAAGATAAAAGTTATTTCTGTTGGTTATAATGCAAAATCAGATATTAGGGTACTTAAAGAAAAAAGATTTTTCGAATACAAACTTATAACTATAAGATCATTTCAAAAAGAGTATAAATTTAAAATTAAAGATCAATTAACAAAAAATATTATTTTTGCTTTAGCTGCTATAGAAATTTTAAACTTAGATGTAAATAAAGTAAAAAATAAAATTAAAAATATAAACATATTAGAAGGGAGAGGGAAGGTTTATAAAATTAAATATAATAATTTAAATTTTAATTTGATAGATGAAAGCTATAACGCCAATCCCTTGTCAATGAAACAATCTATCTTAAACTTATCTAATTTAAAGAATAATAATCATAAGTATATTTTACTTGGAGATATGTTAGAGTTAGGAAAAAAATCTAAAGAATTACATAAAAAACTATCTACAATTATTAATCATTCGAATATAAATAAGATTTTTATTCATGGTGATCTTATTATGGATACTTACAAAAATGTTTCTAGAGACAAACGAGGTAATGTTTTACAAGATAAATCAGATTTTAAAGAGATATTACTTCCAATTTTACAAAATGATGATTATTTGATGATTAAAGGGTCTAATGCCACAGGATTAAATCAAATTTCTAAAAATTTAACTAAAGGGAGAATTAATGCTATTTGAATTTTTAACCTCACTTGTTGAACAATATTCATTTTTAAATGTATTCAAATATTTAACATTTAGAACTGGCTTATCATTAATGACCTCGCTTATAATTGTTTTTTTGATCGGCGGTCCTTTAATTAAATTTTTTTCCAAGATGGATATTACTGGACCAATTCGACAGGATGGACCAATTGATCATATAGTAAAAAAATCTGGTACACCAACAATGGGTGGAATTATAATTATTATAGGAATGTTAACAAGTACACTTCTCTGGGCAGATCTTAAAAATATATACATTTGGTCGTTAATATTTATTTCTATAAGTCTTGGAACTTTAGGTTTTATAGATGATTTATTAAAAATAAAATATAGAAATTCAATAGGATTAAACTCAAAGCTTAAATTTTTTGGTCAGTTTGTTATCGGGTTAATCACTTTATTAATAATAATTCAATTTTCAGATCATGAGTACATAAATAACATTTATTTCCCTTTTTTTAAAAATCTAATTTTGGATCTAGGAATTTTTTTTATACCGTTTGGTTTATTTGTAATTATAGGCTCATCAAATGCTGTAAACTTAACAGACGGATTAGATGGTTTAGCAACGGTTCCCATAATGTTAGTAGCATTATCTTTCACATTTATAAGTTATGTGGTCGGAAATATTATTTTCTCAGAATATTTACAAATTCAGTACATTCCAGGCGTCGGAGAAATTGCAATTTTTTGTGGAGCAATAGTAGGCTCTTGCTTAGGGTTTCTTTGGTATAATGCTCCTCCTGCAAAGATTTTCATGGGGGATACGGGTTCTTTATCTTTAGGTGGTTCATTAGCAGCTGTTGCAATAATTGTTAAACACGAAATTGTTCTTGCGATAATTGGAGGTTTATTTGTTCTAGAAACTGTTTCTGTAATCATACAAGTTATATCTTTTAAACTAACTGGAAAAAGAGTTTTCATGATGGCGCCAATACACCATCATTTTGAAAAAAAAGGGTGGGCAGAGTCCACAATAGTTATAAGGTTCTGGATCATAGCCATAATTTTAGCTTTAGTAGGACTAGCAACACTTAAATTAAGATAATGCAAAGATTGTTTAACTTTAAAGAAAAAAGGTTTGCAGTTTATGGTTTAGGATTAACTGGTAAATCTGTTGTTAAATTTCTAAAAAAAAATAAAGCAAATAAAATTTTTATTTGGGATGATTATTCTATAAAATCAAATTTAAAATTAAAAACTAAATTCAAATTAAATTTAGATTTTGTAGATTATATAATAATAAGCCCTGGTATAAATATACGGAAATCAAATTTTAAAAATAAATTATTAAAAAATAAAAAGAAGATTATTACGGATTTAGATTTGTTTTTTTTAAAATATCGTGTAAAAAAGTCGGTCATAGTAACTGGGACAAATGGCAAATCAACCACATGCTCTCTAATACATCATGTCTTAAAAAAAAATAGAATTAAAAACAAAATAGCAGGTAATATAGGCAGACCAATTTTAGATTTAAAATTTATAAAAAATGAAATTTACATTATTGAGGCATCGTCTTTTCAGTTAGAGTATTCAAAATTTATTAAACCATATTGTGCAGCTATATTAAATATTTCTCAGGATCATTTAGAGTGGCATGGTTCTAAAAAAAAATATGTAATGTCAAAAATTAAAATTTTTAACAATCAAACAAAAAATAATATTGCACTATTAAATGATCTCAATTTAAAAAAAATTTATAGAAGGAATAAATTTTCTGGAAAATTGATATTTATTAAAAATAATCCTATAAAATTTAAAGATATTCAAAATAGATACCTTCAGCTAGGTGCAAATACAAACAATGTAAAATTTGCCTATTTTATAACAAAACTTTTTAAAATTAGTAAAAATAATTTTTTAAGATCTTTAAAATCTTTCAAAGGATTATCTCACAGACATGAATTTTTTTTAAAATACGGTGGCAACATGTTTATAAATGACTCAAAAGC
Organism: uncultured Pelagibacteraceae bacterium; assembly: GCA_902616675.1. Lineage (GTDB taxonomy): Bacteria > Pseudomonadota > Alphaproteobacteria > Pelagibacterales > Pelagibacteraceae > Pelagilacustribacter. The sequence goes on along the minus strand of CACMTV010000001.1, from coordinate 20,885 downwards.
TACTTCATTCGAGTCCACAAAATATGCATTAAAATCAAATGATAATATAGTTTGGATTACTGGAGGACAGCCAAAAAAAAACGATAAAATAAATATTAATCAATTTAGAAAAAAAATTATTAAAGCTTATATTATAGGAAATCATACGAATTTCTTCGTGAAAAAAATAAGAAATAAAATTAAATATGAGGTCACAAAAAATTTAAAAGTAACCGTCAACAAAATATTTAGATTTATTAAAAAAAAACAAAAACTTATTATTTTATTTAGTCCAGCTAGCGCTTCTTACGACCAATTTAAAAATTTTGTTGAAAGAGGTGAAAAATTCAAAAACTTAGTAAAATATAATGCTAAAAAATTTAATTAATTCAGAGAGCCTAAGTGATTATTGGAGAAATATTGATAAGAGTATTCTAATTAGTTTCTTAGCTTTATTTTTTTTAGGCGTATTTTTCTCATTTTCTTCTACCTCATCATTAGCAGGTGAAAGACTAAATAAAGATTTTTATCATTATTTTTCAAAACATTTAATATTTTCAATTTTTGCCATTATAATAATGTTCACTATATCTTTTTTAAAAATTTCTTTTCTTAAAAAATTAATTTTACCAATTTTTATAATATCCTTAATATTACTAATTTTGGTGCCTTTTATTGGAGTTGAAATTAAGGGAGCAAGAAGATGGCTTGATTTTTATATTTTTCGTTTACAGCCAATAGAGTTGATTAAACCTTTTTTTGTTTTAATTACTGCTAGTTTAATAACCAGTGGAAAAGAAAAAAATTCAAATTATTCCTATTTTTTAAGTTTATTTTTTTTATCAGTGATAATAATTTTACTTATAAATCAACCAGATTTAGGTCAAACAATTTTATTAGTTACAACTTGGGTTTCGATAGTTTTTATCTCAGGAGTCAAGATAAGTTATATTTTATTGTTGTTTGCTTTTTTAATTATTTGTTTTGTTTCTCTTTTAGTAATCTTCCCCGAAAAATTTGGCTATATATCTCAAAGATTAAGCACTTTTTTTGACCCAACAAAAGGCGATAATTTTCAAACCGATAAAGCTTTGGCAGCAATTAAACAAGGAGGATTGAAAGGTCAAGGTATGGGAGAAGGTATCTTAAAAGAAAGTGTACCCGAGGCTCATACTGATTACATAATAGCTGTAATAACAGAGGAATTTGGTTCTATCATTTCTATATTTGTTATATCTATATTTTTATATATTTCTTACAAAATAATAAAAAATTGTATTAAAAACTCAAATGAAAATTATAAAATTGCATTGTGTGGTTTATCCTCTTTATTAATTTTTCAGACTTTCATACACATAGGTGTGAACACTAGTTTATTACCAACTACTGGTATGACTCTACCTTTTTTAAGCTACGGAGGATCCTCTTTAATCGGAAGCTCCATATTGGCTGGAGTGATTTTGAATTTTACAAAAAATAGATTCGAAAATGAATAAGGATAATAGAAATATTATTATAGCAACAGGAGGAACTGGAGGACATACTTTTCCAGCAATTAGTTTAGCGAAAGATCTAAAAAAAAATGGATATAGACCTATTTTAACAACAGATGAAAGAGGTAAAAAATTTATTGACGGAAAATTCGTTGAAAAAATTAAGTTAATAGATAGTTCGCCAATAAACAAAAAAAAATTAATCTCTTTTTTGAAAATTTTGTTTGCTACTATAAAATCAATTATTTTTATTTTTAAAACTCAACCAAAGTTTATATTTGGGATGGGAGGTTATGCATCTTTTCCAGTTTGTTTTGCTGGAATAATTTTAAGAGTCCCATTTATTATTTATGAGAACAATTTATTAATGGGTAAAGCGAATCGATATCTCGCTCCTTTTGCAAAAAAAATTTTTGTTTCGTATAAAGATATACAAGGGATAAATATAAAACATAAAGAAAAAGTTAAAGTAATAGGTAATATATTGAGGGAAAGTATTCTTAATTATTCTAGAATCAGTGAGGCAAAACAATTTAATGATTTAAATTTATTAGTTTTAGGAGGAAGTCAGGCTGCAAAGATATTTGCTGAACAATTACCTGATATATTTATCGCCTTAAAGAAAAATAATATTAATTTTAAAGTTTATCAGCAATGTTTAGACGAACAAAAGATAGAACTGCAAAAAATATATGATGCAAATAAAATTAATTGCGAGCTTTTTAGTTTCACCTTTGATGTTTTAAAATATTATAATTTAACAAATTTAGTTATTAGTAGGGCTGGATCTTCAGCACTAGCTGAATTTTTAAACTGTAGAATTCCCATAATTTCGATACCACTTGCTTCATCATCCGAGAATCACCAGTTAAAAAATGCTCAATATTTTAGTGAAAAAGGGTTTAGTTTATTAGTTGAAGAAAAAGATATAAAAAACAAGCTATTTAATTTGCTTGAATTAATACATAAGGATAAATCAATGTTAAAAACTATAGAAACAAATCAGAAAAAACATTCTGACAAAAATGTTTTTGTAATTGTAAATAAAGAAATAACAAAACTATTTTATGAAAATTAATATTGGCCAAAAAGAGGTTATTCATTTTATTGGTGTGGGCGGTATAGGTATGAGTGGGCTAGCACAAATTATGAAAATTATGGGCTTCAAGGTTCAAGGCAGTGATACTAACATGAATAAAAATATTGAAAATTGTAAAAAATTAGGAATAAAATTTTTTCTAGGCCAGAAAAAAAAAAATATTAGGGAAGCAACAATATTAGTAAAATCTTCGGCTATTAGAGATAATAATCCAGAAATTAGAGAAGCTAATAAAAAAAAATTACCAATATATGAAAGGGTCGAAATGCTTTCCAATATAGTTTCTTTGAAAAAAAATATTATTATTTCTGGCTCACACGGGAAAACTACTACAACGTCTTTAGTTTCAAAAATACTTCTAGAGTCTAAATTAGACCCTACAATTATTAATGGAGGAGTTATCAATTCTTTAAAAAATAATGCTAAATTGGGAAAAGGAGATTGGGCAGTTCTAGAGGCGGATGAGTCTGATGGCAGTTTTTTAAAACTTCCAATTAACTATTCGATTGTAACAAATATTGATAAAGAGCATATTGATTTCTATAAAAATTACAAAAAATTAGAAAATTGTTTCATTAAGTTTATAAATAAAACTCCACCAATCGGAAAATGTATAATTTGTATTGATGATAAAAATATAAAAAAGATTAAAAGAAAAATTAAAACAAAAAACATATTAACTTATGGTTTTAGCTCTTTATCAGATTATCAAATTATAAAGCCCAAATATAATATAAATAATTGCAAATTTGATCTTGTTGTAAAAAATTTTTTAGGAAAAAGAAAAATTATTAAAAATATAGTTTTAAATTTAATTGGTAAACATAATATTTTAAATTCTGTGGCGGCTATAAGCGTGTGTCTTAATTTAGGTATTAAAATTAAAATTATTAAAAGGGCTTTATTAAAATTTACAGGAGTACAGAGAAGAATGACTAAGATATTTGAAAAGAATAATAATGAATTTTATGATGATTATGCTCACCATCCAACTGAAATTTATTCAGTGTTAGAGAGTATAAAAAATGTCGCTAATAAAAAAAAAATTACATCAGTTTTCCAACCTCACAGATATAGTAGAGTAAATTTTTTAAAAGAGGAATTTTCAAAATCGTTTAAATTTTCTGACAGGGTAGTTTTATGTCCCATTTACGCTGCTGGAGAAAAAATAAACAAAAAATTTGATATGTTGAAATTTGCAAGAATGATTTCGGTTAACTCAGATGTAAATGTAATTGTCATAAAAGATGAAGAAAATTTGAAAAACTTTTTTAAAAAAAATTTAATGAAAAACGAGATTATTATTGGTATGGGGGCGGGGTCGATATCACATTGGATGAGAAATTTAAAACAATATTTATGAACTTTAAAAAAAGTGAGTTAATTAAAAAATTTGGAAAAAATATTTTTTTTCAAGAAGATTTATCAAAGTATAGCTGGTTTAATTTAGGTGGACCAGCTAACATTTTATTTAAACCAGAAAGTATTGAACAATTAAAAAATTTTCTTAACTACATTAACAATTCTCTTGAAATTACATGTTTAGGAGCAGGATCAAACACTTTGATAAGGGATGGAGGATTTAGTGGAGTAGTAATTAAATTAAGCCCTAAATTTTCTTATATAAAACAGATTGAAAAAAATATTTTGGAGGTTGGGGCAGCTACTTTAGATAAAAATTTATCAAGATACGCTGCTGAAAATTCAATTGTTAATTTTGAATTCTTGTCTTGTATTCCGGGATCAGTGGGAGGAACTATAAAAATGAACAGTGGTTGCTATGGAAATGAAATCTCCGATATTTTAATTTCAGTTCAAGCAATAGATTTAAAAGGAAATTTAATAGAAATAAAAAGAGATAAAATAAAATTTATTTACCGTGGCAATAATTTACCCGATGATTTAATATTTCTTTCTGCTAGGTTTCATGCAAAAAATGGCGATGGAAACTTAATAAATAAAAAAATAAAAAAATATTCAAAAGAAAAAAAGGACTCGCAGCCAAGTCAAATTAAAACTTGTGGAAGCACTTTTAAAAATACAAAAAATAAAAAAGCATGGGAATTGATAAAAGATTCTAATTGTAACCTTTTATCATTCGGTAAGGCTAAAATATCTGAAAAACATTGTAACTTTTTTGTTAATGAAGGTGGAGCATCATCAGAGGATATTGAAAAATTAATTAATACAGTTAGACAAAAAGTATTTGATAAACATAAAATCAAATTGGATCTTGAATTAAAAATAATCGGTGAAAATAAAAAAAATGTATAAAAAAAAAATCTTAGTAGTTTTAGGTGGTAATTCAAGAGAAAGAACAATAAGTATAAAAACAGGTAAAGCATGTATTGCAGCGATCAAAAGACTTGGTTTTAGGGTAGAAAAATTTGATCCTAAAATAAGATCTTTATCAGAAATAAAAAAAACTAAATCAAAAATTATTTTTAATGCTCTTCATGGAGAGGAGGGCGAAGATGGTTATGCTCAGAGTTTTTTCGAATTTTCAAAAATCCCCTATACCCATTCTGGAGTACTGTCTTCAATGAAGGCAATGAATAAATTAATTTCAAAGCAAATTTTTATTAAAAACAAGATTAAAACACCTTCATATATATTTATTAAAAAAAATAATTTCAATTTTTCTAGGTTAATACACATAGTAAAAATAAAAAAAATAAAATATCCACTAGTAGCAAAACCCATCAACGAAGGATCAAGCATAGGTGTTAAAATTTGTAAAAATCAAAAAATTTTAAAAAAGAATATACTAGATCTTTTTAAAACATATGATGATTTAATAATTGAAAATTTTATTGGTGGACAAGAAATTCAGGTTGCTGTTTTAAATGGAACTGCTTTAGGAGCAATAGAATTAAAACCTAAAAGAAAATTCTATGATTACAAGGCAAAATACTCCAAGTCAGCAATGACAGACCATATTATGCCCGCAAATATTCCAAATAAAAAATATGAAGAAGTTCTTAAAATCGCGGAGCGAACTCATAAAATATTAGGATGTCGAGGAGTAACACGCTCAGATTTTAAATTTATTAATGGTAAATTTTATCTTTTAGAAATTAATACACAACCTGGAATGACCGATCTGTCTTTAGTACCTGAAATTGCTAGTTATAAAAAAATTTCATTCGATAAACTTATTTTTAAGTTGATTATGGATGCAAGTATAAATAAATGAGAAAATTTTCAATCTTTTTTTCTTCACTATTGCTTTTACTAACATTAACAACATTTAATCCAAACAATATTGATACAAGTTTTCAATTATTTAAAATTAAAAATATAGAGATAAAAAATTTAAAAATATTAGATAAAAAGAAAATCAGAAATTCGTTTTATAATGAATTACAAGGGACCAATTTGCTTATAATAGATGAGAAAAAAATTAAAAATATTTTAAAAGATTATGATTTGATTGATTATATAGAATTTAAAAAAGTTTATCCTTCAAAAATCCAAATAATAATTCACGAAAAGGAGACAATTGCTATAATTAATAATAAGCAAAACAAATTTTATTTAATTAAAAATGGGGAAGAGATTAGATTTTTTAAAAATGAAGTATTGGAAGAATTACCAAATATTTTTGGGGAGCAAAAAAATTTTTTAAAAATTTATAATGCATTAAATGAATTAGGTTTTCCAATTTCAGAAATCAAGTCATTTTATTATTTTGATATCGGGCGATGGGATATTATATTAAATAATAAAAAGGTAATAAAATTACCAGTAGAAAATTTTTTTAAAAGCCTCGAAAATTACTTAAAACTAAATAAAAAAGGTAATTTTGAAAAATATTTAATATTCGATTATAGAATAAAAAATCAATTAATTTTAAATTAAATGGAAAAATTAAAAAAAAAAAATCTTTTTGTAGAATTAAATAATGATAATTTTTTGATAGCTGTTGGTGAATACGATGAAGAACTAAACTTTAAAATATTAGAAAAAGAAATACTTTCACCAAATGGATTTCATAAGGGTAAAATTATAAATTTTGAAGCTTGCGTTGAAAATTTAAAAAAAACAATTAACAAAATAGAAAAAAGATCTAACATAATTTTTTCCGACGTTAATGCTATCATTCATGAAACAAACCTTGATTGTATAAATGTGAGCGGATTTAAAAAATTAAATGGAAATCAAATTATATCTGAAGATATTTCTTATATACTTAACGACATAAAGTCTAAGTTAGAAAAAATTGAAAAGCACAAAACAATTATGCATATTTTCAACACTAAATATTGTTTGGACAATAAACTAACTAAAAATTTACCAATTGGACTTTTCGGAGACTTTTATTCTCATCAATTAACTTTTTTTATGATGAACAACAATGAAATCAAAAATATAAAAAATTTATTTAATAAGTGCAATCTCAATCTTAAAAAGATAATTCTTAAAAGTTTTACTGAAGGTGTTAAAATATGCAATAGAGAAAAAAAGGATACTTTTATAAAAATCAGTATTAAAAAAGATCAAACCGAATTAATTGTTTTTGATGACTCAGCATTTTCATTTTTTCAAAAATTTAATTTTGGCTCTGATATAATTTTAAAAGATATTTCAAAAGTATGTTCACTTGAAATTAAAAAAGTCTATGACATCGTATCAAATACAAATTTTGAAAATTTAGATCAGGATATGCTCGTTGATAAAAAACATTTTAATGAAAATAATTTTAGAAAAATAAGCTTAAAACATATACTTGAGATTTCCTCTGCAAGAATTGAAGAGATTATAAATATTATATTCAATCATAATAAAAATTTATATAGTTTGAAGGATAATAAAATCGACTTGTTTTTAGATTTTGATGATAAGAAAATTAATTTTAAATTTAAAAATATTTTTCATAATAGTTTTAAAAATTGTAGATTAGAAATTGAAAATCTAACTAATGAGGATCCTTTTATACCTATTAAAATATATGGAGATTTACTGAGTAAAGGATGGGCTAGAGAAGCTATACCTGTTTTAATTAAAAAAAATTCTTGGATTTCAAGGATATTTTCAAGTTTATTTGAATAGAATTGTTATTTTTTGAAACATTTTTTGTTTTAAGAAAAACTCCCAGATTTTATATATAAGCAAAATGATAACTGCTTACCAAAAAACAATTAATAGACCAATTAAACTTACAGGAGTAGGATTGCATAATGGTTTAAATGCAGATTTAGTTATAAATCCTGCTAAAGAAAATTTTGGAATAAAATTTTGTAGAGTTGATTTAAGTGAAAATAATTTGATTAACGCAAATTTTAAAAATGTTGTAGAACCAATACTTTGCACAAAAATTTCAAATAAAGACGGAGTAACTGTTTCTACAGTCGAGCATTTAATGGCTGCTCTTTATGGAGAGGGTATTGATAATGCTTTAATTGAAGTAAATTCATCTGAAATTCCAATTCTGGATGGTTCAGCAAGTGAGTTCGTAGAAGCCATTAGAGCTGTAGGTGTAAAAGAGCAATCTACTTTAAGACAATTTATTAAAGTTGAAAAAAAAATAGAAATAAGAGAAGGAGAAAAATTTATTTCGATTGAGCCTTCAAATAATGATTTAATAATTGATTTTGAAATTATTTATGGAAATCCATTAATAAGAACCAGACGAAAAGAGTTCAAATTAAGTCAAGATAAACTGACAGAAATTTATAACTCTAGAACTTTTTGTCTTTATGAGGATATTGATCTTATCAAAAGCAAAGGGTTGGCTAAAGGTGGGTCATTAGATAATGCGATAGTTGTAAAAGATAATGAAATATTAAATGACGATGGTTTACGCAATAGACACGAATTTGTTTATCACAAAATATTAGATTGCATAGGTGATTTAATGTTGTCAGGAAATAGAATAATTGGTCATATAATAACTTCTCAAGGAGGCCATGCATTGACGAATAAATTGCTTCTAAAATTTTTCTCAGATAAATCTAACTGGTCATTAAAAAGCATTGAGTCAATTAATACAAAAGCTCAAGAAAAACAGAATATAAAAAAACCTCTAGCCGCCAACGTATAAAAACAAAAATTTACCTGATATAATTTTTTTGATATGAATTAAAAATGTATCAAAAGATATTTTTAATTATTTTCGTTTTTTTGTTAATTTCAGATTGTTCTAAAAAAGAGGAATTATCTAATAAACCTCCTGATCAAAATCTATCGTATGAAATTTATAAAGAGGGATTAGATGCGATGGACAATGGCGACTTCTTTTTTGCTGCAAATAAGTTTTCAGAAGCAGAAAAAATTTTACCAGTAGTAGAACATTCAGCAAAAGCATTGTTAATGTCAAGTTATTGTTACTATGTTATTAATTTTCATGAAGAAGCAATTTCATCTTTAGAAAATTTTTTGAGAAAATACCCAGCCGATAAAAATGTACAATATGCTTCTTATTTAATAGCCTTATCTAATTACGAACAAATACTTGATGAAAAAAAAGATTTAAATCCACTTTTAAAAACAAAAAAGTTAATCGAAACTTATATCAAAAATTATCCTGATACTGATTATACACTTGATTTAAAATTTAAATTAGATTTAATCAAAAATCAGTTAGCAGCTAAAGAAATTTATGTCGCTAAATATTATATTGAAACACAAAAATGGATTCCTGCGATTAACAGATTAAAAATTGTAATAAAAGATTACGATGAGACTATTTACGTAGAAGAGGCATTGCACAGGTTAGTAGAAATCTATTACAACCTAGGTTTAATCGGTGAAGCTGAAAAAACAGCTAAAATTCTAGGTTACAATTATAATTCTAGCAAATGGTATGAAAATTCTTATTCGTTATTAAATAAAGACTACAAAAAAGAGCGATCTCAGTTAGAAAAAAAATCTAGAAAAGAGGAAAAGGGTTTAGTTAAAAGAACGATAGATAAAATTCTTCAAAAATGAAAAAACAAGATATACAAAAATTGTATAAAAAACAAAAAAAACTATTATTAAAATATAATCATCATTATTTTAATTTAGACTCTCCTTTAGTATCTGATTCTAAATATGATAAAGTTAAAAATGAAGTTATCGAATTAGAAAATAGCTTCACTTATTTGAAAGATAACAAACCTATTCAGGACCGGGTGGGTGCACCAGTCACAAAAAAATTTAAAAAAATCAAACACGCCATACCCATGCTTTCTCTTTCAAATACCTTTGATGCCAAGGGGATGAATGACTTTATAAGTAAAATTTCAAATTATTTAAATATTAAAAATAAAAATTTTAATTTTTCTTCTGAATTAAAAATAGACGGTATTTCTGCATCGTTAACTTATGAAAATGGAATTTTAACAAAAGGTTTATCAAGAGGTGATGGATCAACAGGGGAGGATATATTAGAGAATCTCAAAACTATTACTCAAATACCAAAAAAATTATCTGATAATAAACTTCCTAAATTGTTAGAAATAAGAGGGGAAGTCTACATAGGTAAAAGAGATTTTAAAAAATTAAATAAAAATTTTGCTAACCCAAGAAATGCCGCTGGCGGTTCTTTAAGACAAAAGAATCCAAAAGAAACAAAAAAAATACCCCTAAAATTTTTTGCCTATGGTTTTGGTATTGTAGATCCCATGACATATAAGACTCAATCAGAATTTATCTCAAAATTAAAAAAATGGGGCTTTAACGTTAATCCTTACAATGCTTTAGTAAATGGTATTGAAGAAATTGAAAAACATCACAAAAATATTGAGTCACTAAGATCTTCGCTGGATTACGACATTGACGGAATTGTTTTTAAAGTCGACGATTTAAATTTACAAAAAAGATTAGGTAACACCTCAAATTCACCTAGATGGGCTACTGCTTACAAATTTTCATCTGAAAAAGCTATTTCAAAAATAAAGAACATAGTGATCCAAGTTGGAAGAACGGGCGCTATAACTCCTGTAGCTAAAATAGAACCTGTTACGGTCGGAGGTGTTGTAGTATCTAATGCCACTTTACATAATGAAGACGAAATAAATAGAAAAGATGTTAGAGTAGGAGATACTATAATTGTACAAAGAGCTGGAGATGTAATTCCACAAGTAGTTTCTGTTGATGTTAATAAAAGAAAAAAGAATTCTAAAAAATATATTTTCCCAGACAAATGTTTGTGTGGAAGTAAAATTCAAAAGGAGTTCAATTTATCTACTAAAAAAGAAGATGCTGTAAGAAGATGCACTAAAGGTTATGATTGTTCCTATATAGCTATAGAAAGATTAAAACATATTGTCTCTAAAGAAGCTTTTAATATTGACGGATTGGGTAAAAAAGTTATTGATCAATTTTGGAAATTAAAACTTATAAAAAATCCTTCAGATATATTTGAATTAGACTTCAATAAGATAATAAAATTAGAAGGATGGGGTGATCTTTCAGTTAAAAATCTTAAATCAGCCATTGAAAAAGCGAAAAATATTTCTTTGAATAGATTTATTTATTCAATAGGTATAAGGCATATAGGACAAGAAAATGCTAAAATTTTGGCTAGTTTTTTTAAATCCGTTAACCAGTTCTCTAAAATGCTGGAGCAAACTAATAAAGAAGAATTATTAGATAATTTAAAAGATTTGGATGGGATAGGTGAAACTCAAATTATTTCTTTAAAAAATTTTTTCAGCAATAATAAAAATGTTGAAATTGTTAAAAATTTAATAACAAAATTAAATATACAAAATTTCAAAGAAATAAATATTAAAGGAAAGTTAAGCAAAATAAATGTAATGTTCACCGGTGGTTTTGAAAAAATTAGTAGATCAGAGGCAAAAACTTTAACTGAAAATTTAGGCGGAAAAGTATTAGGAACAGTTTCAAAAAAATTAAATATTTTAGTGGTTGGAAACTCTAAACCTACAAAGAAAAAAATTGATAAGGCAAAAGAACTAAAAATTAAAATTTATTCTGAAAACGAGTGGTATAAGTTTTTAAATATTTGAGCAAGACTTTTTTAATAAAATTAATTCTTTTTTATTCATGTATTTTTTAAGAACTTTAAAAACTTTTTTGTGGTAACTATTGAGCCAGTATATTTCTTTTTTATTCAATAGTTTTTTAATAATAAGACTTTTATCTATAGGAGCATAAGTTAAATTTTCAAATTTCATCCCGTTTTTGTTTTTTTTGATATAAATTAAATTTTCAATACGTAATCCAAAATTACCTTTTTCATAATATCCAGGTTCATTAGAAAGTATCATTCCTGGCTTTAACTTGACTTTATTTGACTTTGAAATTGACTGGGGCCCCTCGTGAACATTTAAAAAAAAACCAACTCCATGACCTGTTCCATGAGCATAATCCAATTTTTTAGTTTTTAAATATTTTCTAGCAACTTTATCTAATATCGATCCTGTAGTATTATTTTTAATTTTAAAGTTAGATAAATTAAGATGACCTTTTAAGACTCTAGTAAAAATTTCTTTGATCTTTTTATTTTTATTATCTAATGAAATTGTTCTAGTAACGTCAGTAGTGCCAAAGTGATATTGCCCTCCAGCGTCAACTAAATAAATACTGCCCTTCTTTAAAACTCTGTTAGTTTTTTGTGATACATTATAATGCACTATTGCTCCATTGGGACCAGTGCTTGATATAGTGGGAAAACTGGGATATTGGAATTTTTTAAACTTTTTCTTAAAATTTAAGAGTTTTTGTTGTGCTATCAACTCAGTAATTTTTTCTTTTTTAAAGTTTTTTTGTATCCAAAAAAGAAATTTTGTTAATGCTGCACCGTCATATTCATGAACTTTTTTTGTATTTTTTATCTCGATTTTATTTTTTTGTGACTTAAAAAAGTAAATAGGATCTGTATTTTTTAATACGAAATTGTTTCTTTTAATAATATTTTTATAAAAAATTGAACAAGTTAGATCATCTAACAAGAAATTATTACCTCTTATTCTTTGTAAAAAATTTTCCAATTCATCTATTTCAAGAAAATAAATAAAATTTAGTTTTTTTTTCAATTTTTTTTCAATTTTTTTCAAATTACAAAATAAAAAAATTCTCATTTTTTTATCCATTACAAGAACACAATTAGGAATAGGTGAGTATTCAGAGTCAAATCCTCTTATATTCAGTAGCCATGCAATATTTTCAGTTGATGTTATAAGCATCATATCAATGTTATTTTTATAAAAATATTTTTTTAAATTTCTAATTTTATGTAAACTGTTTTCACCGGTAATAGATTTATCTAAAGTATAAAATTTTTTTTTTTTAATCATTTTATTTTTCTTCTCTCTAATAAACCCAACTAAATTTTCGTTTATCGCAATACACTCAATTCCAAGTTTTTTTGAAAATTGTTCAATAAAACTCTCAGTAAATAGCTTAGGATCAAAACCAATTTTTTTATTCTTTATTTTAAAAATTTTAATATTTTTATTAATTGGTAAAGTTAAGACTTCAAAATTTCTTCCGCTTTGAATATTAGCTTGGACCGTGTATCTTCCATCAACAAATAAAAAATTATTTTTTTTAAGAATTAATGCTAAACCGTATGAGCCTGAAAAATTTGAGATGTATCGTAAATAGTCTCGTTGTAAAGGCACATATTCATTAAAATACTCATCATTTTTAGGAATTAAATATCCATCTAAATTATATTTTTTTAATTTATTTTTAAGCTTTTTTATTTTTTCCATTTGATTAATCTTTTTTTAAGCCTATCCCATCCTGGACTTCGATATTCATTGCCTAGTTCTAGTGAATTATCTTGGTTAAAATCAAAATCATCAACTTTTTCTTTTTCTATAATTTCATTTTTTTCTATATTATTTTCTGGTAATTCATTAATAAATCTTGATGGCAATGCATCCATCCAGTCTCCTTGATAAGCTCTTCTCATAGCAAAAGATAGAAAAGCTTCTTTTTTTGCTCTTGTTATACCAACATAAGCCAACCTTCTTTCTTCCTCTAAAGCAAAATCACCTTTCTCCTGTAGAGACTTTTGATGAGGAAATAGACCCTCTTCCCATCCAGGTAAAAAGACAACATCAAACTCTAAACCTTTAGCTGCATGCATAGTCATCAAATTTACTTTTTCACCTTCCCATTCCTGATCAGCTGATGTGGCCAAAGATACGTGCTCTAAGAAATTCTGTAAATTTTCATAATCTTGCATTGCCCTTAGTAACTCTTTAAGGTTTTCTAATCTATTTTCATTTTCTAAATCTTTTTTATTTTTAAGAGTTGCAGAATAACCTGACTCATCTAAAATTAACTTCAAAAGATCATAATGTTTAATTGTTTTTGCTTCATTTCTCCATTTTTCTATCATTTTAATTAATACAGAAAATGTTTTCTTTATTTTTGGCTTAAATTGATCTGACTGAATTAATTTTAAAATAGCATCTTCTAAACATAATTTATTTTTGCCTCCAAAATCATATATTTTTTTTAAAGTAGCATCCCCTATACCTTTTTTTGGTGCACCAATAACTCTCTCTAATGCTAAATCATCAAATTTTTGGTTTACAATTCTTAAATAACTTATTGCGTCTTTGACTTCTGTTCTTTCATAAAATCTTATTCCACCCAAAACTCTATAACCTAAACCAATTTTTAAGAATCTCTCTTCGAATTCTCTCGTTTGATAAATAGCTCTGACAAGTATACTAACGTTATTGAGTGAATAGGTTTTTTTGATTTTATTTTCAATAATATCACTTACACCTTCAGCTTCATCTTTTCCGTTACTATAACAATTTAATTTTACAAGTTCACCATCGGTTCCAGATGACCAAAGCTTTTTGCCTACTCTACTATTATTATTAGAAATAAGACCAGACGCAGTTTCTAAAATATTTTTTGTTGACCGATAATTTTGCTCTAATTTATAAACTTTACAATTTGGGTAAATTTTGTCAAAAGTTAAAAAATTTTTAATTTCTGCACCTCTCCAGCTATAAATAGATTGGTCATCATCTCCAACACAACATATATTTTGATTTGAGTTTACTAACAAATTTAACCACTTATTTTGAATAAAATTGGTATCTTGATATTCATCCACTAAAATATATTTAAAATTTTTACGATATATTTCTGCAATATCTTTATTATTTTCAAATAATTTTACAGTTAATAAAATTAAGTCACCGAAGTCCATGGCGTTTAAATCTTGAGTTTTTTTTTGGTAAATGGAATAAACTTTCAGAATTTGTGTTTCAAGTGAATTACTCTTTTTCACTTTAACATCCTCGTACATCAAACCTTTATTTTTCCAATTATCTATAAAAGAAATAATAAATTGTGGTGATATCTTTTTTGCATCAATGTTTTCAGCTTCACAAATTTTTCTAATTAATTTTTTTTGATCATCAGTGTCTAAAATTGTAAAATTACTTTTGAAACCTATTGCTTCTGCATGTCTTCTTAAAAATTTTACACTAATAGAATGAAAAGTTCCTAACCAAGGAACTGCACTATTTTGCCCTTTAATATAACTGAGAACTCTATTTTGCATTTCTTTGGCAGCTTTGTTTGTAAAAGTTACACATAAGATTTGATTAGGCCAGGCTCTTTTTTGACTAATTATATAGGCGAGCTTAGTAGTTAATACTCGAGTTTTTCCAGATCCAGCACCAGCAACAATTAAGTTTGGTCCTTCTGTATCTAATACAGCTTTTTTTTGTTCGACGTTTAAATTATCTAATAATTTTTCTTTAGAAGACATTATTTTTTAAAGATTTAATTGATTTATTTTGGTCTAGTCATTTTAAGAGGATCCATAATCTTTTTATACTCTTCCTCTGTAATTAAATTTGTCTTTAAAACTTCCTCTTTTAATGTAGTTCCATTTTTATGAGCAGCTTTAGCAATTTTAGCTGCATTGTCATAACCAATTTTTGGCGCCAATGCAGTGACGACCATTAAAGAATTGTCTAGAAGATTTTTTATTCTTTTTGTATCTGCTTTAATTCCTTTAACGCAATAAAGAGCGAAAGTTTTAGAAGAGTCCGCCATTATTTCAATTGATTGAAGAATATTGTGAATTATTAAAGGTTTAAAAACATTTAATTCAAAGTGACCGTGAGAACCAGCCATTGTTATTCCATTATGGTTTCCAATAACTTTTACACAAACCATAGTCACAGCCTCAGACTGTGTTGGATTAACTTTACCTGGCATAATAGAAGAGCCAGGTTCATTAGAAGGTAAAATTAATTCTCCATAACCTGCCCGAGGTCCTGAACCAAGAAATCTAATATCATTTGCAATCTTCATTAAACAAACAGCAGTAGTATTCATAGTACCTGAAAAATTTACAATTGCATCATGCGCAGCTAAAGCAGCAAATTTATTTTTAGCTGGTTTAAAAGGAAGTTTTGTTATTTTAGCTATTTCTTTTACTATTTTAATGTCAAATTTTTTTTTTGTATTTAATCCTGTACCTACAGCAGTTCCACCTTGGGCAAGAAAATAAATTTCTTCAAGGGCTTTTTCAATTCTAGAAATACATTGTTTTAATTGTGAATGATAACCTGAAAATTCTTGCCCCAGCGTTATCGGAGTAGCGTCTTGTAGGTGTGTTCTTCCAACTTTGACGATTTTTTTGAATTTTTTAACTTTTTTAAATATTTCATTTTCTAAGATTTTAAGAGAGGGTAATAATTTTTGAGTAGTTTTTAAAGCAATTGATATATGCATCGCAGATGGAAAAACATCGTTAGTAGATTGTGATTTATTAACATGGTCGTTTGGATGTACAGGTTTTTTCGTCCCAAGTTTACCACCAAGCATTTCTATGGCCCTATTAGAAATAACTTCATTAACATTCATATTAGTCTGTGTTCCCGAACCAGTTTGCCAAACCTTTAAAGGAAAATGTTCATCTAATTTACCTTTAATAACTTCATCCGCAGCTTTAATTATGTATTTTGAAATTTTAGAATTTAAGTCGCCATTTTTTTTATTAACAATAGCAGCAGCCTTTTTAATTACCGCTATAGAGTGTATAACAATAGGTCTGACTAAAAAATCACCAATGTTGAAGTATTTGTTAGATCTCTCAGTTGAAGCTCCCCAATACTTATCATCAGGAACTCTAATTTTACCTACACTATCAAATTCGTTTCTATACTTCATTAATGATTCTATGATATATTATATTTATATTTAATTTAAAAAAATATAAAGGCGGAAATATGAGCAATTTTGAAAAAGTGGGAAAATTTATGAAAACTTTTGGTCAAGAAGTTAATAATAAGGCGAAATTTCCAGAAGAAAAAATCGTTAAGCTCAGATATGACTTGATTGCTGAAGAGCTTGAGGAGTTTAAGGTTGCAATTAAGGAAAAAAATATTAAAGAAGTTGCAGATGCTTTAACAGATATTCTTTACGTAACCTATGGCGCAGGACATGCGTTTGGTATAGATTTAGATAAATGTTTCCAAGAAGTGCAGAATTCCAACATGAGCAAACTTGGAGCGGACGGAAAGCCTATTTACAATGAGTTTGGCAAAGTGATGAAGGGGCCAAAATATTTTAAACCTAATTTAGAAAAACTGATAAATGAAAGATAAAATTTTTTGGATTTTGACTGGAATAGCTTTGGGATTGTTATTTTATTTAGGGGACAAATATATTTTTTAAAAACCCATATTTGACCAATTATCTTTATCTTTAAATCTCTTTAACTCTTCTTTTGAGGTTGGTCTTAAAAGATAATAAATTAAGAATAAAACAACAATTATAATAACTATTTCCATTATTAAATTTTAAATAATTATTTCTCTAAATCAATGCGACTAATTTCAACAGTTTTTTTTCTCTTTAATATTATTCAAATGTTCAGCTCTTTTTGCTGCTGCAGTAACTGCTTGATCTATATTTTTCATTGATACTCCATATCCTGGTAAAAAAAATAATATTGCCCCAATATTGTGAGGTTTATCCATTTTTTTTGCCTCTTTGGCTTCATCGGCATATTTATTTGCCAATGTAATTTCATTGCTTAACTCCTCACAACTTAAATTATTATCATTTGGTCCAATAACATTGACAATTGTCGGGTTAGCGCAAGAAACGCAATAAATAAATAAAATTAAAAATAAAAATTTTTTTTTCATTATCAATGACGTTTTGTTTTCAGATGCCTTTCAACCCATTGTTGCCATGTACCCTTAACCCAGTCTCTAAAATCCTTATATACCAACAAAGTAATGATTGCAAAATATAGAAATTAGAAGAAAATTAGGAGTGACTTTGTGATAGGATAGTAAATTATGAACTTAATACTTGTTGCTATTGTCTCAGTTATTTTAGCAACTGGAGTTTTCAATACTGAACCTAAGGTTAGTGAGGGAAATAAAAAAACAGAGATTATAGTCAAAGATTCTTCTGAAAAGAAACCAACTGAAGAAGAGGTTGAAGCTGAAGCACAAGCTCAGGCTGAAGCTAAAGCTAAAGCAGCAGCTAAAGCAAAAGCTCAAGAAGAAGCAGAAGCTAAAGCAGCAGCTAAAGCAAAAGCTCAAGAAGAAGCAGAAGCTAAAGCAGCAGCAGAGGCACAAGCTGCAGCAGAAGCGAAGGCTCAAGCCGAAGCAAAGGCACAGGAAGCAAGTGAAGAAATAGACAGCTCAAAAGATTCAGGAACAAATTATTTGATGTTAGCTCTATATATATTTGGTTCAATACTAGTTATTTCGATAGGTGCTTATTTTTATTTTAGACAACGAGATAATTTGTCATCAAGAAGCGTAACTAGAACACCTGATAGCCCTAGAAGAGATTTTAGAAAAGAAGCCGTAGCTGAACCTCAAGAAGAACAGCCAACTCAAGAAGAAGTTAAACCTGAGCCTCAAGAAGAACAGCCAACTCAAGAGGAAGTTAAACCTGAGCCTCAAGAAGAACAGCCAACCGAAGATGAAAAAAAATAAAAAATTTTTTAAAATATAAATAAGGAGGTAAATATGGGAATACTTGTCAAAGGTGAAATTACAATCACTAAAGGATTTAAAACCTGGAAAGAGATGGTTTATGCTCAGGACGAAAAATTAAAAGAACATGGAATCAAGTTTATTTTTGCAGGCACACAAAAAGATGATCCATCAAAACTACACACAGTAATGCAATTTCCAAACATGGAAGCACTCCAAGCTTTTAGGGATGATAATCAACTTACTGAGAAAAGAAGGGAAGCTGGAGCTGTTATAGAAAGTGCAGTAATGATTCCAATTTCAAATGAATATTTTACCAACTATCCAGATGCGTTTACTAAACACTAAGGGCTTAGGTTCTAATAAATTTAAATTAGAAATAAAATTAATGTCTTACAATATAACAAAATGTTATGTATAAAATTTATATGTCAGAAATTAAAAGATTAGAAAATTATTTAAAGGTTTTGAGCTCGAAGATAATTCCAAACAAAGAAATATTTGATAAGATTTTAAAGATAAAAAAATTGATCATGATGTCAAAAAAAAATAAATCAAAAATTCTTGTATTTGGAAATGGGGGTAGCGCAGCTATCGCAAGCCATTTTAGTGTTGACTTGACAAAGAATGCAAAGGTATCAGCAATGAATTTTAATGAAGCAGATTTAATAACCTGTTTTGCAAATGATTATGGCTTTGAGAATTGGATAAGTAAAACAATTGAGCATTATGCAGATAAAAATGATATTTTGATTTTAATTTCTTCAAGTGGTAGATCTAAAAATATGATTAATGCTTGTAAAGCAGCAAAGAAAAAAAGAGTTTTGAAGATAATTACTTTCACTGGCAATAAAAAAAACAATCCCCTATCAAAACTTGGTGACTTAAATTTGTGGGTAGACAGTAATATTTATAACCATATTGAAAACACTCATCAAACATGGCTTTTAAGTATTTGTGATTTAATAAAATTAAATAAAGTGAGATAAATTTTAAATTTTTGTTAAAATTTTTTTTACCTGAAAGTAAAAATTTCCTTTTGTAAATTCAAAAAATAACTTACTTTTTTTGGCACATTGTTTATCAGACAATCTATCGCCTATCATAAAACTTTTTTTAATATCTATTGGCCATTTTTTAAGCAACTGTTTAATCATTAAATTTTCAGGTTTCCTAGTTTTATGATTCTTTGCAAATTTTTTTATTATACCTTTTGGATGATAGGGACTATATTTTATTTCATCGATCTTAATTTTTTTAATTAAAAGATCCTTTCTAAATTTTTTATGTAATAATTTAAGATCTTTTTCGGTAAAGAATCCTCTAGCTATTCCCGATTGATTAGTAACAATAAATATTTTAAATTTATTTTTTTTAAGATATCGCAAACCTCTAATTACACCTGGCCTGAGCTTGAAATCTTTATACTTATGTATATAGCCATAGTCGTAGTTAATTACACCATCTCTATCTAAAAATGCTGCAGGTTTTCTTTTCATAAATTATTTTATAAAGTTGTTATTATTTGCAATATTAGATATAAAAAAAAATAAATAAACACTTAAAATAAAAGTGAATAAAATTTTAGATTATAATCAAATAAAATTACTTAAAAATAAATATAAAAAAAAAAAGATAATTTTATGCCATGGTGTTTTTGATCTTTTGCATATCGGACATATTAATTATTTTAAGGCCGCAAAAAAACTTGGTGATATTTTAGTTGTATCGGTAACCGAGGATAAATTTGTCAACAAAGGTCCAGGCAGACCAGCCTTTAAAATTAAGGATAGGATAGGCTTTTTAAAAGAAATAAATTGTATAAACTTTGTTTGTATTAGTAACGCACCTACTTCTGAAAGAATAATTAAGAACTTAAGGCCAAATATTTATTGCAAAGGATTAGATTATCAAAACGTTACTAAAAAAAAAGATAGAAATCTTGATTTAGAAATAAAAGCCTTAAAATCTGTGGGAGGAAAATTTTCTGTTATTAAAGAAGAAAGTTTTAGCTCAAGCAAAACAATTAATGATTATGGTTTACAAAATTTTAGTGAGGATTGTAAACAATTTATAAACGTAATAAGAAAAGATTTTAAAATAAGTAAAATTTTTGAAAATATAAAACAAATAAAGAATAAAAAAGTTTTACTTTTAGGTGAAACAATAATTGATAAATACATTACTACCGAAGCAATAGGAAAATCGGGTAAAGAACCAATGATGGTAGTAAAGAAAAAAAATGATATTAAGTTTATCGGAGGTATAGGCTATGTAGCTAATTTATGTGCATCATTTGTAAAAAAAATTAGTTTAGTTAGTTTTTTAGGGGAGATAAGAAATGAAAAAAAATTTATCGTAAATAATTTAAATAAAAAAATTAATTACAATTTTTTGACAAAAAAAAATTCA